>NZ_JAIJZP010000004.1:0-132127 GCF_019754175.1 Streptococcus sp. 2018162 | reverse complement strand
ATTTTCATGCCTTTCTAGTTGTTTTGTGGTTATTATAATTATAAAGCATGAAATGGAAAACGAGCAACTCCTAATTGGAATTGCTCGTTTTTTTATTGTGAGAAGCTAGTTTTTGCCCAGCCTCTTTAGTTTTAAAACATTGTTAGATGTGTACTAGAAGTATATATACAGTACGATTAAACACAACTCTTGTCAACATTTTAAAAATTATTATCCACTTAAAAAATTGCCTCATTCATCAACTTCATTTCATAAGGAATTAGCTTTGAACTTATTTGCGAAATATTATCCTTTAGATATTGGATAATATTAGGATAACCAGTTAACTCCTCTGGTAATTTTACTTTCTTGACTGCTGAACAAGGTACCCCATAATCAATTAAGAATTGTAATCTTTCATCAACTTGTTCATTTTCTAATAAAGAAGCAAACACGCTATAGTCCCCGCACTTCATTTTTGATTGGCTAAAAACATATTTTTGAATAGAATCAACAACAGCAAGAAGCTTGGGAATCTCAAAATTTGCATCAGTTCTCTGAAATTTCAGCATATAATCGATAGCCCGATCCAAAGGATCTTTCTTATTTTTTTTAACATAGTAATCGTATTGTTCATAAATCAATTCTTTGAATGATAGATTTATATATTTCAAGGCTGTTACTGCTTTATTTTGACTATAGCCATACTCATCTCTATGCTTCAGGTACTTATATCCTAAAAATAATCAGTTCTATAATAAATTAAAAATCGTGTTGGTAGAAAAATCGTCTACTTCTACCAACACGATTTTACAAAGAGCCAGTACTTACATCTCTTTTTCTCCTGTAAAACTATTGTATCTTGATACTTTAAGGAGTTTCAATCATTCGATCTGTTAACCGTTATTTTTTGGATCTAAACTTAATAACATAGCATTAATGGCGACGATGACTGTTGACACAGACATTAGGATTCCTCCTAATGCAGGGCTTAATGTGATACCAATAGGAGCCAAAATTCCTGCAGCTAGAGGGATAGCTATAAAGTTATAACCAGCTCCCCAAAATAGGTTTTGTTTCATTTTACGAGTTGTTTTGTGTGCTAATTCAATGAATGATTCAATATCTCCTGGATCGGATTGAGTCAATATGACATCAGCTGAATCCAATGCAACTTGAGTTCCAGCACCTACAGCTATACCAACATCTGCTAAGGCAAGAGAAGGAGCATCATTTACACCATCACCTACCATGATAACTTTCTTTCCTTCATCTTTAAGTGTTTTAACTAACTCATATTTGTCTTGTGGAGATTGATTTGATCTATACTCAATCCCTAAAACTTCTGCCGCGCCTTGAGCCGCTTTTTCATTATCACCTGTTGCCATAATTGGTTGAATATTGTTCTTTTTAAGAGCTTTAATTAACTCTTTACTCGTTGGTTTTAATTCGTCCCCTAAAGCTACAGCACCAATGGCATCATCGTTTTCTACTAAGACACTAAGAGTTGCTCCTTTTGGAATATCCATATCAAGATTACGTCCATAGGCTTTTTGACTGATTAATTGGTAACGGTGCCCACCTGCTTTACCCTCTACTCCAGAACCGGAAATCACATCAATCGAATCAAAAGATGCTGGACGTATATCTTGCTGCTCGGCGAACCTTATAATTGATTGAGCAATTGGGTGGCTAGATCCTCCTTCAATACCTGCCAATAAGGCAATGATTTCCTCTTTTGTATATTTGTCATTAAGAAGTTTTACATCTAATACTTTAAATTCACCAGTTGTTAAAGTACCCGTTTTATCTAAAATTATCACATCTGCATCTTGAGCTATTTCTAAGGCTTGGCGGTCTTTTACTAGTAAGCCACGGCTAGCCCCTAAGCTTGTGCTTCGGGCGGTTACCAATGGAATAGCCAGACCCAATGCGTGCGGACAAGCAATAACTAATGTAGTAATAGTAAATATAACTGCCGTTGGGATATCTCCAATAATCATCCACACTACAAAAGCAATTAGCGCGACAATAACAGCAATATAGAAGAGCCACCCTGCAACCTTTTGCGCAATATTTTCTGCCCTGGAAGGCTGACTTTGAGCTTGGCTAATTAAAGTCTGTACTTGAGAGATAAAGGATTGATCACCTGTCTCATTCACTTTAATATAAAGAACCCCTTCTCCATTTGTTGAGCCTCCGATTACTTCATCGCCAGGACCTTTTTTAACTGCTTTTGATTCTCCAGTCAAAAGAGCTTCATTTACACGTGATTCGCCACGCTCGATAGTTCCGTCTGCTGGCACATTTTCTCCGGCTTGAACACGAATTAAATCGCCTACCTGTAAGTCAGCAACTGGACGTATTTCAATTGAATCATCTTCTAACACAACGTGAGCATCTTTTGGTACCAACTTAGCCAATGCTGCTTGTGCGTCTCCTGCTTCTCCAATAGCTTTCATCTCAATCCAGTGACCTAATAACATGATTAATAATAATGAAGCAAATTCAAAGAAAAAGTCCATCACGTGTCCACCCGTTACGTAGGTAATGATAACAGCATAAATACTGTATAAATATGAAACACTTATACCTAAAGAAACTAGAGCCATCATTCCAGGTTCTTTTTGTTTAAATTCGTCAACTGCGCCTTGATAGAATGGACGTCCACCATAAATAATTAATATAGTAGATAAAATAGCTACTACAATATCAGAATATGGAAAAGTAAACTGGAATGGTAGGTCAAACCCAGTCATAGGGGATAAGAGCATAATAATGATTCCTAGTGGCAATGATTTTAAGAAAAGTTCCTTAAAGTTACCGTGATGATGGTGTTCATGCCCTCCGTGATGCCCACTGTGGTCATGCCCACTGTGCCCGCTGTGCCCGCTGTGCCCGCTGTGATCATGCTCAGCATGATGTTCTTGATGTTGATTCTTATGGTCTCCATGTTCTTCCGTGCTTACGTGCTCATGTTTTGAATGATCCATGTCGCCATGATTATGGTGACAGTGGGATAAATGTTTGTTGTTATTGTTCATTTTAAATTCCTCCTTATTCTTAATGATGATATAAATGACACTCGCATTGTCTTTCTGGACAATTGCAATCCACTTCTTCTACTGCGAAAGATTTTTTTATCTCTAATATTTTTTCTAGTCGATCTATATCATCGAAGCTTAAGACATGATCTTCAATATTATTTATTATTCTACTTTAATTTGTCCCATCATACCTGCTTCTTCATGTTCAAGAATGTGACAGTGGTACATATAACTACCCTTCTTATTAAACTTAACTATAAGTCTTACTTTTTCGTTAGGCTCAATATATACAGTATCTTTCCATCCGCTCTCCTCTGGAGAAGGCGCATTACCGTTTCTTGATAGAATTTGAACCTGGGTGCCATGAATATGGAATGGGTGTCCCATTTCATGCATCATAGATCCTGGGTTTGTAATTTCCCAAATCTCTGTATCTCCAAGCTTCACTGTTTCATCAATTCTATTCATATCAAACTTTTTACCGTTTATTGATACCATGTGACCCATACCTTGAAGCTCAAAACTTCTTATCTTAGTAGCTTGTGCTTCTGACATTCTTTCTATATTCGTTAAAGTGCTAGGTACTTCAGTATCATCTTTCCCATCGCCTTTAACATTAAAGGTCATAATGGCTTCCTTATTACTCATAAGTGATAGCTGCGTTCCCTTTTCATACTTTGAAAAGTCCACTATTATCTCTGCTCTTTCCCCAGGTGATAACATAATATTTCTCTGGCTAACCGGTTTTTCTAAAAATCCACCATCAGATGCTATTTGATAGAATCCATCTCTATTATCTAACTTCAAATTAAAGTTACTTGCATTAGCACCATTAACTATTCTAAATCTCATCTTGACTCTATTAACCTCTAAATTAGGTTTAATAGCTCCGTTAACTATGATAGTATCCCCTGTTGCTCCATCCATCATATTTGTATTATAAATAAAACTGCCGTCCTTGCCAAAGCTTCTATCTTGAATTACTAAAGGTATATCATTTACTCCATATTCCTTAGGAATATTTAAGCTTTTTGATACTTCATCATCCACATAGAATAGTCCTGCTAAACCTTTATAAACTTGGGTAGCAGTATTTCCTCCAAAGTGCGGATGATACCACAATGTTGCAGCCTGTTGATTTACTGTAAAACTAGGCTCCCAAGTTGTTCCTGGTTCAATTCCTTGATGAGGGCCCCCATCCTTTTCTCCTTCTACCTCTAGTCCATGCCAGTGAACTGTAGTTGCTTCTTTTAGCTTGTTATTTACGTGCACATTTACTTGCTCACCTTTACTTACTCTGATGACAGGGCCTAAGAAACTTCCGTTGTAACCCATAGTTCGTGTCTTGGTATTTGGTAAAAATGAAGTTTCTCTTTCTTGAGGTTCTAAAGTAAAATCCGCAATATTAGGATCTGGATTTTTATCCTCTAATAGTGGTGGTATAGGAAGTGTACTTTTTGTTTTACTTGTTTGAATATCTATATTAACTGCACTCTGGTTTATTTTAAAATAACTAATCATTGGTTCTAAAAGTGTAATATATCCAACTGCAGTTAATACGACTGTAAGTCCAATACCTAATAACATATGTTTATTCTTACTCATTTTTATTCCTCCTTATGTTAATGATGATGTAAATGACACTCGCATTGTCCTTCTGGACAATTGCAAGCCACTTCTTCTACTGCGAAAGATTTTTTTATCTCTAATATTTTCTCTAGTCGATCTATATCATCGAAGCTTAAGACATGATTTTCAATGATGCTTCCTATTACATTTCCAACTTTCTTATTGCAAATACGGTTAAAAATATCTTCTGCATAATCCCTTACGGCTTCTTTCTCTACAATATTGTCAGTGTAAATAAACTTTCTACCTTCTTGCTCTGTATTTAGTACGCCTTTTTCAACTAATCGACCTAAGATCGTTTTGATAGTGGATTCTGTCCAGTCCATTTTTTCTTTCAATACAGAGATGACTGTTTTACTAGTTACTCGATCATTTGCCCAAACTACACGCATTACTTCCCATTCAGCATCTGTGATAGAAGTATTAAGTTCTATTGTGCTCATTTTCCTTTCCTCCTTGTCGTTTACAAATGTAAACGAATATGTTCAAAATAAGTTTACTATTGTAAACGAAATATGTCAAGTCTTTTTATTAAATTCTCACTTTTTGGGGTCAGTCCCTTAAAACTGAAAGTTTTAAAATGAAATTAGCCATCTACCTATACTGTGAGATGAAGGCTACGACTCATTCTGATAACTCATCGATTTCATTTGATGACAGGTTTGGAGCTGTTAGGCAAATTTGCCAAGGCTAATCATAGCCTTGCTTTAGCCCAAAAAAGACATCCAAGAGATTTCTCTTGAATGTCTGTAAACGCTGATAAAATCGTAGGTCGCTTTGCTTTAAATTATACTTTTTTCTTAAACATTTGATACGAGTAGGTATTTCTTGTGAGTAATTTTCATCAAAAATTTCATATATAATCTCCCTATAATCATGGAAAAGTAGTAAAAATAGTTGTTATCCTAGTTGATTAAAAAAATCTCTGATTTCCTCATCTTTTATAAAATAATATATAATTTTCCCCTCTCTTCTAGTGTCCAAGATGTTTTGATTGGCTAGTTTACGAAGATGGTGGGAGGCAGATGCCATACTGAGATTTAATAAACAGGCTATATCGCAGACACAGAGTTCTTCGACGGCAAGGAGATAAAAGATGATATTTATCTGTTTATTATCGGTAAATTTTGATAAAATGCGAAGTGATTTTTGGACTTTTTCCTTTTCAAGGTAGTTCGTTGCGGTTGTAACATTTTGTTGATTTATAACATCCACTTGACAGATACTATCTTTTTTCATAATTTTTTTCTCCTAGCCTAACACAGCCCATAGCATGTCAAAGCTGTTGTTTTCAATCAGGATATACATCCCCAATCCTAAATAGACAACGGCAATAAACCATCTGCTATATTTTTCCAAAGTTTCTCCAACAGAAGGGACTTGTGACAATTTTTGGGCAGAAAAAACCAAGAGATAAATCATGACTAGAAAGGTCAGTAAAGCCACTATCAAATTCGCTAAATTTAAGGTAGTAAAATATGGGACAAAGACACCAATATTGTCAGCACCACAACTTGCAAAAGTAATCATAGCGACTAGAAAAATCAGGTTTTTATTATCTTTGCTCAAACCTTCTTTGGCAATAGCTTCTCCATCAGAATCTCCTAAAAGCAAAACTTTGAGGCCTAGGAAAATTGGAATCAAACCGAGCAAACCTAAAATCTCTTTACTAGGAATATAATCTAAGACAAATGCAAAAAGCAAACTTAGCAATATTAGACTAACAGAGCCTAGAAATTGTCCTAAATAGATGTTAATGATGTCTTTTCTGCTTTTTCTTTTGGCAAAAAATAACATTAGGATAATAAGTAAGTCTACGGCTGTCCCAGAATACAGGATTATTGAAGTAACAATATTTTGAATCATAAAACACCTCATTCAAATATATTTTTGAATGTATTCTAACATTAAACTTTATAGATGTCAACTTAAAATCCACCAATTAATAATTGCATGTCAATATTTGTATTGTGTAGTTTCAGAAATATATTGTAATTCAAATTGTAGAAAATTACATCAAATATTATAATGAAAAAAGAATCCAACAAAAATTGGACTACCTGTCTCCGGTTGAATACCGGAGACGGTAGCCCTAGGGTGTTTTTATTAAATTCTCACTTTTTTGGGGTCAGTCCCACGACCGTTGATTGAGCTTAAAACTATTTCGATTTATGAGCCATTGGAAATCTCGTATGATGAATATATGTCTAATTGCAAACATTAACTAGAGTAATAGCCTAGTTAATAAGCATGGGAGGGAGTTATAAGCTCTCTCTTTTTTGTCTGCGCTGTTCGCGGACAAATCGCACGTTGATTCGTGCGACGGGCGAAGACCATTTTTTGCTGATAATTTTAGCGCAGCTGAAATTATTTTGTTAGCAAAAGATGGGCAAGCAAAAATTGCGTGAAGCAATTTTTTCGGTGCGTAGTTCGCGCCGATTTTTTCGAGGCCACTTTTGTGGGCCGAAAAAGCAGTGAATTTTTTGAACCGTGAGGGTCAAAAAAGGGGTGCAACCCATAGCCCTCGGCAGAGCGTTTGTAGTTTTGATGAACCGTAGGGTTGTCAAAACTACAAAAACGTTACTTTTTGACAAAAAGTAACAAAAACCTCTGTTACTTGCTTCTCAAATTTTTTAATGAAAATCATTGAGTCTAATTTATTTGGCGAGGAATAGCGGAGCGCCTCGCCGTTGTTCGCTATTCGAGCAATCATAACACAAAATTTTAAGATATTGATAATTTAGAAATTAAGATACCAATCTTAAATAATCACTTTTCTACAAAAATAATGGGGTCATTTATCTATCCATTTTTTAAGTCATAATGGGTAACTTTATAAAACCATTATCTGTTAAAGAATGGATTACTTTATTGGTCCGCTATTTTTGAAAATATGGGCTTCTTTAATTAGTCCATTAATTTAGAGAATATGGACTAGTTTATTCAGCCATATATTATACAATTATGGACTACTTTACTTGGCCTTTTATTTTACAAACATGGATTACTTTATTAGCCAATGTTTTTCAATCATGGAGTAATTTATGAATCCATTATTACAGCCAAAATGGTCAACTATACAAAACCATTAATCGCTTAAATATGGATTACTTAAATAGTCAATACATTTTTCTATAATGGACTCGTTAAGGTGTCAATTTCATTCTAATAGTAAGAGATTGGTCTCCATAGATTTCAGTCCTAAAGAATAAAACATCAGTAATTAATTACTTGGTTCAGGGATAGTTCCCAATAAATTCATTCTCAAATTTTTAAAATGAGTTTTTAAGGCATACTGTATTAAAGAAAAATTTTTAAGGAGTATACGTGATGCCAAAATTAACTATTTCATTTAAAACAAATCCGAGAATGACAAACATTCGACATAATAATAGAGATTTAACAGAAAAAGAATGGAAGAGCCCAGAACATTCACATATTCTTAGAGATAAAAGTCATCAAAATATTGTAGTTAAACAATTAGATATTCGAGAGCTATATGAAAAGGAATTTGGACCTTCTTTGCAGGAATACAATGAAAAGCAGATAAGAAATGATCGAAAAATCAAGGATTATTATAAACATGTTGGTAAACTTGATACCTTAGATCAACAAAGAGAGTTTATCATTGGTATTGGATCAAAAGCGGATTGGGATGAATTACCAGAAGGATATAAACTCAACATAGGGATATATTTAGCTAAATATGCACAAGATTTCGAAAAACGTCATCCACATTTCCGTGTTTATAATGCAGTAGTGCATCTGGATGAAAAAGGTGCTCCGCATTTACATTTAAATGTAGTTCCCATCGCAGACGGTTATAAAAATGGTCTCTCTAAACAGCCCAGCTTTTCAAAAGCATTGAAGCAAGAGGGATTTACAGAAAAAGGAAAATTTCAACTTATGGCTTTTCGCAACAACGAAATTAAAGTCCTTGAGACAATGTTGAAAGAAATGGCAGTCGAACGTAAAAAAGTAGGTACGAACAAGATTAAAGACATGCGTGAATATAAAGAAATGATGGCTGAACTTGAGGAGGAAAAAGGAAAGAAACTGAATGAGATTAAAGCTGAAATCACTTCTGAGGTCTCAAAAGTAGAAAAAGAATTTGCAAAAAAGAAAGAGAAGTTGAATACACTTGAAAAAGAGATTGATAGAAAAACACAATCAATTGAACAATATGATAATGTCATCCATTCAAAGCAAGAGTCTGTTAATAAGTTAGATGAAAAGTTTGAAGCTAAAGCTGATAAACTAGAATTACTATTAGCTCAAGAAAAAGCTATAAATGCTATCAACGAACAATTATTAAAGGATATTGGAATTAAAGAGGATAAGAATTACCTATTTACCAAGGACTTTAAAGTAGAGGAACGTGGACTAATTGGAAAAAAAGAAAAATTTGCAGTTGTACCTTTAAAAATTTTTGAAAAAATGTTATACCAAGTAAATACCAAACCTATGAAACAAATTTTAGACGATTTTATTGATAAAGTCTTTAACAATAGTATTGTCAAAGGATTAAAAAAGAAAATTAGCCAATTGACTGGTGAATTGAAAAGAGCTAGAGTACAACTTCAACATGAGAGGTCAGTACGCATTGCTGAACAAAAAGAAGCGGAGAAAAAAATGGATTCGCTATTGAAGGAAGTGCAGCCTGCAATGAACCTATACGAAGATTTTCAAAACTATCTCACTGAAAATGATAAGAAAAAAGTATTTGAACGCATCGAAAAACACAAAAAATTACACCAAAAACAAATAAGTAAAAATCGCAATACAAATGATTATGAACGTTAAAAAGTGCAGATCAATTCTGCACTTTTTAATTTATTTAATTACTCAATCATTCCAAACCAACTTAACGCATCGATGATAGCTTGTTCTTTTTTGGGTGGACAATTTGGAACTCTTTGATTTTCTTTCTTAGAGTGATTATAGTTCTCTCGCTCAATTATCCCAAGTTTCCTTTTAACTTGAGCAATGTTAAGAGTAGATACTTTTAATTCGAATTTTCTAAAGACATAATCTTTGATTTCTGAATAAGTGGCTTCCTTCTTGACAGAAATATCTTTGAGGTCGTCTTCATTAATTTCAAGATCAATATGATGGTTGATATCTCGTTTGGACAATTTAACAACCGCCTCGGTCCGTGCTGTGTGGGGAAACATGTCGACAGATTGAATGTATTCTACCTTGTAGGCTTTGCTTAGCTCAACAAGGTCCCTTGCAAGGGTGGAGACATTGCAGGATACGTAAACCATTTTAGCTGGTTTGTAATCCAAAATGGTTTTGAGGAGCTTTTCATCGAGTCCAGTTCGTGGAGGATCAACTACCAAGGCATCGGGCCTGTAGCCTTCTTGGTACCACTTTGGAATGATTTCTTCTGCTTTACCTGCCTCATAGTGGGTATTGGATAGTCCCATTCGCTTAGCGTTTGCTTTGGCATCCTCGATGGCTTCTGGAATAATGTCCATACCTCGAACAGATTTGACCTTTTTAGCAAAGGCGAAGCCGATTGTGCCAACGCCACAGTAGGCATCAATCAAGTTTTCATCTCCTGAAATGTCCAAAGCCTTGACGGCTTCGCCGTAGAGAATTTCTGTTTGTTGGGGATTTAGTTGGTAAAATGCCCGTGGAGATAGTGAGAATTCGTAATCTAAAACAGCCTCATCGATAGCTTGTTCTCCCCATAAAATTTCTGTTTTTTCCCCATAAATATCACTCGTTTTCTGTCTATTCCAGTTTAGAGCAATAGTGATTATACTTGGAAATTGACTGGTGAGTTCATCAATTAATTTAATAAGATTAACCTGACAAGAGGTGATAAAGATTACTTGAACTTGACCTGTTTTTCGAGCCTTGCGGACCATAACCGTGCGGATTCCATGTTGCTTGCGCTCATTGTAAATAGGAATACGGTGCTTGGTGAGTAGCTTTGCGATTCCGTTGATAATCTCTTGTGTTTCGGCATCTTGGACGTAACAATTCGTAATTCCAATCAAGCGATGGGAATTTTCTGCATAGAGACCGGCCTTGACTTGATCTTTGAAAGATCGAGTCTGGAACTGTAATTTGGCACGATAGTGGCTAGGCTTATCCATACCGATTGTTGGATAAATAGTGTAGTTTTCGTAGCCAGCTGGTTTGAACTTTTTTAGGGCCTGCTGCAAGAGATCTTGTTTGAAGTCTAATTGTTTATCATAGCGGAGGTGCATGATTTGACAACCACCACAGGCTTGATAGATGTCACAGGCAGGCTTGACACGGAATTTTGATTCCTTGTTGATTTTTAACAATTTTGCTTCAACGAAATTTCGTTTGACTGAGGTAATTTGACAAAAAATTTCTTCCCCCTTAAGGGCACCAGGGACAAAGACTAGCGTTTTTTGATAAAATCCGATGCCTTCTCCGTTGATGCCCATTCGTTTGATTTTTAAGGGGATTCGTTGGTTTACTTGTAGATTCATATTATTATTTTACCGAAAAATCCTGTATAATGAAAGAATGAGAATTACAAAAATTGAAAAGAAGAAACGTCTTTATTTACTTGAAGTGGATGGTCAGGATAGTTTGTATATTACGGAAGACACAATTGTTCGCTTCATGCTTAGTAAGGGAAAGGAAATCACGGAGCAGGAGTTTTGTGAGCTTCGCGATTTTGCTCAGTTTTCTTATGGGAAAAATCTAGCACTTTATTACCTTTCTTTCAAGCAACGTACCAAAAAAGAAGTTAGTGATTATCTAAAAAAATATGAAATTGAAGAAAACAATATTGTCAAGATAGTGACGGTATTAGAAGAGGAAAAATGGCTGGACGATGGGAACTATGTTGATAGCTATGTTCATCAGAATGCTCTAAATGGAGATAAGGGACCAGCTATGATTCGTCAGAAGTTGATGCAGAAAGGAATTCCTAAACCGCTGATTGATAAAAGGCTGGCAGAGGAAGATTTTTCAGAGCTTGCTGGGAAGATTGGGGAGAAATTGGTGGGTAGATACCAAAGAAAGTTGCCTCTTCGAGCTTTGCAAGATAAAGTTGTACAGGGATTGATGGGCAAGGGTTTTTCTTATGAGACGGCCAAACAAAGCCTGGGTCAGTTGGAACTTGTGGCTGATGAAGAAAATGAAGATGATTTAATCGCTAAGGAATTGGATAAGCAGTATAGAAAATATAGTCGTAAATATGAAGGCTATGAATTGAAGCAAAGGTTGATACAGGCTTTAGCTCGAAAGGGTTATGACTTTGATCGGATTCAGACTGTCCTTCGTGATTATCTGTGAAAAAATTTAGCCTAGGTTAGAAAAATATGATATAATAGTCAAGATAAATTGTAATTGTAGAAAGTTGGTAACAAAGTGAAATTACCAAAGGAAGGCGACTTTATTACAATTCAAAGTTATAAGCATGACGGTGAAATTCATCGCACTTGGCGTGACACCATGGTATTAAAAACAACGGAAAATGCTATTATTGGAGTCAATAATCATACCTTAGTGACTGAAAATGATGGTAGGCGTTGGGTAACAAGAGAACCAGCAATCGTGTATTTTCATAAAAAATACTGGTTCAATATCATTGCAATGATTCGTGAAAACGGAGTTTCCTATTATTGTAACCTTGCTAGTCCATATGTTCTCGACAATGAGGCACTCAAATACATTGATTATGACCTAGATGTTAAGGTCTTTGCTGATGGTGAAAAGAGACTGCTGGATGTGGATGAATATGAGCGTCATCGTAAGGCGATGAAGTATTCGGATGATATTGATTTTATTTTGAAGGAAAATGTCAAGATACTGGTTGATTGGATCAATAACCAGCGCGGACCATTCTCTCCAGCCTACGTTAATATCTGGTACAAACGCTATTTAGAACTGAGAAGTAGATAAAGTTAGAAAAGAAAATCCTGTTTTACAGGCTTTTTTCTTATTGTAAAGGAGGGGCTTATGGCCTTTGAACAAACAAATGGGCGCTATGCAAGTTTTGGAGTTGTGACCTCGCTTCCTGGGGAAGTGATTGATAGTTTTTGGTATGTTATTGATCACTACTTAAAAGGAGTTATTCCTTTGAAAAATGTAATCCGTTTTTCTATCAAAAATCGTCGTGGTAAGATTACGTTGGTCTTTTCGCAGGAAGGTTATAAAAATGTACTGGCTGTAGATTTAGGTAGTCGTTTTGATCCTTTTTATCCCTCAACAATCTTGGTAATGGACAAGCAGGGAAAAGAGACCATTACTTTGCCAGATGAGGTGACCTTGCTTTAGCTTGAAGAGCTGGTATTTTATCACCTAAGATATTGTTAATATATGAAATTTGGTGTAAAATAGATTTGTAAGCTTATGTGGGTTAGAAAGGAGGAGTCTATGGTTAGTCAAACTGTTGAGAAACCTCTCTATTTGCAGTTGGTTGATGAATTGGAAGTTGCAATTCGTGAGAGGATGGCTCCGAATGACAAGTTATTTTCAGAGCGTGAGTTAACACAGGTTTACGGTGTCAGTCGTATTACAGTTCGTTTGGCTTTGCAAGAATTGGAAAAACGTGGCTTAGTCTATAAGAAGCACGGTAAGGGAACCTATGTATCTGAGATTTCAGATACTGCAGTGGATTTGTCTCAGGCCTATAGTTTTACTGAGCAAATGAAAAAAATTGGGAAAGTACCGAGGACCTCGATTTTATCCTTTGAATTGGTTAAGGCGTCGGACTATATTGCGCAGCATCTACAACTTAGTCAGGGTGAGGAAGTGTTTGAAGTTGAACGTTTGAGACTTGCAGATGAGGTTCCGATGATGTTGGAAAGGACATATGTTCCTGCCTCGCTATTTCCTGGATTAGCTGCTCAGCGAATGAAGTCAACTCCCTTGTATGAAATTTTTTCAGAGGATTATCATCAGGTGATTCGTTTGGCAGAAGAAGAGTTCTATGCAAGTATTGCTTTGGATAATGAAGCTAAGATACTCGGAATTCCAAGTAATAGTCCAGTACTTCATTTGGTAAGAAAAACCTATAATGATAAGAATAGAATTATCGAGTTTACGTTTAGTATTGCTAGAGCGGACCAGTTTCGTTACAAGATTACCCATCAACGGGGATATTAGAATTAATACTCTTCGAAAATCAAAATTATTCGCTGTCAAGAGCCTTGATGAAATCCAGTTCTATCTTCGGCTTTATTTCCTAGGCTACTTTTGATTGTTATTGGGTATGAAAAAAACGCGGACGTTAGTCTGCGTTTTTTTAGCGATGATTGGCTGTAATTTCAAATTTGTAATACTTCCAGTGTTTGTAAGTTTCAGTATATTCCATCACTTCACCGCTAGTACTGTTAGTAGTTGTTTTGTTTTGTAGTACAGCTGGTTCAGTCGCTTTTAATTTCAAATGAGTGGCAACCTCTTTTGGACATGGGCTGACAATTTCATTCGTTTCTACAAATGGTTCCTCGGACATGTGGATATTGTAGTCCAGTTTGAAGCGTTGATAGATTGATTGATAGTGCTCGAGTGGAGCATCTGGATTCTGGATATATCGTTGAGGGATGTATGAATTGTGGAAGATGTATGGAGTGTCTTCTGCTGCGCGGACGCGTACAATTTTATAATAAAACTCATTCTTGTCAAGATTTAGTTTTTCAAGGATATCGGGTTTATTGCCTTTTTCGCACGAGAGAACAGTAACCTTATCCTTATCCATAGGAAAAATCTCAATATCAGAAAATTCTACAAGACGTCCTTTGCGTGAACGGGATACAAAGGTTCCTTTACCTTGTTGACGAACGAGGTAGCCGTCTTTAACTAGTTCGTTTACTGCACGAATAACGGTAATAGAGCTAACGTTAAATAGTTTTGTTAATTCAGATTCTGTGTAAAATTTGTCGCCATTTTCAAATTTGCCAGAGATAATTTGCTGGCGTAAGTCGTTTTGTATAAGCTGGTACTTAGGTACTTTCATACTTATTTCCTTCCTTTCCATGGCTCATTATACTAAATTAATTGATGAAAATCAAAAAATATAGCTGGAATCCATAAAAAAATAGATGTAATCCCTTTCTGACTGATGAAATAGATGTGTTTGCAAAAAAAAGTAAAAATTTTTTAAAAAGTACTGGACATAACCACAAAGAAGTGTTAGTATATTAATAGAAAGGTAAGCGGTTGCATCGGAGGAAGAAATGAAAGAATTTTATATTGGAGACCAATTTTATTTGGACGGTGAATCCTTTAAGATTTTATCAGGCGCGATTCATTATTTTCGTGTCCATCCTGATGATTGGTACCATTCTTTGTATAACTTAAAGGCCCTTGGTTTTAATACGGTTGAAACCTATGTCCCTTGGAATATGCATGAACCTCGAAAGGGTGAGTTTTGTTACGAGGGTATATTAGATATTGAGCGATTTTTGAAATTGGCTCAAGAATTAGGGCTTTATGCAATTGTACGTCCTTCCCCTTATATTTGTGCGGAGTGGGAATGGGGTGGCCTCCCTGCTTGGTTGATGAAGGAAGAGCTTAGAGTACGTTCGAGTGATTCGGTGTACTTGCAGCACTTAGATGAATATTACGCTTCTCTTATTCCTAAATTGGCCAAGCTCCAACTCGCACAGGGTGGGAATGTACTTATGTTCCAAGTGGAAAATGAGTATGGCTCTTATGGCGAGGAGAAGGAGTATCTAAGATCGGTGGCTGGCTTGATGCGTAAACATGGTCTAACTGCTCCCTTGTTTACCTCGGACGGTTCTTGGCGAGCAACATTACGTGCAGGAACACTGATAGAGGACGATGTATTTGTAACAGGAAACTTTGGTTCTAAAGCTAGAGAGAATTTTGCAAATATGACGGCATTCTTTAATGAACATCAGAAGAATTGGCCACTCATGTGTATGGAATTTTGGGATGGTTGGTTCAATCGTTGGGGCGATGAAATTATTCGTAGAGAGCCGGAGGAAATGGTTGATTCGGTTATGGAATGTATCGAATTGGGCTCCTTGAATCTGTACATGTTCCATGGTGGAACAAATTTTGGTTTCATGAATGGTTGCTCTGCTCGTGGTCAAATTGATTTGCCTCAGGTAACTTCTTATGATTATGATGCTATATTGGATGAAGCTGGAAATCCTACTAAGAAGTTTTATCTTTTGCAACAACGTTTGAAAGAAGTCTATCCTGAATTAGAGTATGCAGAACCGCTTGTAAAAGAGGCAAAAGCTTTTTCAGATGTGTCGCTTCGTGATAAGGTGAGTTTATTTGCTACTCTAGAAAATGTAAGCGATTGCGTAAAAGGGTTTTATCCTAAGAATATGGAAGAGCTTGATCAGTCAACAGGTTATATTTTATATAGAACAGAGTTGGAGCGGGATAAGACAGAAGCGGAACGTTTCCGAGTGGTTGATGCGCGTGACCGTATCCAAATTTATGCAGATGGAAAATTCGTTGCAACTCAGTATCAGACTGAGATTGGTGATGATGTTGAATTGGATTTTAAAGATGACAAGCTAAAATTAGATATTTTGGTAGAAAATATGGGGCGTGTCAATTATGGGCACAAACTAACGGCTCCTACCCAGTCTAAAGGGCTTGGTCGAGGTGCGATGGCTGATTTACATTTTATTGGTCATTGGGAAACCTATCCTTTGCATCTTGAGTCAGTTGAGGACTTGGATTTTAGTAAGGGCTGGGAGGAAGGTCAAGCTGCTTTCTATCGTTATCAGTTTGAACTGGATGAACTTGCGGATACTTACTTAGACATGACAGGTTTTGGTAAGGGAGTTGTTTTCGTTAATAATGTAAATATTGGACGTTTTTGGGAAAAAGGGCCAATCCTCTATCTCTATATTCCAAAAGGATACTTAAAGAAAGGAGCGAATGAAATAATTGTCTTCGAGACAGAAGGAAAATATAGAGAGAAGATTCATTTTTCACAAAGACCCGTTATAAAAGACTTGTAGAAATTTTAATCGGTTTCTGCCTAAAAGATTTATGAAGAAAAGGAGAACACTGTATGGCAATTATTGCTACGCGTATTGATGGTCGTTTGATCCACGGTCAGGTTGCTAACTTATGGACGACGAAATTGAACATCGGTCGTATCATGGTTATCGATGATGCTGTTGCTCAAAATGACATTGAAAAACAAGGACTGAAATTAGCATGTCCTCCAGGCGTAAAATTATCGATTTTACCGATTGAAAAGGCTGCTAATAATATTAAGGAGGGCAAGTATGATAGTCAACGTCTCTTGATTGTTGCTCGTCGTCCAGAAAACTTCCTTCGCTTGGTAGAGTATGGGGTTGAGCTCCCTGAGTTGAACGTAGGGAATATGTCTCAAACTCCGGAAACTCGTTCTGTAACTCGTTCTATTAACGTTGTAGATAAGGATATTGCAGATTTTGATGCCTTGGTGGCTAAGGGTGTAAAATTATTTGCACAAATGGTACCTGGCGATTCACCAAAAGACTTTATGCCATTATTGGATAAGGTTAGATAACATTCGGATATTTTTGAAAAATTTAAAGGAGGATCACTATTATGCAATGGTGGCAAATATTACTTCTAACGCTCTACTCTGCTTACCAGATTTGTGACGAGCTGACAATTGTATCGTCAGCAGGTTCACCAATCTTTGCAGGGTTTATCACTGGTTTAATCATGGGGAACATGGAAGTTGGCTTGCTAATTGGTGCAAGTTTGCAGTTAGTTGTCTTGGGAGTTGGTACTTTCGGTGGTGCGTCACGTATTGATGCAACATCTGGTGCGGTTCTTGCAACAGCTTTCTCTATTTCACAAGGCTTAGATCCAGAAATTGCCATTTCCACTATTGGCGTACCAGTTGCAGGGTTGTTGGTTTATACAGATATTTTAGGTCGTTTCACTACTACTTTCTTTGCCCATCGTGTAGATGCAGCAATTGAACGTTTTGACTATGCTGGTATTGAACGCAACTACCTTCTTGGTGCAATTCCTTGGGCACTTTCTCGTGCACTTCCAGTTTTCCTTGCCCTTGCTTTTGGTGGTGGTCTTGTAGAAACTCTTGTCACTACGATTGAGTTGCCTGAATACAAATGGATTGCAGCAGGCTTAACTCTTGCAGCTCGTATGCTTCCAGGTCTTGGATTTGCAATCTTACTTCACTATCTTCCACTTAAACGCAACCTTCACTACTTGGCAGTTGGTTTCGCTCTTACAGCTATGTTGACTGTTCTTTACGGTAACGTATCAGCTTTGGGTGGTGCAGTTGCTGGTATCGTTGGTACTCTTCCTGAAGATGCAGGCGTAAGCTTTGTCAATAACTTCAAAGGTTTGTCAATGATTGGTATCGCTATTGTGGGTGCATTCCTTTCAGTGATTCACTTCAAAAATAGCCAAAAAGTAACTGTGGTTGCTCCATCAAATTCAGAAAGTGGGGAAATTGAAGATGACGAAATCTAATTACAAATTAACAAAAGAAGATTTTAATCAAATCAACAAACGTAGCTTGTTCACTTTCCAACTTGGTTGGAACTATGAGCGGATGCAGGCATCTGGCTACCTCTACATGATTTTGCCACAATTGCGTAAAATGTATGGAGATGGTACTCCTGAGTTGAAGGAAATGATGAAATTGCATACTCAGTTCTTCAATACTTCACCATTCTTCCATACCATCATCACAGGTATTGACTTGGCACTTGAAGAAAGTGATGGTGTCGCTTCTAAAGATGCGGTTAACGGTGTTAAGACAGGTTTGATGGGACCATTTGCTCCAATCGGTGACTCAATCTTTGGTTCTCTTGTTCCAGCGATTATGGGGACTGTGGCTGCTACTATGGGTAAAGAGGGATCTCCAGTTGGTATCTTTCTTTGGGTAGCAGTAGCCATTGCCTATGATATTTTCCGTTGGAAACAGTTGGAAGTTGCCTACAAAGAAGGTACTAAGTTGATTACAACCATGCGCGATCGCTTGACGGCTCTTGTTGATGCAGCATCTGTAATGGGTGTTTTCATGATGGGTGCCTTGATTGCAACTATGATTAACTTTGAAGTGACTTGGGCTCCAGCTATTGGAGAAAAAGTGATTGATGTTCAAGATATTTTGAATACCATCTTCCCACGCCTAGTACCTGCAATCTTTACAGGATTTGTCTTCTGGCTTCTTGGTCGTCGTGGCATGACTTCGACTAAAGCTATCTTGATTATTATTGTGCTTGCACTTGGCTTGTCAGCAATCGGTCACTTCCTATTTGGTATGGCATAATGACTAGAAGTTTAGTATTAGTAAGTCATGGTATCTTCTGCGAGGAGTTGAAAAAATCTACTGAAATGATTATGGGTCCTCAAGAGGACATCTATACAGTAGCTTTATTACCAGAAGAAGGTCCAGAAGACTTCCAGAAAAAATTTGAAGAAACAATTGTAGGATTGGAAGATTTCGTTGTCTTCGCAGACTTGTTAGGTGGTACACCAGCCAATGTCGTATCACGAAAATTGATTGAAGGTGGGCAGTTTGACCTCTATGCAGGTATGAACATGCCAATGGTTATCGGGTTCTTGAACGGCGTCCTGCTTGGCGAAGCTGTAGACTATGTCGAATTTGGTACAAGCAACCTAGTTCACGTCAATAGCCTACTAACAAGTGATGAAGATGACGATGAGTGAAACAGTTCGGTGAACTGTTTCAGCTGGTCACCTTGAAATAAGAAAGTGACCACAGAAAGCCTGAGCCTAGAAACGGGAGAGTGAGGCTAACTCAGCCGATTGTTACAGACGGATTTGATTTTCGTTAATTATAAAATGTTCTATAGTTGATAGGCTTTAAGTATCCTGAGGGAGTTACAATAGTGACTCCCTCATTTGGCTTGTGAGGAAAAGAAATGATTGAAGTAAAAACATTTGGTGAAAAAGCAAAACTGTATTGCTTGGAAAACAAGAATGGCATGCAGGTAACCTTGACGGATTTTGGAGCTAGAGTGGTAGAAGTGCTTCTGCCAGTAGAAGAAAATGGCGGTTTACGAAATGTCAGTTTGGCGGCTAAGTCGGATGAAGATTACCGCAAGACAGATTTGTATCCTGGTTCAACAATTATCCCAGTAGCGGGGCGTATTTCAGGTGCCCAAGCTGAGATAAAGGGAACAAGCTATCATTTTACAGAAAATGAACCTGGTAGGACTCTACACGGTGGGGTTGACACGGCAAATGAGCAGTACTGGGACGTTGAGCTAGACCATGAGAGAAATCAAGTGACCTTTGGTATGGTCCTAAAAGATGGTTTTAATGGCTTTCCTGGTGATGTGAGGGTCAAGGCTATTTATTGTTTGACGGACAAAAATGAATTGACGGTTGACTACCAGGCTGTATCGGATAAGGATACGATTTTTAATCCGACCAACCATATCTATTTCAACTTGACTGGTGATTTTCAACGGTCAGTTGCCGAGCACCGTATTAAAATTGCTGCGAATCACTATGCTCCGCTTGGGGAGGATAACCTGCCAACGGGTGTCTTAGAAGATGTGACAGGGACGCCGTTTGATTTTAGAGATTTTGCGCCTTTTGCTCAGGGATTTGATAGCCAATATCCTCAAAATGTGTTGGTAAAAGGCTATGACCACCCATGGTTATTGGAAGAGGTGGATATTCCGGTAGAAGTTTTGAGTCCAGATGGGAAAATTGGACTCAGTGTCAAAACCAACCAGCCTGCGGTCGTTATTTATACATACAATTTTCCTGTTGAAGCTTTGGCCTGTTACCACGGTGTCTTTAGTTTAGAGTGTCAGGCCTTGCCGAATGCATGCAATGTCGATGGATTTGGTTCGATTTTGTTAGAACAAGGAGAAGAATTTTTGTCTAAAACGACCTATCGTTTTACTTGGTAAAAAAATGGGGACTCTGACTGTGTTACAGTTAGGGTTTTCTTGTGTTTTCTAGAAAATATGGTATAATAAACCGGTGTGTTTCAATCGAAGCAGGCGAAAGAGGAAAATAATGACAAAAGAACAAGAATTTTTAAAAGAATTTGAAGCTTGGGTCAACACTCAGGTCATGGTAAACGAAATGGCGGTTGAAGAAAGTCGTCGTGTCTTGGAAGAAGACAAAGATGAGCGTGCAGCGGATGCTTATATTCGTTATGAGAGCAAGTTGGATGCCTATCGATTCATTCAAGGGAAATTTGCCAACTACCATGCTGGCAAAGGTTTTCATGATTTACCAGATGAGTTGTTTGGTCAAAGGCATTATTAATCAGACGGGAGAGAGATGAAAAATGGCAAAGAAAAAAGTAAATCGAAAAAAACAATTGAAAAAACAATTAGCAGACTTGAAACGCGCAGGTCGTGTAGGTCTTGAAAGAGCTGCAGAGGTAGTAGAGACAGTTGCTCACAAGGCTGAGGCTGTAGTAGGGCAAGCTGTGGAACAAGTGAAAGAAGTTGTAGCAGAGGTGACTTCTTCAGCGACTTCATTGGAAGACTTTTTGGCACTTCCTGAGTTGGAAGGCATTGCGGCAGCACGTTTGGAAACCTTCTACGAAGCAGGTATTCAATCTGTGGCTGATTTTGCAAGCCATACAGAAAAAGAGCTCTTGGCTCTTAAAGGCATCGGTCCTGCAACCATCAAGCAGTTGAAAGAAAAAGGGATTGAGTTGAAAGCTTAAATTCCTTGCTTTTCAAGGTGCAATTTGTTACAATAAAGCCATTCAGAGGTGTTTTGAGCCCCATTTGTCACAGGAAGCGGTGGTACTGAGAAATCCGCACAAATGTCAAAACTGGTTGCTGATGATGTGAATCGAATAAGCAAAGTGCAGATAATCTATCTGAACAAGGGTGGTACCGCGGAATAACTTCGTCCCTGTCTAGCAAGTCTAGGCAGGGATTTTCATTTGGAAAGGAGAAATATGCTACATCATGTTGAAATTTACGTTTCAGACTTGGAAACGTCACGTGCATTCTACGATTTTCTTCTGACCAAGCTGGGCTATTCGCTCTACCAGGAGTGGGATAAAGGGCTGTCTTATAAAAAAGCAGAGCAGTACCTTGTCTTTGTCCAAACGCCAGAGGACTTCCTAGAGGTAGGTTATCACCGGTGCCGTACAGGTCTCAATCATCTAGCCTTTCATGCGGGAACACCTGATGAGATTGACCAATGGCGGAAGGAATTTTTGACCAGACGAGTCAAACTGCTCTACGACGACCGCTATCCACATGCAGGAGGACCAGACCACTATGCCCTCTATTTGGAAGACCCAGATGGAATTAAGATAGAGTTGGTGGGGGAAGTAACATGAATTTAGTTATTATTGGAGCACAAGCTTCTGGCAAGATGACCGTTGGGCAGGAAGTTGCAAAATTGACAGGGATGACCCTCTTTCATAATCATGATTCGATTGATTTTAGCCTACGTTTTATTCCAGAATTTTCTGAGGATATGTTTGACCTCAATACACGTATTACATTTGCTGTTTATGATGTGTTTGCTAGTTCAGGCCGCCCACTGATTGGAACTGCCTTGATTAATTTTAAAAATCCCATAGATGTTCAATTTCTTACAACAGTTCAGACGATTTTTCGTCATCATGGTCAGGAAATTTTATTTGTTGAATTGGAAACTGCTTTAGAAGAGCGTCTGCGGCGTAATCGGACAGAAAATCGACTGACCCATAAACCTTTGAAACGAAACATTGAAGTTTCAGAGGCTGAGATTCTTTCTACAGCTGATACATGTCAATATACCTCATTAGGCATTCCAGAGGGCATTCAGCATTATCTCAAAATTAATAATACCCATCTTTCTGCCAAAGACGTAGCTCAACTGATTATCCAAAAAATGGAAGAACTTGAGCAAGAACAAACGAAATAGCCAGCCCAAAGGACTGACTATTTCTAGGAGATTATGTGAAAAAGAATTGGGCTATTTCTAGCTTGAGGATAGTATAAGCCAATTTTCTTAAAGAATACTAAAGGAGAAAAAATAATGTCAAAAGAATTATCACCAAAATACAATCCAGCCGAGGTTGAGGCTGGGCGTTACCAAACTTGGTTGGACCAAGATGTCTTTAAGCCGTCAGGCGATGCGGAGGCTAAGCCCTATTCGATCGTCATTCCGCCGCCAAACGTAACAGGGAAGTTGCACTTGGGACACGCTTGGGATACCACCCTTCAAGATATTATTATCCGCCAGAAGCGGATGCAGGGCTTTGATACTCTCTGGCTTCCAGGTATGGACCACGCGGGGATTGCCACTCAGGCTAAGGTTGAGGAACGCTTGCGGGAGCAAGGCGTGACCCGTTATGATCTTGGTCGTGAAAAATTCCTCGACAAGGTCTGGGAATGGAAGGATGAGTACGCAGCGACCATTCGTGAGCAATGGGGCAAGTTGGGTCTGTCTTTGGACTACCAACGTGACCGCTTCACGTTAGACGAAGGCTTGTCAAAAGCCGTTCGCAAGGTCTTTGTAGAACTCTACAAAAAAGGCTGGATCTACCGTGGCGAATTTATCATCAACTGGGACCCAGCTGCCAGAACTGCTCTTTCAGATATTGAAGTGATTCACAAGGATGTCGAAGGTGCCTTCTACCACATGAATTACATGTTGGAAGATGGCTCTCGTGCCCTTCAAGTTGCGACAACCCGTCCTGAAACCATGTTCGGTGACGTTGCGGTGGCGGTTAACCCAGAAGACCCACGTTACAAGGACTTGATTGGTAAAAATGTTATCCTGCCAATCGTGAACAAGCCAATCCCAATCGTTGCGGATGAGCACGCAGACCCAGAATTTGGTACAGGGGTTGTGAAAATCACACCTGCCCACGATCCAAATGACTTCCTCGTAGGTCAACGCCACAATCTGCCGCAAGTCAATGTTATGAACGACGATGGTACTATGAACGAGTTGGCAGGCGAATTTGCAGGTATGGACCGTTTTGAAGCTCGTAAGGCAACGGTTGCGAAGTTGCAAGAGCTGGGTGCCCTTGTTGAAATCGAAAACCGTGTGCATTCCGTTGGACACTCTGAGCGTACAGGTGTGGTAGTCGAGCCGCGATTGTCAACCCAGTGGTTTGTCAAAATGGACCAATTGGCTAAGAATGCCATTGCCAACCAAGAAACAGCTGATAAGGTAGAATTTTACCCACCACGCTTCAACGATACCTTCCTACAGTGGATGGAAAATGTACACGACTGGGTTATCTCGCGTCAGCTTTGGTGGGGTCATCAGATTCCAGCATGGTATAACGAATCTGGCGAAATGTACGTCGGAGAAGAGGCTCCAGCAGGTGACGGTTGGGTACAGGATGAGGATGTCCTAGATACCTGGTTCAGCTCTGCCCTTTGGCCATTCTCAACCATGGGCTGGCCTGATGAAAACGCGGCGGACTTCCAGCGTTACTTCCCAACTTCAACCTTGGTAACGGGCTATGACATCATCTTCTTCTGGGTGTCTCGTATGATTTTCCAATCGCTTGAGTTCACAGGCCGTCAGCCATTTAAGAACGTGCTGATCCACGGTTTGATCCGTGATGAAGAAGGTCGCAAGATGTCCAAGTCGCTTGGAAACGGGATTGACCCGATGGATGTTATTGAGAAATACGGTGCGGACGCCTTGCGTTGGTTCCTGTCAAACGGCTCTGCCCCTGGTCAAGATGTTCGTTTCTCTTATGAGAAGATGGACGCTTCTTGGAACTTCATTAACAAGATTTGGAACATTTCCCGCTATATCCTCATGAACAATGAAGGGTTGACCTTGGATGTGGCGCGTGAAAATGTCGCCAAAGTCGCAGCTGGCGAGGCTGGTAACGTGACGGACCGCTGGATTCTCCACAACCTCAACGAAACCATTGCCAAGGTCACTGAAAACTTCGACAAGTTCGAGTTTGGTGTGGCTGGTCACATCCTCTACAACTTCATCTGGGAAGAGTTCGCCAACTGGTATGTTGAGTTGACCAAGGAAGTGCTTTACAGCGACAACGAGGCTGAGAAAGTCATGACTCGCTCTGTTCTTCTCTACACGCTGGATCAAATCCTTCGCCTCCTCCACCCAATCATGCCGTTTGTGACGGAAGAGATCTTCGCTCAGTACGCAGAGGGCTCTATCGTGGTGGCGGCTTACCCTGTTGTCAATCCAGCCTTTGAAAATGCGGAAGCACACAAGGGAGTGGAAAGCCTTAAGGATTTGATTCGTTCGGTACGCAATAGCAGAGCAGAAGTGAATGTTGCGCCATCTAAGCCGATTACCATTTTGATTAAGACGGCAGATAGCGAGCTTGAAAACTTCTTCAAAGCCAACGAAAACTACATCCGACGCTTTACCAATCCAGAACAGTTGGAAATCAGCTCAAGCATCGCTGCACCAGAATTAGCCATGTCAGCTGTTATCACCGGTGCTGAAATCTTCTTGCCATTAGCCGACCTCCTCAACGTAGAAGAAGAGTTGGCTCGTCTGGATAAAGAACTTGCCAAATGGCAAAAAGAACTAGACATGGTCGGCAAAAAACTCAGCAACGAACGCTTCATCGCCAACGCCAAACCAGAAGTCGTTGAAAAAGAAAAAGAAAAACAAGCCGACTACCAAGCCAAATATGATGCGACAGTAGGACGGATTGAAGAGATGAAGAAGTTGGTGGAATAGTTCTAACTACCAAGTATTTCAGACTTTTAGAGAACGAACCAAATTTGAAAAAAAGTATAAATAAAATAGCACCCTAACCTATAATGGTTGGGGTTTTGTGGTATAATGAGGTAATAAGTTAGCTAACAAGGAGAGCAAATATTGATTAAAAAGTTACTGAAATTTCTTTCTTTTTTATTTAGGGAGCCAAATAAAAAAGAAAGAAGTCTATGCTATGAAGATGAAATCAGAAAAAAGTACTTAAAAATTACTACTAAAACTGATAGCTCAGAAATATCTGATTGGATTGAAATTGCAATAAAAAAGCAAGGTGAATTTTTTACTCAAAATAGTGGACTCTATGAATCTTACAGTGCAATGTTAGATGAATATAATTATTACTCTAAACTTAGAATTCAAAACTTTTTAAAAGTTAAGGTTGCATCGAAAGAGAATTTTATTTTTACATATCTAAAAAAAGAAGAAGAGCGAGAGGAGTCTTCTGGCATAATAACTCCATTGCTATATGAAATAAGAGAGAATAGCAAAGCTGAAACTTATACAGGTCTTACAAATCAATTATTTCACTGGATAATTATATTTAAAGAGGAGATTGAAGCTTATTATTCATTACTAGTTGAAAATGGTGGGCGGTCAAGTGTAGAGCTCGAAGATATATTTCAGGATATTAAGAAAAGGGCTAAATCTCATCAGATCAATAAAATAGATACTTTGGATGAAATTATTATCTTTGAAGATTTTGTTGGTACAGGAAATTCATTGATTGATAAATTTTTAAATACGGGTACGACATTAACTCAGTTAAAAAAATTAAAAGAGTTAAAAGTACGTATTATTTTTTGTTTTCTAGAAATTAGTCAAGTTGCTCAAAATAAGTTAATTGATTTTTTGAAATGTAATGAATTGGAAAATACTATTATTTATGAAGTACCAGAAGATACCCTATGGTTTAAGAGTTATGAAGGGGAGTATGCACAAGTTTTAAAATGTTTAGAATTAAAAGAAAGCAAATATAGTTTACATGCATTAGTCTCTACATATTTAGAAACTCCGAATAACACCATTTCATTATTTTGGAGGGGAAATGATAAAAATTGGGCACCCTTATTTCCAAGGACGAATAATAATTTAGTATCTAACAATGAGGATACCGAGTATCTAAAAAGAACGTTAGAAAAATATGACTTTAGAAGGTCGAAAGGACTAGACTTTAAGGATAATAGAATAAAGCATGTGAGTCCTAAGGTGAATTTGATGATTTTAATATTGTTGAGTAGTTTTGAGGGGGGGAAAAAACGTCAATGGGATGATATCGTAAGTGATATACCGAAAATTATCTCCATTCCAAAAGATAGCTGTTATGAAATTGTTGATGCGTTAAAGAGAGCAGGGTATATTCAATACGAAGGTGACTATTCAGAAATTAAGTTAACTAAACTTGGACGTTCTACAATAGCAGGTGTAAAATCAATACCAAAAATTGATGATTTTATTGATGAATCTGTACTCATATAACTAGAATATGGTATAATGAAAAAGAAGTAGAATTACTACCAGTGGTAGTATGGTATAGCAAAGTTGCTATGCTTAAGTGAATCTTTATAAAGTAATTTCCCAATTAGCTAAATTTTTCTTCATTGCATTTCGTAAAATTCAGCTTATTGTTAACTTACTTCACAAGTTTCGTAAGTTAAGTACTTCAAAACCACCAGCATAAAAGGTGGTTTTTTAGGAGGTAACATGAATTCAATATTGGTAAGCGAACAGCAAATTAAATTGCTTTTTAAAATAGCTATGACTGAGGATGTTATAGATTTTGTAAAAGATAATAATTTGGTTTATTCAAAATGCAAATATAATGGTGAAACAAGATTTATTTCTAGCCCTTCTGAACATCTAAAAATAATTCAACGTTGGATTGTAGATAATATTTTAGTCCAAAAGTCAATATCGGATGTTGCTCATGCTTATGTTCGAGAAAAATCAATTTTCACTAATGCTAGAGTTCATGTTGGTAATAAAGCTATTTTAAAGATGGATATAAGTAATTTTTTTGATTCAATTCCAATAACAAAAGTAAAGGAAATATTCCTATCTTTAGGTTACAATTCAGCAGTTTCTCAAGTTTTTGCTGAGTTATGTACTAATAATGGTTATGTAAGACAAGGCTTCGTGACTAGTCCGTTTATCTCAAATATAATTTTGAAAGACTTTGATGATAAACTGATAAATACATTGAAAAAATCATGTTATTCAAAATACGAATTTAAATATACTAGGTATGCAGATGATATTACTATTTCATCAAAATATAAAGTGAAGTCTAAGTTAAAAGAAATAGAACAAGAAGTTATGGACATATTAGAAGTTTCTGGTTTTAGTGCTAATTTAGGAAAAACTAGATTGATTATAGGTGAAAGTCCTAAAAAAATAACTGGAATTATAGTTAAAGAATCCTCCATTTCTGTTCCTAATCGGTTTAAAAAAGAATTGCTTAAGGAGTTATATTACTGTAGAAAATTTGGAGTAATATCACATCTCATTTATACAGGTAACTATGGAAAATTAAATTATATTGAACATCTTAAAGGTTTAGCAATGTTCATAAAAAATACGGATCAAAAATTCTATGAAAGTGTTATTTCTCAAATAAGTGAACTGGATTTAAATAGTTAAGAAAGTGATTATTTAGTTATAAAAAATTTGAGGCTATAGTTTTGCTTTTTAGTTGATTGTCTTTCTTCCCCTTTACCTCCCTTCTAACTATAGTTAGATAATAGTTCTATCAACTAGATAGGACTATTTTTTTGAATTTAGGTTTTAAGGTTCAGTTGTTGGAGTCGATGCAATTTTATTTTATTGATCTGGTGTGTTTTAGGATGTGCTTTATGCACCAGAGATTTTGATTAATTGTATTATTAAAAGAGGAAAAAGATGATGTATAGAACTAGAATGAAAAAAGGTGAAATAAAAAACATACAAAAACTAAGGTGTTTCAAGGTGAACCTATAAAACAAGAACATATAAGAGAAGCATTTGAATTTAGCTATAGTATGGCATTTGTAGATGGTTTTCATCGAAATAAACGTTCAGGTGGAATCCATAATAGATCAGTTTATGAAGTTTTCGTCAATACCTTTAGAGGTAAAATTGCGGATTTTCTTGTAAGTGGCTGTTTTATTATGGCTTCGGGTCAGTTTTTCTCGTAGAGAAAAACAAGAAAACCACCAGCTATGCTGGTGGCTGGCTTTGAGCTTCCATTTCTTTTTCCAGTTATAATCTAATTGTTCAGGTTAGATAAATGAGGAAAAAGAAATGGCTAAAACCAGTTACAGTTTATCACATACCAAATGGATGTGCTCTATCACATAGTTTTCACACCTAAGTACCGTAGAAAATCCATTTACTACAAAATTAGACAGGACTTAATTGATATTTTTCGTCATCTATGTCAATACAAGGGCGTGGGAATCATTGAGGGACACATGATGCCAGACCATGTTCATATGCTTGTCTTGATACCCCAAAAACTTTCGATTTCCGATTTTATGGGATATTTGAAAAGTAAAAGTGCTCTAATGATATTTGATAAACATGCTAATTTGAAATATAAGTATGGAAATCGAAAGTTTTGGGCTAGAGGCTACTATGTTAGTACCGTTGGGCTGAACGAAAAGACAGTTGCGAAATACATTCGCGAGCAGGAGAAAAATGACATTGCACTTGATAAATTGAGCGTCAAAGAGTATGAAGATCCATTTTCAGATGGCAGTTTTAGAACAAGATAAAAGCCCGTTGTTACGGGCATTAGTCAAGTAATTATAGCACTAACCTGAACGAAGTTCAGCGAACGTCTTTAGACGTCGCTGGAGAGAAACGGCTTATAGCCGGTGTACAAGCCACCCGTTTTCACGGGTGGTTATGACTAGTCAAGGTAGAGAGATGAGTCAGATCGAACTGTCAACCATGGGGATTGGAGATCTTTTGGTAGATAAAATCTCTATTTCAGTGATGTCAAATTGTTATCTCAGTTGACAGAGAAAGTCTGTTATTATCAGACCATCGAAAAGGCAAGCAGTCAGATTGAGGTGAGGGATTACTGGGTTTCTCACGATGTGAAATGGCTGAGCCAACGCCCCCCCCCGAAATGGCAGAAACTTCGTGGGATTGGGATGACTAAGAATACCATTGATAAAGACGGTATCATCACGGAAGAAATTCGTTACTTTATTCTCAATTTCAAGGGTGATGTGCAGATTTTTTCTCAGGTTGTTCGTGGTCGTTGGTCGGTTGAGAGCCTATATTGGCTATTAGATGTAGTTTACCGAGAAGACAAGAACCAAGCCTTAGATAAACGAGTGACCTTCAATTTGAACGCCGTTTGCAAGATCTGTCTTCATCTATTACTTTCCTAAGGAAAAGCTGAGTCATCGTCGTAAACAGCGTTACATTTCAGTTCATGTGGAGGATTATTTGCCACAATTATTTGGAAATCGAGGATAATGTGATAGTGCAAAAGTAGGCCCTAGATTTAGAATAGCAAAATTCACGTTCAAAAGGAGAGAAGAAAGTTTTCATGCGTACGGCGTGGAATAGGATATCGCATTCTTGTGAACGATTTGAAATTAAGGTATAATTGATAAGATATAAGAAAATTAATGGAGTGTCTTTGTGAAAGTAAGAAAACCTAGAGTGATTAGCCTATTCTCGGGTGCAGGTGGAATGGACTTGGGATTCGAAAAAGCCGGCTTTGAGATAGCCTATGCAAATGATATAATGCCAGAAGCAGTAAATACATATAATAAAAATTTTTCACATCAATCAGTCTTAGCAGATATCACGACGGTTAAAAGTGAGGAACTTCCAGATGATATTGACGTTGTAATAGGAGGGTTTCCGTGTCAGGGATTCTCCATTGCAAATAAAAATAGGAATACTGAAGACAAGCGAAACTTTCTCTATTTAGAGATGTTGAGAATAATTAAAGATAAGAAGCCTAAATTTTTTTTGGCAGAGAATGTAAAAGGTATTTTGTCCTTAGGGAAGGGCAAAGTTATTCAAATGATTATCAAAGATTTTGAAAGTATCGGCTACAAGGTTGACTATAAATTGGTTAACGCAGCGGAATATGGTGTTCCACAAGCAAGGGAACGTGTCTTAATTATGGGAAACCGAATAGGGGCTGAAAATAAATTCCCGGAAACGACTCATTCTTTAACTGGTGAAAATCTATTGATGCCTCAAGCAATTACAACTGAGACAGCAATTGGGTGGCTTTCAGATGTTCCGTTGAAACCCACGGATCAAAAAGTAGATGGAAAGCTAGTAAAAAATCATATAGCTAGTGAAAATGTGAAAGATAAGTTTTGGGGAAGAAAGTATGATGTAAACCAACACGAAATTTGTGATTATTTGAAATATTGGAGAGATAAAGCAGGATGGTCGACTAAGAAGATTGATGATCATTTTGGTTACAAATACACTGCGGGACATTGGTTTAGGAAAGATAATAATTCTGGAAGTATCCCAAAGCCGAGTGATTGGTGGGAATTGAAAAAAATACTTGGATTCGATGATAAATATGATAAGCAAGTGACGACATTTGTGGAGAAACCAATAAAATTTGAACAATCACTTAGGATTACGAACTGGGATAGGCCAAGTGATACAATTACCGGAACAGGGCCTGAAATTCATGTGAACAAAGAGCGTAGATTGAGTGTGCGAGAGACAGCGATTCTACAAAGTTTTCCATTAGAATTTGAATTTACGGGTAGCTTAAATAAAATGTATTTACAAGTTGGAAACGCAGTACCTCCTTTATTAGCTCAACGAGTTGCGGAAAGTATAAAATTAAATATGGAGAACAGTTCAGATGCTGACAAATGTTGAAATTGAACAAAAAGAATTAAAATATCTAAAGAAATTTTATCATTTTTTGAAGTATGTCGAAGATGAAATGATTGAAGGATTTAATTCCAAAGAGAAAATCCGAAGTGATTGGGATGGAAAATATGGCAAGGAAATTTCGGAATTTGCTGTTGGGGCGGAGCGAATTGTATATGCATTATTAAATGGTCGTGCATTTGGAACGCCAAATTCTAATCCTGTATCAAGTGATATGTTTTTTGAAGTCGAAGATGCATTTATTCACCTGGATATGAAGACGGTTGTAACAGACAACTTGGGAGATATTACTGGTTCTATTTTTGTGGGGGAGAACCAAAATTCTTATGCTGGTGTTATTAAAAAAAGGAAGGGAGTAGAAGAATTATACTCACCAAATATTCCGAAATATTATAGTCAGGGAACTCCAAATGAAAAGTTGACTTTGAGTTATTTTGTTGTGATATTATCTAATTCTGAGACTTTGGAAGTTGAAATGGTATCAATAATGTGTATGCCTAATGGTCAATTACATAGTCATTACGGGTCTAGGCCCCTGCAGGCTGGAAAGAATCCAGGAAAAGCTCGTTTTAAATTCAGTGAATGCGATAAATTTGAATTGTTAAACAATGAGTCTCGCATTATGGTTTCTTATGTGAACAAGAAGATACCTGTTAATGTCAAAGAAAGATTAAAGTTCTTTTTTGACGACCAATTATATAATTGCGAATTAAAATCTCGTTTCAAAGGATAATGTGGCTTAGAGTCGAAAATATTTCGGCTCTATTTTAAATAATATGGTGAAATAAGTAGAAGAGGAGTAGTATGAACAAAACTAATTCTTACCAAGCCAACCTCCCCTCTCTCATCCCTTTCGGTTTCATCTTTTCCGACAATCGTTACATCTACCGTGAGGTGTTCATGGAGGGGCAGTTTGAGGTGGTGGTGGAGGTTGATGAGGCTGGTCAGCTGTCGTCTTATGTCTGGGATTGTGAGATGGAGGAGGTCTATACCGCCCATCTGGTGACTGCGCCAGCTGGGGCTTTTGTGGGGCAGGTGCGTGAGACTTATCAGTCCATTTTGGATCGAGTAGAGGAGGCTTGTTGTATCGCTCTGCCATTTTCCAAAGACCAAAGCAACCGCATAGCTCAGCTCATCAAGGAGGAGTGGGGTGATCTACCTGATTATCCCTTTGCCAAGTCGCCCGAGACAGGTGCTTTTCGTCATCCTGCCAATAGCAAGTGGTACGCTTTGGTGACTCAGGTCAAGCGGGGGCAGCTGGATGGGAGCGCTGACCAAGAGCTGGTGGAGATTGTCAATCTCAAGGTTGACGGTCGGGAAATAGCAGAGCTGCTGAGTCAGTCGGGCATCTACCCAGCTTATCACATGTCCAAGAAAACCTGGGTGTCAGTCTTGCTCGATAATACTGTGGAAGATGAAGCAATTTTGGTCCTCCTTGAAAAGAGCCGCTATCTGGTAGGACCAAAATCCTACAAGGCGGAGCAAGGGCCTGATTACTGGGTTATTCCAGCCAATCCAAAGGTCTATGATATTGATACCGAGTTTGCGGAAAATAAGGTAGTCTATTGGTCGCAAAAATCAACCATTCAAGCTGGGGACATCGTAGCCATCTATGTGACGGCACCAGTACAGGCCATTCGCTATGTCTGCCGTGTCTTGGGGGCGAACTTGGAAAATCGCGGGGAATCAGACATTCCAACAGAAAAGAAATTGATGCAGGCGGAATTGCTCGCTCAGTTTTCCGATGATGTTTTGCCGAGAGCGCGCATGATGGATTTGGGAGTCAGGGCGGTGCGTGGTCCTAGACGCTTGACAGAGGGCGTGATAGAAGTACTGACATCCGAAGTGAAAAACCTCCATTAAATTATCAGAATATTTAATAAAAAGACTTTACAAGTAGGTAAAAAAGAGTATAATAAGGTGTATAAATTTAAGGAGGTAAGGTATGAAGAAAAGCTTCATTCATCAGCAAGAGGAGATTTCTTTCGTCAAAAATACATTTACACAGTATTTGAAAGACAAGCTAGAAATCGTAGAAGTGCAAGGACCGATTTTGAGTCGTGTCGGGGATGGTATGCAGGATAATTTATCCGGTGTGGAGAATGCGGTCACTGTTAATGTGAAGTTAATTCCAGACGCGACCTATGAAGTGGTTCACTCGCTTGCTAAGTGGAAGCGCCATACCTTGGCTCGATTCGGTTTTAATGAGGGAGAAGGGCTCTTTGTTCACATGAAGGCTCTTCGTCCTGATGAGGATTCCTTGGATCCCATTCACTCAGTATACGTGGATCAATGGGACTGGGAGAAGGTCATCCCTGATGGTCGTCGGAATTTAGCTTACTTGAAAGAAACAGTGGAGCAGATTTACAAGGCTATCCGTCTGACCGAATTGGCAGTTGAAGCTCGTTATGATATTGAGTCTGTTTTGCCTAAGAAAATCACATTTATCCACACGGAGGATTTGGTCAAGAACTTCCCAGACTTGACACCAAAAGAGCGTGAAAATGTGGTTGCCAAAGAATACGGTGCGGTCTTCCTAATCGGTATTGGTGGTGAACTGGCAGACGGTAAACCACATGATGGACGCGCCCCAGACTATGATGACTGGACAAGCCCATCAGAAGCAGGCTATAAAGGACTCAATGGAGACATCTTGGTTTGGAACGAAGCACTTGGTTCAGCCTTTGAGTTGTCCTCAATGGGGATTCGTGTGGATGAAGAAGCGCTGAAGCGCCAGGTTGCTATTACAGGCGACGAGGACCGTTTGGAATTTGATTGGCATCGTGCCCTTTTGAATGGTCTCTTCCCGCTTTCGATTGGTGGCGGTATCGGTCAATCCCGTTTGGCCATGTTCTTGCTTCGTAAGAAACATATCGGTGAAGTGCAGTCCAGCGTTTGGCCACAAGAAGTGCGCGATAATTTTGAGAACATTTTATAAGAGATTGGCTTCAATCTCTTTTCTTCTGCTTTCAATCTGCTATCTGAAAACATTTACAACAAGATTATCTGTGATTTTTACGCCAATCTATGATATACTTTTTTAGTTAAATTAAAATATACAGAGGATATTATGACAAAACTTAGAGAAGACATCCGTAACGTAGCCATTATTGCCCACGTTGACCACGGAAAAACAACCCTCGTTGATGAATTATTGAAACAATCCCAAACGCTTGATGAGCGCACAAACCTTGATGAGCGTGCAATGGACTCTAACGACCTTGAAAAAGAGCGTGGTATCACCATCCTTGCAAAAAATACTGCCGTAGCTTATAACGGTACTCGTATCAACATCATGGACACACCAGGACACGCGGACTTCGGTGGTGAGGTTGAGCGTATCATGAAAATGGTTGACGGTGTTGTGCTTGTCGTGGATGCTTACGAAGGGACTATGCCACAGACTCGTTTCGTATTGAAAAAAGCCCTTGAACAAAACTTGACACCAATCGTGGTTGTTAACAAGATTGACAAACCATCTGCTCGTCCAGAAGAAGTTGTAGATGAAGTGCTTGAACTCTTCATCGAATTGGGTGCAGATGATGACCAGTTGGAATTCCCCGTGGTTTACGCATCAGCTATCAACGGTACTTCATCTTTGTCTGACAATCCAGCAGACCAAGAAGAAACAATGGCACCAATTTTCGATACCATCATCGAGCATATCCCTGCACCAGTGGATAACTCAGATGAGCCTTTGCAGTTCCAAGTATCCCTTTTGGACTATAACGACTTCGTAGGTCGTATCGGTATCGGTCGTGTCTTCCGTGGTACTGTTAAAGTTGGTGACCAAGTTACCCTTTCTAAACTAGATGGCACAACGAAAAACTTCCGCGTTACAAAACTCTTTGGTTTCTTCGGTCTTGAGCGTAAAGAAATCCAAGAAGCAAAAGCTGGTGATTTGATTGCCGTTTCTGGTATGGAAGACATCTTCGTTGGTGAAACTGTGACTCCGACAGATGCAGTTGAGGCACTTCCAGTTCTTCGTATCGATGAACCAACCCTTCAAATGACTTTCTTGGTAAACAACTCACCATTTGCAGGTCGTGAAGGTAAATGGGTGACATCTCGTAAGATTGAAGAGCGCCTTTTGGCTGAGTTGCAAACGGACGTTTCTCTCCGTGTTGACCCTACTGACTCTCCAGATAAATGGACTGTTTCAGGTCGTGGTGAATTGCACTTGTCTATCTTGATTGAAACCATGCGTCGTGAAGGCTATGAGCTTCAAGTATCACGTCCAGAAGTTATTATCAAGGAAATTGACGGCGTGAAAATGGAGCCATTCGAGCGCGTGCAAATCGATACTCCAGAAGAATACCAAGGTTCTGTTATCCAATCCCTATCTGAGCGTAAGGGTGATATGTTGGATATGGTTGCGACAGGTAATGGTCAAACTCGTCTTGTTTTCCTAGTGCCTGCGCGTGGTTTGATTGGTTATTCAACAGAATTCCTTTCAATGACTCGTGGTTACGGTATCATGAACCATACTTTCGACCAATACTTGCCTGTTGTTCAAGGTGAAATCGGTGGCCGCCACCGTGGTGCTTTGGTTTCTATCGATCAAGGTAAGGCAACGACCTACTCTATCATGCGTATTGAAGAGCGTGGTACCATCTTTGTCAACCCAGGTACTGAAGTGTACGAAGGAATGATTATCGGTGAAAACTCGCGTGAAAATGACTTGACAGTTAACATCACAACTGCAAAACAAATGACCAACGTTCGTTCAGCTACCAAAGACCAAACGTCTGTAATTAAGACACCACGTATCTTGACTCTTGAAGAATCACTAGAATTCTTGAACGATGATGAATACATGGAAGTAACGCCAGAATCTATCCGTCTTCGTAAGCAAATCTTGAACAAGGCAGAGCGTGATAAGGCTGCGAAAAAGAAAAAATTAGCGACTGAGGAATAATTTCTAGGAGAAGAAGCATGTTTTATTTAATCCTCGCCATCATGTTAGTACTTTTTTATATTTTTATTGCACCTCGCAATATTAAGGGGACTATGAATTTGATTGCGGCAGTATTTTTACTGGTAGCATTAGCGATTGCCTTGGTACTTGGATTTTTAAGAATCATGCAATTTTCAAAGGAAATTTGGGTTGGTCTACTAATGATTCTGATTGGTTTTTGGGCGATGCGGGATATTTATTATCTCGATAAAGAACCTAAAGACAGGCAGAGGAGAACAGAGCGACCTGATCCTTATAGATATAGATGAAATTAACCGACGCTTTGCGTCGGTTTTTCTGTCCTCTGGCTTGAAAAAGGTCTTCGTAAAGGGTAAAATAAGGTGTTAGAAAGTAAAGGTAATTGAGATGAAGATGATTGATATTGTAAAAAATAAGAAAGTGTTAGTGCTAGGTTTAGCTAAATCAGGGGAATCCGCAGCCCGTCTCCTGGATAAATTGGGTGCTATCGTCACTGTTAACGATGGAAAGCCTTTTGAAGAAAATCCGACTGCTCAATCTTTGTTGGAAGATGGTATCCGTGTTATTTGCGGGAGCCATCCCTTGGAATTGTTGGATGAAGATTTCGCTTTGATGGTAAAAAATCCAGGAATTCGCTATGATAATCCCATGGTTGAAAAAGCAATTGGAAAAGGAATTCCAGTATGGACAGAGGTTGAATTGGCCTACTTGGTATCAGATGCTCCAATCGTGGGGATTACAGGTTCGAACGGTAAGACAACGACAACGACCATGATTGCAGAAGTCTTGAATGCTGGAAATAAACCTGCAAAATTATGTGGAAATATTGGTTACCCAGCATCTTCGGTCGCTCAAACTGCAACTGCAGAGGATACCTTGGTCATGGAATTATCGTCTTTCCAGTTAATGGGGACAGAATCTTTCCGCCCGCATATTGCTGTTGTGACTAATCTTATTGCCAGTCATATTGATTATCATGGGACTTTTGAAGACTATGTAGCAGCAAAATGGATGATTCAGCGTCAGATGACGGCTGAGGATTTTGTAGTGCTCAACTTCAACCAGAAAGAAGCCAAGGAATTGGCTGGACAGACCAAAGCAACTGTAGTTCCTTTTTCTACGCTGGAAGTGGTTGATGGAGCTTATTTGGCAGATGGAAAACTCTATTTCAAGGGTGAATACATCATGGATGCGGACCAAATTGGTGTTCCAGGTTCACACAATGTTGAAAATGCCTTGGCAACAATTGTAGTTGCAAAATTGTTGGGAGTAGACCACCAAGCGATTCAGGAAAGTTTGTCTGCCTTTGGAGGAGTCAAACACCGCCTGCAATTTGTAGGTGAGATCAATGGTGTTTCCTTCTACAATGATAGTAAGTCTACCAATATCTTGGCGACTCAAAAAGCTCTTTCAGGGTTTGACAATAGCAAGGTCATTTTGATTGCAGGCGGCTTGGACCGTGGCAATGAATTTGATGAATTAGTCCCTGATTTAGTCGGACTAAAGAAAATGGTGATCCTTGGTCAATCAGCTCCCCGTGTTCAACGTGCAGCAGATAAGGCAGAAGTGGAAACGATAGAAGCTCTTGATATTGCGGATGCGACTAGAAAAGCCTTTGCCATGGCAGAAAGAGGAGATATTGTCCTGTTAAGTCCAGCCAATGCAAGCTGGGATATGTATGCCAATTTTGAAGTGCGTGGTGACGTCTTCTTACAGACCTTTGAGGAGTTGAAATAATCATGAAAAAAATTGTTTTTACAGGCGGAGGGACTGTTGGGCATGTGACGCTCAATCTCCTTTTGATTCCGCGATTTTTGGAAGAAGGTTGGGAAGTTCACTATATTGGTGATGGGAACGGTATTGAACATGAGCAGGTTGTGAAATCAGGTTTAGATGTCCATTTTCATTCTATTTCGACTGGGAAATTACGCCGTTATTTCTCTTTCCAAAATATGTTGGATATATTTAAAGTTGGTTTCGGTGTTCTTCAATCCTTGGTCATTATTGCTAAAATTCGTCCGCAAGCTCTTTTTTCAAAAGGTGGATTTGTATCGGTTCCGCCAGTTATTGCGGCTAATTTGCTGCGGGTTCCGGTCTTTATCCATGAATCAGACTTAACAATGGGATTGGCCAATAAAATTGCCTATAAATTTGCGACAACCATGTATAGTACTTTTGAGCAACCTGCCAGCTTGACTAAAGTAAAACATGTTGGTGCGGTTACAAAAGTGGGGCAAACGAATGACAAAGTTACACCAATTCAGTTGCCAGAAATTCTCAGTCACTTCGATAAAAGTCTGCCGACCTTACTGTTTGTAGGCGGTTCGGGTGGTGCCAAGGTCTTTAATGATTTAATCAGTCAGAATAGTGCTGCTCTGACCGAACGATTCAATATTATCAACTTGACAGGGGACAGTAGTCTCAACCAATTAGATAAAAACCTATATAGAGTTGACTATGTGACAGAACTTTATCAACCCTTGATGGATTTAGCAGATGTCGTTATTACCCGTGGTGGTTCCAATACTCTGTTTGAGTTGATTGCCATGCAACAACTCCATTTGATTGTGCCACTAGGAAGGCAGGCCAGTCGAGGGGATCAGATTGAAAATGCTCTCTATGCAGAGAAAAAGGGATATTCTAAGCAGATTGATGAAAGTCAATTGACATTTGCCAGTCTGTTAGTAGAAGTTGATGAGCTATTGAAAAATAAGGAATTTTATATCCAAAACATGGCAAATTCTAATGAAATTCAGTCAGTAGATAGTTTTTACAATTTGCTTAGAGAAGATATGGGAAGGTAGGTTCTATGACGGAAAAAGATTCAAATGTAGAAGAATCAGTGCTAGAAGTGGAACAGGCATCCCAAGTAGAATTGGATTCAGAACAAATTTCACCAGCGGAGAAAGGATCTGTATTAGCCGAAGAAAAAGGACTTTCTACGGATGTAGACATACCTGAGATGACTGCTCCGGATGATGAAAAAAGTGCCTTTTTCGAACAATGGAAAGCACGCCACCAAGCCTACCTTGCTCATAAAGATGAGGCAGATGTTCAGGCAGTTGACGAAGGGCAGACAGAACAGAAGAGCCCAAAAGCTAGAAAGAGTAAAAGAGTCCTTTTTCAGGGAATAAACAGAAGACAAGAGAGTCGGGAATCCAAAAAGGAAACAGAGAAAGAGGTTCAAACTTTAAAAGTTGATATTCCTTCCAAGGTAGTGTGGAAAGCCGTTCCAGTTCTTGTGACGAGCTTGTTATTGGCAGCCTTGGCTCTGTATTTTATTTCTCCAACCAGCAAGAAAAAACAAATAGAGGTCGTTGGAAATGAGCGACTAACTGCTGAGCAAGTAGAAAATTATAGCCTTATCTCTCCAGATGATTATATTGTAACCATAGCTTTGCATGCAGATGCTTACGCAAAGAATATTAAGAAGAATAGTTCGTCTGTAGAGACTGCAACAATCAAGTTCCAGTTTCCAGCTACCTTTACGATTCAAATTAAAGAATACGCTATAATAGGCTACATTCAGCAACAAAGTCAGTGGTATCCAGTATTGTCTAGTGGAGAGGTTGGTGGAGAGTCGATTTCACAGGATTCCTTGCCAGAAGGCTACCCAACGATTAATTTATCCGACAAGGAATTAATCAAGGAACTGGCCATTGAATTGGGGAAAATAGATACAGGAATTCGTTCTGCTATTCAGACAATAAATTTAACGCCAAGTAAAGTGACCGCGGATTTGCTGACACTCAATATGGCAGATGGGAACACGGTTTTAGTTCCATTGAGTGAGATTAGTCAGAAGTTGCCTTACTATACAAAAATAGCGGCAGAAGTGACAGTTCCAACGACAATTGATATGGAAGTTGGCATTTATAGATATGCAAGCTAAAATAGACAATTTTGTAAAGAAAAAGTAATAAAAAAATCCTTTAAAAACACCATAATTCGATATAATATGGTATAATGAATGATGACTAATTATACTATTTTTCAAAATGGAAGATGATTTGTTAAAGTTGGAAGTAAGAGAGGACTGATAGAATGGCTAGAAACGGCTTTTTTACGGGATTAGATATTGGTACAAGCTCCGTTAAAGTCTTGGTTGCAGAATATATTGATAACGAAATGAATGTGATTGGGGTCAGCAATGTAAAAAGTGCTGGCGTCAAAGATGGAATTATTGTAAATATTGAGGTGGCTGCTGGAGCGATTAAAAAAGCGATCGAGCAGGCAGAAGAAAAGTCAGGTATCCGCATTGAAAAGGTAAATGTTGGATTACCTGCCAACCTTCTTCAGATTGAACCAACTCAAGGGATGATTCCTGTTACAACAGACTCACAAGAAATTACAGACTTGGATGTTGAGAATGTTGTAAAATCAGCATTGACAAAGAGTATGACTCCGGAACGCGAAGTGATTTCATTTATTCCAGAAGAGTTCACTGTCGATGGATTCCAAGGCATTAAGGACCCTCGTGGAATGATGGGAATTCGCTTGGAAATGCGTGGTATGCTGTACACAGGACCACGTACCATTCTTCACAATCTTCGTAAAACGGTGGAGCGTGCAGGTGTCCAAGTTGAAAATATTGTAATTTCTCCGTTGGCACTAACTCGCTCTGTATTGAATGAAGGTGAACGTGAGTTTGGTGCGACTGTCATTGATCTTGGTGGTGGTCAAACGACTGTGGCTGTTATGCGTGGCCAAGAGTTGCAATACACAAACATCTACCAAGAAGGTGGAGATTATATCACAAACGATATTTCAAAAGTATTGACAACATCAAAGAGTATTGCTGAAAACTTGAAATACAACTACGGCATTGCCTATCCGCAAGATGCAAGTGATAAGGAAAAGTTCACTGTCGAAGTGATTGGAGAAAACGCTCCAGTTGAAGTGACCGAGCGCTACCTTTCAGAAGTGATTGCGGCACGTTTGCGTCAGATTTTTGACCGTGTGAAACAAGATTTGGAGCGTACACGTGCTCTAGATTTACCAGGAGGTATTGTTCTTGTAGGTGGTGGTGCTATCTTACCAGGAATTACAGAATTGGCCCAAGAAGTGTTTGGTGTTAACACTAAACTTTTTGTTCCAAATCAAATTGGTATCCGCAATCCAGCATTTGCAAGTGTGATTAGCTTTGTTGAGTATGTTGGTGAGTTAGAAGATGTTGAAAATATTGCCCAACATGCAGTAAATGGCGAGACTACCTTGAGACATAAGCCAGTTGAAATTCCTGTTGCTCGTCCTCGAACTAGTCAGCCAATTCAAAGAGAAATCGTGAACGAATTGAACACAGTCGATCAGGTAGAGGAACAAGTTGCTCCTACTTACCATGATGAGGAAGAAGAAGTTCGTCCAGCTGCTAAGGGAAACATCACAGATCGCATTCGTGGTTTGTTTGGCAGCATGTTTGAATAAGAGAAAAGAAAAGGTGATTTAAACTATGGCATTTTCATTTGAAGCAGCAGCTAGTCATGGTGCTGTCATTAAAGTAATCGGTGTCGGCGGTGGTGGCGGAAACGCGATTAACCGTATGATTGAAGAAGGTGTTGCTGGGGTTGAGTTCATTGCAGCAAACACAGATGTACAAGCGCTAAGTAGCTCTAAAGCTGAAACAGTTATCCAACTAGGTCCTAAATTGACTCGTGGTTTGGGTGCTGGAGGTCAACCTGAGGTTGGTCGTAAAGCTGCTGAGGAAAGCGAAGAAGCATTGACTAATGTATTAACTGGTGCAGATATGGTCTTCATCACTGCTGGTATGGGCGGTGGTTCAGGGACTGGTGCGGCTCCTGTTATTGCACGTATTGCAAAAAACTTGGGTGCGTTGACTGTCGCAGTTGTGACTCGTCCGTTTGGTTTTGAAGGAAATAAACGTGGAAACTTTGCGATTGAGGGAATTGAAGGTCTTCGCGAACAAGTAGATACACTTTTAATTATTTCAAACAACAACCTTCTTGAAATTGTTGATAAGAAAACACCGCTTTTAGAAGCACTAAGCGAAGCTGATAATGTTCTTCGTCAAGGTGTTCAAGGAATTACAGACTTGATTACAAATCCTGGTTTGATTAACTTGGACTTTGCAGATGTGAAGACGGTTATGGAAAACAAAGGAAACGCCTTGATGGGTATCGGTATCGGTACTGGTGAGGACCGAGTGATTGAGGCGGCTCGTAAAGCGATTTATTCTCCTCTTCTTGAAACAACAATTGATGGTGCAGAGGATGTCATTGTCAATGTTACAGGTGGTTATGACATGACTCTGACAGAAGCAGAAGATGCTTCAGAAATCGTTAATCAGGCTGCGGGTCAAGGTGTTAACATTTGGTTGGGTACATCTATTGATGAAACAATGAAAGATGAGATTCGTGTGACTGTTGTGGCTACAGGTGTTCGTCAAGATACTGCTGATAAACCAGTCCGCCATCGCACGGAAGCTGTTTCACCACGCCCTTCTCAACGCTTTGATCATTCAGTAGCGTCAGCACCAACTCGTGGAGCTGTACAACAAACTGAAGCGCCGAAAGCTTCTGCCTTCGGAGAGTGGGATTTGCGTCGTGAAAACTTGATTCGTCCAACTGACGCAGAACCAACATCTACTGTTTCCGTCGAAAAATTTACAATGGATCAAGATGAGGATGAATTGGATACACCACCATTCTTCCGTAATCGCTAAACTAAAATGAATTTTCAAAAGAATAAGGATGCTATCTTTTCAGCAGTTGCAAAAGCTGCTGAGAAGACAGGTCGTCCGAGTGAATCAGTAAAGGTAATAGCTGTCACCAAATATGTTGACAGCTCTATTGCTAATCAGCTAGTGAATACTGGAATTACTCATATTGGAGAAAATCGAGTCGATCAGTTTTTAGAAAAGTATAATGCCCTAGCAGACAAACAATTGACATGGCATTTGATAGGGACTTTACAGAGAAGAAAGGTCAAGGACATTATTCCATTTGTTGATTATTTCCACGCCCTAGACTCTGTCAAACTAGCTCAGGAAATAGATAAACGTGCGACTAAAATAGTCAAGTGTTTCCTCCAAGTCAACGTTTCCGGTGAGGAGAGTAAGCATGGCTTTGCAGTATCTGAGATTGATGCGGCACTTGCTGAAATTAGTTTATTGGAGAACATTGAACTTGTTGGATTGATGACGATGGCACCGATTGATGCTACAGATGATGAATTAGACGAGATTTTTTCTAAAATGCAGGAAATCCAAGAAGAACTAGCTACAAGGAACTTACCACGTATGCCCTTTACAGAGTTAAGTATGGGAATGAGTGGGGACTTTGAACGCGCCATTGCTCACGGAGCTACATATGTGAGAATTGGCTCAGCATTCTTTGAATAATGGAGAGGAGGAAAATATGGCATTAAAAGATACATTTAAGAACTTATTTAATTACTTTGAAGTTGACGAAGTCAATGAAGTTGAAGAACAGGCAGATGCCTATTCAATGCCTAATGATCGTCCTAAAATGCGTGTTGCCAATACTACTACAGCTGCACCTGTGCGCGAACAGCAGCCAAAAGTAGAGACGCGTCGGGAAGCACGTTCAGAAAGTCAACTTCAACGCCTACATGAAAGGCAGCAAGAATTGATGACTAATAATAACGAAAAAGAGATTGTCAAAACTACAATTGATATTAAGTTTCCAAAACGTTATGAAGATGCACCAGAGATGGTAAATCTTTTATTAGACAATGCGAGTATTCTCATTGATTTTCAATATATGTCGGAGCAACAAGCAAGACGTTGCCTAGACTACTTGGATGGTGCTCGTTCAGTATTATCTGGAAATTTGAAAAAGGTCTCAAATACCATGTGGCTGTTAACTCCAGTAAATGTCACTGTCAATATTGAAGAATTGCGCAATGCTGGTACAACTACTGGTGCGGCTGATTCAAATTTTGACTTTGATATAAAACGGTAACGCTATGCAAATTTTGATTTTTTTACTATTAAAAATTGTAGAAATTTATTCCTATCTCTTATTGGCATACGCTTTGCTAAGTTGGTTTCCTAGCCTATACACAAGCTCGATTGGACGTTTGATTCAATGGCTGGTAGCACCCATTTTAAAACCCTTTAGGCGATTTAATCTACAATTTATGGGGTTGGATTGGACCGTAATGGCAGCCATGATTGCGCTTAATATGGGAACTCGCTTCTTGGTTCAATTATTGCTACTGTTAGCATAGTTATGAAAAATGACAAAAACTTATTGCAACATTTTTCTAGGGAAGAAAGAGAGTTTGTAGAGAAAATAATGGATATGTGTCAGCAAGTTGAAGATACGTATTCATATAGATTAACTCACTTTTTACATCCTAGACAAGATGAAATTGTATGCAAAATTGCTAACTACTACCAGTTACAAACGTTTTCTAGTCGGGACTTTGTTTCGACTGAACATTCGCGGGTTATTATTGCCCCGGCTTATTATGAGTTGGACATCAAGGACTTTGAGTTAACCGCTCTTCATTTGTCCTATGCTAGAAAATTTCACACCTTATCCCATTCACAAGTTCTTGGAACTTTTCTCAATCAACTAGGGATTAAAAGGGAGTATTTGGGTGATATTTTGATTGATGATGAACGATTGATTGTCTTTATCGATCAGAAATTTGGGCAGATTGCCTTACAATCTATCACTAAAATTGCTCGTGTCCCTGTTAAGGGAAAGGAAGAAGAATGGATGACTGTTCGACTACCAATTGGACAGGAATGGCGTTCAAAGGATGTATTGGTTTCCAGTATGAGATTGGATAAAGTGATTTCGGTCGCATTTAATCTTTCAAGGGCAACTGCAAATAAGTTGATTGAGGCTGGACATGTGAAGTTGGATTATGTTCTGACAGAACAAACCAGTAAATTAGTTGAAATAGGGCAATTAATTAGTGTTAGGAGATATGGTAGAGTTCGCCTAAATGAATTTTTAGGTTTTTCTAAGCAAGGGAAGATAAAATTAAAGTTAGACATTGTTAAAACTTAGGAGGAAAGATGGCACTTACAGCATTAGAATTAAAAGATAAAACCTTTGCTACAAAATTTAGAGGATACGACGCAGATGAAGTTGATGACTTTTTGGACATTGTAACGCGTGATTATGAGGATTTAATTCGTAAAAATCATGACCAAGAGTTAGAATTGAAAAATTTGCGGGAACGTTTGGCTTATTTTGATGAGATGAAAGAATCATTGAGTAAATCAGTTCTTTTAGCTCAAGATACAGCTGAGAAAGTAAAGGTTGCGGCCGAAGATCAAGCGGCAAATATTATTAAACAAGCTGACTATGATGCGGCAACATTGTTACATGAAGCTAAAGATAAGGCAAATGAAATTCTTCGTAATGCGACTGACAACGCGAAAAAAGTTGTCATTGAGACTGAAGAATTAAAAAACAAGACACGTATTTTCCATCAGCGTCTGAAATCAACAGTAGAAAGCCAATTATCATTGGTTAATTCATCTGAATGGGAGGAGATCCTTCGCCCAACAGCAAGTTACATTCAAACAAGTGATGAGGCTTTCCGTGATGTTCTTCATAAGGCTTTGGATGAAGAACTACCTGTTGAAGAAGAAAGTTTGGATTATACACGTCAATTGACACCAGAAGAAATTGCAGAATTAACTCGTCAGGCAGCAGCTTTTGAGAGTGGAGAGTCTGTAGAAATTTCAACAGAAGAATAATAAAGATCATAAGCAGAGACACGGTCGGTAGAAATATTTATAGCGAGTAGGAGATGGTGGAAGCCCTACAATCTCTTTCTATGGATCATCACTTTGTTTGATTTTTCCTGAAAATAGTAAGGAAAGACGGCCCGTTCACGTTACGAACATAGAGGGATAGGGGAAACTCTATCTAAACTAAGGTGGTACCACGAACTTTCGTCCTTATTTGGCGGGAGTTTTTTTTATTTTTATGATACGATTAGAATTAGTAAACAAGGACAACTTTGAAGCAGTGTTACAAGTTCAACTTGCACCTGAGGACCAGCGCCGAGTGGCATCGGTTGAATATTCTTTAGCCCAAGCTTGGCTATATAAAGATTCGGGAATGATTCTACCATATGCTGTGCTATCTGGCGGAAAAGTTGTTGGTTTTGCAATGTTATCTATTGAACCCAAAGATAATAGTTATTATTTATGGCGCTTGTTGATTGATAAGGATTTTCAAAATCGTGGATACGGAAAGGAAGCCATCCAGCAAATGATTGGAAAGGCGAAGGCGGATCCGCTTTGTCATAAAATTTCTATAAATTATGTTATTGGCAATCATAAAATGAGGTACATTTTAGAAAAACTTGGTTTTCAATCCGTTGGTTTAGAAGGCCAAGAAATGAAAATGGAATTAATTATAAGATAAAGGAGTTATGATGAAACTAAAAGAAACACTCAATTTAGGTAAGACAGCATTTCCTATGCGTGCAGGCTTACCAACACGTGAACCAGAATGGCAAAAGGCTTGGGATGAAGCAAACTTGTATGCTCGTCGCCAAGAACTCAATGAAGGCAAACCTGCTTTCCACCTCCACGATGGCCCTCCCTACGCTAACGGAAATATCCACGTTGGACACGCCTTGAACAAGATTTCTAAAGATATTATCGTTCGCTCTAAGTCAATGTCTGGCTTCCGTGCGCCATTTGTACCGGGTTGGGATACGCATGGTCTTCCTATTGAGCAAGTCTTGGCAAAACAAGGTGTTAAGCGCAAGGAAATGGACTTGGTAGAATACCTTGAAATGTGCCGTGACTACGCTCTTAGTCAAGTTGACAAGCAACGTGATGATTTCAAACGCTTGGGTGTTTCTGCAGACTGGGAAAATCCATACATCACCTTGACAAAAGACTACGAAGCAGCTCAAATCCGTGTCTTCGGTGCTATGGCAGACAAGGGCTATATTTACCGTGGTGCCAAGCCTGTTTACTGGTCATGGTCATCTGAATCTGCCCTTGCAGAAGCTGAAATTGAATACCACGACATTGACTCAACATCTCTTTATTATGCTAACAAGGTCAAAGATGGCAAGGGGCTCTTGGATACAGACAGCTACATCGTTGTCTGGACAACGACTCCATTTACAGTAACGGCTTCTCGCGGTTTGACAATGGGAGCAGACATTGACTATGTCTTGGTTCAACCAGCTGGTTCTGACCGTAAGTATGTCTTGGCAGAAGCCTTGGTTGATAGCTTGGCAGCCAAATTCGGTTGGGAATCCTTCGAAGTGATTTCAAAACACAAGGGTGCTGAGTTTGAATACATCGTGACCGAACACCCATGGGATAGAGAAGTTGATGAATTGGTTATCTTGGGTGACCATGTCACAACGGACTCGGGTACTGGTATCGTCCATACAGCTCCAGGTTTTGGTGAGGATGACTATAATGTCGGTGTCAAATATGACTTGGAGGTTGCGGTAACTGTCAATGAACGTGGCTTGATGAATGAAGCTGCGGGTCCTGATTTTGAAGGGCAATTCTATGACAAGGTTGTACCAACGGTTAAGGAAAAATTAGGCGACTTGCTCCTTGCTAGTGAAGTGATCAATCACTCCTACCCATTTGACTGGAGAACCAAGAAGCCAATCATCTGGCGTGCAGTACCGCAATGGTTTGCCTCTGTTTCTAAATTCCGTCAGGAAATCTTGGACCAAATCGAAGCAACGACCTTTATTCCTGCTTGGGGTAAAACACGTCTTTACAACATGATCCGTGACCGCGGTGACTGGGTCATCTCTCGTCAGCGTGCTTGGGGTGTGCCGCTTCCAATCTTCTATGCAGAAGATGGTACAGCGATTATGACCAAGGAAGTGACAGACCACGTTGCTGCCCTTTTTGAAGAGCATGGTTCTATCATCTGGTGGAAATCAGAAGCAAAAGATCTTTTGCCAGCTGGTTTCACTCATCCAGGTTCACCAAATGGCGAATTTACCAAAGAAACAGACATCATGGACGTATGGTTTGACTCTGGTTCATCTTGGAATGGTGTCATGAACGCCCGTGAAAATCTTGCCTACCCAGCAGACCTCTACCTAGAAGGTTCTGACCAATACCGTGGTTGGTTTAACTCATCCTTGATTACCTCTGTAGCCGTAAATGGTCATGCACCATACAAGGCTGTCTTGTCACAAGGTTTTGTCTTAGATGGCAAAGGTATGAAGATGTCTAAATCTCTAGGCAATACCATTCTACCAAGTGATGTTGAGAAACAATTTGGTGCAGAAATCTTGCGTCTGTGGGTGACATCCGTTGATACATCAAACGATGTGCGTGTGTCTATGGATATTCTTGGACAGGTTTCTGAAACCTACCGTAAAATCCGTAATACCCTTCGCTTCTTGATTGCCAACACTTCTGATTTCAATCCTGCAAGTGATGCAGTGGCTTACGAAGAGCTTCGTTCTGTTGACCAATATCTCTTGGTGAAATTTAACAAATTGGTAGCCCAAATCCGTGAAGCCTACGACAATTATGATTTCATGGGTATCTACAAATCTGTAGTAAACTTTGTAACTCTTGATTTATCAGCCTTCTACCTCGATTTTGCCAAAGATGTTGTCTACATTGATGGTGCTAAATCACTTTCTCGTCGTCAGATGCAGACAGTCTTCTATGACATCTTGGTGAAAATTACCAAGCTCTTGACCCCAATCTTGCCACATACGGCAGAAGAAATCTGGTCATACTTGGAACACGAAGCAGAAGAGTTTGTACAATTGGCGGAAATGCCAGAGGTGGAAACCTTTGCCAATGAAGCGCAGCTTTTGGCTGATTGGGAAAACTTTATGGTCTTCCGTACTCAGGCACAAAAAGCCTTGGAAGAAGCACGTAATGCCAAAGTCATCGGTAAGTCACTTGAAGCTCATTTGACTGCCTATGTCTCAGCTGAAACCAAGTCCTTCTTGGAGAGCTTGAATGCAGACCTTGCTCAGTTGCTTATTATTTCTAATCTTACAGTAACAACGGAAGTAGCTCCTGAAAGTGCTGTTCTGGTAGAAGAAGTTGCCTTTACTGTAGAGCGTGCAAGCGGTGAAGTATGTGACCGTTGCCGCCGTATTGATACTAGCGTTGTAGAACGTAGCTATGGTGCGACAATCTGTGACCACTGTGCAAGCGTAGTGGAAGAAAACTTTGCTGAAGCAGTAGCTCAAGGTTTTGAAGCGTAAGTAATCACAATACATTTGTTAAAGTCTATCTAGCGATAGGCTTTTTTTGTAATACTCTTCGAAAATCAAAATTATCCGTTGTCACGAGCCTTGATGAGTGAAAAGCTCCATTGGAGCTTCAGAACGTAGACAAACTCCTAAAAATATAAAAATTGAAGAAGTTTGCGAAAGATAGCAAGTCATTAAACTCTTAGAAACATTGATATTTCGGCGTTTCTGAGAGTTTTTTTTATTTTCAACATAAAGAAAAAAGATTGAAGAAAATTGTCCAAAATGGACTTTTTCTTCAATCTGAAGAAGCCAATTGGCTTCTTACACTTCTGCGATAATGGGAATAGACATTTCAATCAAACGGTCTGTGTGAATCGTTTGAATGGCAGCCTTGTTAATAGTTCGTTCATCAATTTTTCGATGAAGGAAGAAATCACGAATTTGCTCGATTTCATTTTGTTGTACTGCACGGTATTTATTACTGATCAAGAGTTCATAATGACGGGGTGCCTGTGTGAAAATAACGTCTGTATTCCCTGCAGAATAAGTCTCTACTAGGAAAGCATCAGTATTAGCCAACTGGCTTTGGACAAGATTGGGATGACTATTTGTCGTGTTAATGATTTTCATGTGGAACCTCCTCTATCTCTTTGGCTACATTATAGCACGATTAGAGTGTTTTTACTAGTTATTGAATGAATTTTCTTGCAATTTCCATTGTTCAATGCCCCATTTGTGACTACCACGTTTGAGTTTATCGATGGCTTCATTGACTGGGAACCAGGCAATATGGTTGAAATCTTCTAGTGGTTGTCCTATTTGATGGTAGCTAGTTACTTCGTAGATGTAGGCTGGATTATAGAAATGGGTATCGCGGTGGCTAGAGTAGAAGTATTCGTCAGCCTGACCAAAGTATTTTCCGATTTCAGCGGTGAATCCAAGCTCTTCCATCAATTCGCGCTCTAAGGCAATGAGGTGATTTTCTCCCTTTTCAATTTCTCCACCAGGAAGAAACCAAGCTCCGTTTGGTGCTTGAACGAGTATAATCTGTTCTTTCTTTTCATCTGGGATAACTGCGTAAACACCAAAGCGACTCTGGTAGCTGACGCCAGCCTTCTTTTCTCCAAATACAGCGATTTTCTCCATAGGCAATTCTATCCTCTTTCATAATTGGAATGAGTTGTATACATTATACCACTTTTTTATTATTTTTCCTTGTGATAGGCTTTACAAAGTAAAGTTTTTTTATAGGATGGAGATGGGGAAAAATTTAGAAAAATAGAGTATCAAAACAGTAAAATAGGCTACTCGTAGGGAGCAGCTCTATTTTCTTATTTTGTCTTTGTTTGTGCCTTGATTTGAATTGTACCTTTACTTGACATGACAGCACGTAGGTCTTTTTCTGCTGGATGTTCTAAGTAGAAGTCGGTGATAGCATCTTCAATCTGATCTTGGATGGTTCTGCGTAGTGGACGAGCTCCCATCTTTGGATCGTAGCCAAGGTCCACTAATTTCTCCTTAACTTTATCTGTTACATGGAGGCTGATGCCATTGTGAGAAAGGCGTTTGTTTACATCGTCTAGCATGAGGCTGACGATTTCAAGTAGGTTTTCCTTGCTCAGTGGTTGGAACTCAATAATGCCGTCAAATCGGTTCATAAATTCAGGTGTGAAGAAATTGCTAAGTTGGCCAAGGACTGATTGAGTCCGCCCTTCCATAGCCGCACCAAAACCGACACTTGCTTCAACTTTTCCAGTACCAGCATTTGATGTCATGATGATGATGGTATCTTTGAAGCTGACTGTCCGCCCTTGTCCATCTGTCAGACGCCCATCGTCTAAGACCTGAAGGAACATGTGCATGACATCTGGGTGGGCTTTTTCAACTTCGTCAAGGAGGATGAGTGAATAAGGATTACGACGGACTTTTTCAGTCAATTGTCCAGCCTCCTCATAGCCTACATAGCCTGGAGGAGCTCCGACGAGTTTAGCGACAGCGTGTTTTTCCATGTATTCGGACATGTCGAAGCGGATCATGCTGTCCGCCGAACCGAAGAGTTCGATAGCTAATTGTTTAGACAATTCGGTTTTACCGACACCTGTTGGTCCGACAAAGAGGAAGGATCCAATTGGACGATTTGGAGCACCGAGACCGACACGATTACGGCGGATGGCTTTAGCTATCTTGTCAACTGCTTCATCTTGTCCGATAACATGGGCTTTTAAGTCACTAGCGAGGTTCACAAGCTGGGACTGTTCTTTTTCTTTTAAATCACCAACTGGGATATTTGTTTTTTGCTCAACGATGGCCTCAATTTCTTTCTCAGTAATGAGTGGAATATCTTCCTCGCTGATAGTTGCCTTTTGCATCTCCTTGTACTTAGCAATTTGGTCACGGAAATAGGCCGCTTTTTCATAGTCCTCATCTCGTGTAGCTTGTGCTTTACGATTTTCGGCATCAATTAGGCGTTGGTCAATTTCTTTTGGATCAATAAAGTTGAGGGTCAAATTCATTTTTGAACCAGCTTCATCCAGAAGGTCAATAGCCTTGTCAGGTAGGAAACGGTCTTGAATGTAGCGGTTGGACAGTACTGCGGCAGCTTCGATAGCTGCATCGGAGTATTTAACATGATGGTAATCCTGGTATTTATTTTGGATACCTTTGAGAATGGTAATGGTTTCTTCGACACTTGGTTCTTCAACTTTTACGGGTTGCATACGGCGCTCTAGGGCGGCATCTTTTTCGATAATACGGTACTCGTTGAGCGTTGTTGCACCGACTAGTTGCATTTCACCACGTGCGAGGGCTGGTTTGAGGATATTGCCAGCATCCATGTTGCCATCGCCTGCAGAACCAGCACCGACAATTTCGTGAATCTCGTCAATAAAAAGAATGATTTCGCGACGATTACGGATTTCTTCCATGAGTTTTTGCATGCGTTCTTCAAATTGTCCGCGGATACCTGTTCCTTGTACGAGGCTGACAACATCCAGACGAATGACTTCCTTGTCTCGTAATTTCTGTGGCACATCGCCATCGACAATTTTTTGAGCCAAGCCTTCAACAACCGCTGTTTTACCTACTCCAGGCTCACCGATAAGAACAGGGTTATTTTTTGTACGACGGTTGAGAATTTCTATGACACGTGTAATTTCTTGATCGCGACCGATTACTGGATCAATATCCCCACGACGGGCAATTTCGGTAACGTTGATACCAAATTCTTCAAGGAGCCCATTTGGTTGTTGGGGTTGTTGCGGAGGAGGGGTCTGTCCACCACGTCCATTATGCCCACCACCGGCTTGAGTGGGAGGAGTCTGTTCGCGATTTTTTCCAGCAGGGGTATTGCCAGGATAGCCACCTAGGTGATTGAAGAATTCACTAAAGGGATCCATATTGTTAGGATTTGTTAAATCTCCCAACCCACGTAGGATAGCATTATTAGGGTCTGTTTTCATGATTTGATAGCAGTTGTGACAGAGGTCTACCTGCTGTTGTTTACCGTTTAAGTTGGTGTAGAGATGGATCGTTGCGTCGTTGATATTACAATTTTTGCAGAGCATAATTCTACCTCTTTCTGTGAAAAATGTGACCTATTGTTAAATAGTCAAAAAAGGTCAGTTCTAGCTTTATTATAACAAGATTCATAGAAAAATCAAGAAACTGCTACGCTTGGAAAAACTTTCTATGAAAAATAGGGCGATAGGAAGAAAATAGGGAAAAAATAAGACTTTTTTGGCAATATGTGGTAAAATATTCCTATAAAAAGGATTAGGAGAACGAATATGGAATCACATTTGGTGAGAATTATCAATCGTCTGGAAGCTATGGCTAATGACGGCGGTACGTTGAAACGTAATTTCGAACGTGATGGTATTGTTGTTGCAGAAGTGGCTTATAGCTATGACGAGGAAAATGGTTCAGTATTTACCTTGCGTGATGTTGCTGCTCGTGAAACGTACGCGTTTGATAGCATCGACTTGATTGCAATGGAAATCTATGAGCTATTGTACTAAGAAGAAGTGAGAGGCACCTAAGGGTGCTTTTTTCTTATGTAAAATGAATATTATAAACAAAAGTATTGCATAAATATTCAAAAGTGGTATAATAGACTCTAAATGACAGAATTGGAGTAAGTTGAATGAATTTTTCTTTTTTGCCTGAGTATTGGGCTTATTTTAATTATGGGGCAATTGTTACCCTCGTTATTGCATTTTTCTCAGTATTTTTTGGTAGTATTTTAGGTGTGTTGCTTGCTTTTGCTCAGCGTAGTAAGTATAAAGTTTTAGCTTGGACTGCCAATATCTATGTCTGGATTTTTCGTGGGACACCGATGATTGTTCAGATTATGATTGCTTTTGCGATGACACATTTTGTAGCACCAACTTTTCAGCTAGGAATTTTGACGGTAGATTTGACACGCTTGATTCCAGGTATCATTGTTATTTCGATGAACTCGGGTGCCTATGTATCTGAAACTGTTCGTGCAGGTATTAATGCTGTACCAAAAGGACAGTTGGAAGCTGCTTATTCGCTTGGTATTAGACCAAAGCAGGCCATGCGTTACGTTATCATGCCACAGGCTATCAAGAATATCCTTCCAGCCTTGGGAAATGAATTTGTGACTATTGTTAAGGATAGTTCACTTTTGTCAACCATCGGTGTGATGGAATTATGGAACGGTGCTCAGACAGTTCAATCCACTTCTTATATTCCTTTAACACCACTTGTATTTGCAGCGAGCTATTATCTAATTATGACAACGGTGCTAACAGTGATTATTCAGTCGTTTGAGAAAAAGTTGAACAAGGGAGGACAGTTCCATGTCTAATGCAATTATTTCTATCAAGGATTTACATAAGTACTTCGGAAAGAATGAGGTTCTAAAAGGAATTGATTTAGATATTCAACAAGGTCAGGTAGTCGTTATTATCGGTCCATCAGGGTCAGGGAAATCGACTTTCTTACGTACAATGAACCTCTTAGAAGTACCGACCAAGGGAACTGTTACATTTGAAGGTGTTGATATTACTGACAAGTCAAATGATATTTTCAAGATGCGTGAAAAGATGGGAATGGTTTTTCAACAGTTCAATCTTTTTCCGAATATGACGGTATTAGATAATATTACTTTATCACCTATTAAGACAAAGGGAATTGCAAAGGATGAGGCTGAGAAGAAGGCTAAGGAATTACTTGAAAAGGTAGGATTGCCAGATAAGGCGAATGCCTATCCACAAAGCCTTTCAGGTGGTCAGCAACAGCGGATTGCTATTGCGCGTGGTCTGGCCATGGACCCAGATGTCCTACTTTTTGATGAACCGACCTCTGCACTAGACCCTGAAATGGTTGGTGAAGTTCTTGCTGTTATGCAGGATTTGGCTAAGTCAGGGATGACCATGGTTATCGTGACTCATGAGATGGGATTTGCGCGTGAGGTAGCTGACAGGGTTATCTTTATGGATGGTGGTGTCATCGTGGAGGATGGAACGCCTGAAGAAGTCTTTGAACATACCAAGGAAGAACGGACCAAGGATTTCTTGTCCAAGGTCTTGTAATATAGTCATTTAGTTTTTCTTTTATTACTTCGTTAACTCGCTTTGCCGTACTCCAGTACTGTCTGCAGCTCGTTGCCTAGTACTAAAAGTAAACTAAAAGACTATAAATGAACAAATAAGTACGACTCCGATATTGTTCGGAGTTTTTTGCTACATGCTATATTCTACTTTGTACAAGTATAGTCAGTCGGAGAATTTTAGGGTATAATAGAAAAAACAAAAGGAGTGTAGGTATGACAGTCATTGATGGGAAAGCACTAGGTGTAAAAATGCAGGCTGCCTTGGCGGAGAAAACTGCTCGATTAAAAGAAGAAAAGGGTTTGGTACCAGGTCTTGTAGTTATTTTAGTTGGCGAAAATCCTGCTAGTCAGGTTTATGTACGGAATAAGGAGCGGTCAGCTCTAGCTGCTGGATTCAAGAGTGAGGTTGTTCGTGTGCCAGATACGATTTCTGAGTCAGACTTGTTGGATTTGATTGAGCGCTATAATCAGGATGATGAATGGCATGGTATTTTGGTGCAATTGCCCTTACCAGCCCACATCAGCGAGGAGAAGGTCTTGTTGGCTATTGACCCAGATAAGGATGTGGATGGTTTTCATCCGACTAACATGGGGAAATTCTGGTCAGGTCATCCTGTCATGATTCCATCTACTCCAGCAGGAATTATGGAAATGTTCAAGGAATATCAGATTGAGCTGGAAGGGAAGTCTGCTTTAGTTATTGGTCGTTCTAATATTGTTGGTAAACCGATGGCACAGCTGCTATTGGATGCCAATGCTACTGTAACGATTGCACATTCTCGTACCAAAAACTTGCCAGATCTTGCTCGTCAGGCCGATATTCTTGTTGTTGCCATTGGTCGTGGTCATTTTGTGACCAAGGAATTTGTTAAGCCAGGTGCCGTGGTAATTGATGTTGGTATGAATCGTGATGAAAATGGCAAGCTAATCGGTGATGTCAAATACGATGAAGTATCAGAAGTAGCAAGTTATATTACCCCAGTTCCAGGTGGTGTTGGTCCGATGACTATTACCATGTTGATGGAACAGACCTATGAAGCTTGTGTCAGAAGTGCAAAATAATTATCTGAAATATCAGCTATGTGGTGTAGCTGGTATTTTTTATTTTGGGAGTGGGAAGACGAAATCAGAGAAGTGGTACTGGTCTTGAGCCAAGCTTCGTTTTGAGATTTATTCTTGGGAATGAGCATGGGCAGATTAGATAAAAAACAAACGAAACATAATACTATGTGAGATTGGTTTTCTATAATTAGAGTAGGCACTGTGTGTGTTGAGTATTAAATGATAGAAAACAAGGAGAAAAAATGAATAGACAGACTGAAATTTTTTCGTTGAGAAAGAGTAAGGTTGGATTAGCTTCTGTTATGATTGCGCTTATGTGGTTTGGAACAGGCGTGGGAGCAGTTGCAAAAGCTGATGAAACAGCTATTATGAGTACAGAAATCGAAGCCAAGGTAACAGAAACGCCACTTGCTATTGAAGAAGAGCTGGTAGAAGATTCGGATAGAAAAACAGAAAAGGAAGAAGCTACTGAGGTAGAAGTGAAACCGACGGATGCTAGTCTTCCTGACAGCGAGAAAAAGGCTAAAGAAAGCATCTTGAAAATCGATCCTGTTCATGCTGGTGACAAGCAAATTTCAGGTCAGACTATTCCTGGAGGATATGTATTTATTTCTGTGGATGGTGAAGCGATTACTTCCATTGATAATAGTCTAGAAGCGGATGAAGAAGGTAAGTTTAAACATTCTTTAGAAAAGCCATTGGGCTATAACCAAGTGGTTGAGATTAGTTCATTTCCGAAAGAATCTGAAGAAGAGTCTGAGGACGAAGGAGAAGGTGAAGAACTGATTGAGACTGTCAAAACTGAGCGTCATCCAGATGCCTATAAAATTCCGACTGAACGACTAGAGAAGACAGAAGATGGGCAGCACCAAGTTCTGGTGGAACCAATTTTGGAACATGCCAACAAGGTCATTGGGCATACCTCTGTTAAGGGATTTGTTTATCTGTCTATAAATGGAAGTTTTGTATCGGATAAGACGCCAATCAATGAAGATGGGCGATTTGAGGTGACTTTTTCTGACAGTTTAGCAGGCTCGAAATTTAAGGCGAATGACAAACTGGTTTTATCATTTATTTCTGAGGATAATCATCCAGTTATTACAAATCATATCGTTATTCCGTGGGAAAAAACAGATAGCCCTTCACAGATAATGGTGAAGCCACTTTCAAGTGATAATTCCGTTTTGGAGGGGCAGACGGTTCCGTTTGGTCAAGTACAATTATATAATGTTGCTACTTTTGAATTTTTGGAAGAAGCAATTGCTGATAAGACAGGGAACTTTAAAGTTACCTTACCGAAATTGCAACCAGGAGAGCAATATTACCGCTTGGTGTACAATCAGCAAGGAGAAGTTGAATCAATTTATATTGACACGGTAGATGGTCCAAGCAAACAATTAGATAAGGCTGTTATTGCCCCCTTGGTGACTTATTTACAAGAGGTAGATATGGATGAGGCAACCTTTGAAAATCCGATTGTTGTCCCTACTTTGCACAATAAGAAAGATTATATCGTTGGTAGAACTCTGTTTCCACATGCCAATGTTCGGATGGTTTCATCAATTGAAGGTAAGGTATACCCGCCTGTCCAAGTTGATGAATTAGGTTTTTTCGGTTTTCAAATTCAAGATTTACAACTCCCCTTTGAAAAAGGAGAGAAAATTCGTTTTGAGATTTTAGATCCAAAGACAAATATTTTGTTGGCCTCAAAAGAGGTAGTCGTTGGTCAATATTTAGAAGATGAGGATGAGAGTGACTTGCCATTCCAAGTGGACGAAGTGACAACTGATTACGGCTATATTAGTGGAAAAATTGCCCCAGGAGTGACAGTAGAACTGGTATCGACACATAAGGCTGAAGAAATGCTTGCTCGGACAACCGCTGATGCTACAGGTCAGTTTGTATTTGATTTAGGAAATCGAGTATTAAAAGAGGGAGAAACTCTGTCATTCAGGGCTTTTGACCAAGATGGGAGTCAGATGGCTTGGGAGGTTGTGACAGTACAAAAAGGAAAAGGGAAGCGGATTAGTAAACCAGCGCCCCTTATCAGAAAAAATGATGCCATCACAGATGAAGTCAAGACAAATGATATGAAGAAAGCAAATTCTTCTCAGTCCCCATCAATGAGTTTGTCACGAGAGAATCAGCAGATGGGACAGCAAATGGATGTTGTTCAGGAGAAGGTGAGCTTGGAGTCAAAGGGGCATCAAGAAAAAATGGGGACCAAGGAAGAAAAGGTGGCTCCATCAAAAAAATCTGAAGTCATGGAAGAAGACAAGCAAAAAAAAGAGGATTTACATGCTGTTGTTAAGCAAAGCCAGAGCGTTTCCCTCCCAAAAACAGGTGAGAAAAACGGGATGCTTTTAGCCATTCTGGGAGCTGTCAGCTTATTCTTTACAGTTTTGATTATGAGCATCTTAAAGAAGCGTAATGATTAAATTCGATTATCGAATAGGTATTAAAATCGAGTTCGTCTTATTGGTATTTTTAGGCTATTTTTTATCTATTTTTTGAAAAAAACGTCTTTTCATAAATTGTATTTTTGTTATAATAAAACCGTACATTGGTACGGAAAAGAAAAATTTAAAGGAGTATTTTTATGTCAACATTTAAATTAGGTGCAGTAACCTTGTTAGCAGGACTTGCATTATTTGGAGGAGCTACTGCTCAAGCAGAAACATTTACAGCTGTATCATCTGAAGCAACTGGATTTAAAACATCAGATCCATGTCGATTTGATGGAGAGGCAGTAGAAACAAAAAATAGCTGGGGTAATTATACGTTTATCAACCACTATAGACCAGGTGGACGTGGCTCAGAAGGCGAAGTGAACAATGAGCTCGCAAAACAGCTAGAAAACGGTGAGATTATCGCTCATTACTCTCCAGCAGGTGAATTTCCTACAGTAGAACTACGTTCTATGAATGAAAAAGAAGAGAAGCAGAATAAAGCCTTAGATAAGGTTAAACACCTTTACTTCTTTAAGTTTTCAGACTAATAAATGTTTGTAGATTAGACTCTTTTTAGAGTTGCTCATAGTAAATTAAGTCAGAACAATTAAGAGAAAAGTCATCAAAAATGATGGCTTTTTTTATTGTGCAAAGTTTAAGGGCGCAAGGTAAAACGTTCGTATTTTTTGGATATTTTTTATCTATTTTTTGCTGTAAGAGGCTTTTTGCGAGATATTTTTTTGATAAAATTATCCAGTACAAATGAATGACGTACGTTTTTTAAGAATGTGAAAAAATAAGTAGAGAGGTATATTCACAGATGTCAAATAATTTTTTCAAATTTCAAGGCCGTTTTAGGATGTGGAAATCAGGGAAACGATGGCTATATGCAGGTGCCATTGTCACGTTAGCTTCGGTGGGTCTAATCGTAGGCGGAAATAAAATCCTAAGACCGGGTGGAAATGCAAATGAGCAACGATTGTCTATTGTTGATAATAGCAGGATTGAGCAGCAAACCGAGGGAGAAAATTCAGCATTAAGTGGTCGGAATACTAGGACATTACCGGGTTCAGAAGGAGGAAATCGAAGCCCTCAAAATTCAGAATCGAGCGTTTATCATCAAGAAATTGAAAATAGAAATTCTCAATTAGCGGGTGAAGGGGGAACTAGTCAGCAATTAGGACAGAATGGCAATGCTGGAATGCATCGCTTATTAGGTAGTAGTGGCGATAATAGTGGTCCACTTTCCAGCGATTCTGGCTTAGGGGGTCGTACACCTAAGCCGCTTCCAGGTGCTAGTGGTGAAAGTCAAGTGCCGAATTTAAGTGGTAATAATGGTGACCATCAACTTCCAGGTGCCAGTGGTGAAAGCCATGTGTCGAATTTAAGTGGTAATAATGATGGCCATCAACTTCCAGGTGCCAGTGGTGAAACCCACTTGCCAAATTTAAGCGGCAATAATGGCAATCGTCCTCTTCCAGGTGAAAGTGGCGAAAGTCAAGTGCCTAACTTAAGTGGTAATAATGGTGACCATCAACTTCCAGGTGAAAGTGGTGAAAGTCAAGTGCCTAACTTAAGTGGTAATAATGGTGACCATCAACTTCCAGGTGAAAGTGGTGAAAGTCAAGTGCCTAACTTAAGTGGTAATAATGGTGACCGTCCACTTCCAGGCGAAAGTGGTGAAAGTCACTTGCCAAATTTAAGTGGTAATAATGGAGGCCATCAACTTCCCGGTAAAAGCGGCGAAAGCCAAGTGCCTAACTTAAGCGGTAATAATGGTGACCGTCCCCTTCCAGGTGAAAGTGGTGAAAGCCACTTGCCAAATTTAAGTGGCAATAATGGCAATCGTCAACTTCCAGGTAAAAGTGGTGAAAGCCAAGTGCCTAACTTAAGTGGTGATAATGGCAATCGTCCTCTTCCCGGCGAAAGTGGCGAAAGTCATTTGCTAAATTTAAGTGGTAATAATGGTGACCGTCAACTTCCCGGCGAAAGTGGTGAAAGTCAAGTGCCTAACTTAAGTGGTAACAATGGTCATCGTCCTCTTCCCGGCGAAAGTGGTGAAAGCCAGCTCCCAGACTTAAGCGGTAATAATGGTCATCGTCCTCTTCCCGGCGAAAGTGGTGAAAGTCACTTGCCAAATTTAAGCGGTAATAATGGCGGTCTTCAACTTCCAGGTGCTAGTGGTGAAAACCAAGTGCCAAATTTAAGCGGTAATAATGGCGGTCATCAACTTCCAAGTGAAAGTGGTGAAAGTCACTTGCCAAATTTAAGCGGTAATAATGGTAGCCATCAACTTCCAGGTGCTAGTGGCGAAAGCCAAGTACCTAACTTAAGTGGTAACAATGGTCATCGTCTTCTTCCAGGTGAAAGTGGTGAAACCCAGCTTCCAGACTTAAGCGGTAATAATGGTCATCGTCCTCTTCCCGGTGCTAGTGGCGAAAGTCAAGTGCCTAACTTAAGCGGTGATAATGGTGACCGTCACCTTCCAGGCGAAAGTGGTGAAAGTCAAGTGCCTAACTTAAGTGGCAATAATGGTTATCGTCCTCTTCCAGGTGCTAGTGGCGAAAGTCAAGTGCCTAACTTAAGCGGTGATAATGGTGACCGTCACCTTCCAGGCGAAAGTGGTGAAAGTCAAGTGCCTAACTTAAGTGGCAATAATGGTTATCGTCCTCTTCCCGGTGAAAGTGGTGAAAGCCACTTGCCAAATTTAAGTGGTAATAATGGTGGCCTTCCTCTTCCAGGCGAAAGTGGTGAAACCGAGCTCCCAGACTTAAGAGGTGATAATGGCGGTCTTCAACTTCCAGGCGAAAGTGGTGAAAGTCAAGTGCCGAATTTAAGTGGTAATAATGGCGGTCTTCACCTTCCAGGCGAAAGTGGCGAAAGACATTTGCCAAATTTAAGTGGCAATAATGGTGACCATCACCTTCCAGGCGAAAGTGGCGAAAGCCAGCTCCCAAATTTAAACGGTAATAATGGTTATCGTCCTCTTCCAGGCGAAAGTGGTAAAAGCCAGCTCCCAGACTTAAGAGGTGATAATAGCGACCGTCAACTTCCAGGTAAAAGTGGTGAAAGCCAAGTGCCTAACTTAAGTGGTGATAATGGCAATCGTCCTCTTCCAGGTGAAAGTGGTGAAAGCCACTTGCCAAATTTAAGTGGCAATAATGGTGACCATCACCTTCCAGGCGAAAGTGGCGAAAGTCATTTGCCAAATTTAAGTGGCAATAATGGTGACCATCACCTTCCAGGCGAAAGTGGCGAAAGTCATTTGCCAAATTTAAGCGGCAATAATGGCGATCGTCCTCTTCCAGGTGAAAGTGGTGAAAGCCACTTGCCCAATTTAAGTGGTGATAATGGTGGCCATCAAGTTCCAGGCGAAAGTGGTGAAAGTCACTTGCCAAATTTAAGCGGTAATAATGGTCATCGTCCTCTTCCCGGTGCTAGTGGTGAAAGTCACTTGCCAAATTTAAGTGGTAATAATGGAGGCCATCAACTTCCCGGCGAAAGTGGTGAAACCCATTTGCCCAATTTAAGTGGTAATAATGGAGGCCATCAACTTCCCGGTGCTAGTGGCGAAAGTCAAGTGCCTAACTTAAGCGGCAATAATGGCGGTCATCCACTTCCAGGTGAAAGTGGTGAAAGCCACTTGCCAAATTTAAGTGGCAATAATGGTCAACGTCCTCTTCCAGGCGAAAGTGGTGAAAGCCAAGTGCCTAACTTAAGCGGTGATAATGGTGACCGTCAACTTCCAGGTGCTAGTGGTGAAACCCACGTGCCAAATTTAAGTGGTAATAATGGTCATCGTCCACTTCCCGGCGAAAGTGGTGAAAGTCAAGTGCCAAATTTAAGTGGTAATAATGGCGATCGTCCTCTTCCAGGTGAAAGTGGTGAAACCCACTTGCCAAATTTAAGTGGCAATAATGACGATCGTCAACTTCCAGGTAAAAGTGGTGAAAGCCAAGTGCCTAACTTAAGCGGTAATAATGACCATCGTCTTCTTCCAGGTGAAAGTGGTGAAAGCCAGCTTCCAGATTTAAGTGGTAATAATGGGGATCATCAACTTCCAGGTGCTAGTGGCGAAAGCCAAGTACCTAACTTAAGCGGCAATAATGGTGATCGTCCTCTCCCAGGTTCGGAGGGAGACAATCGTGGACCGAAATTAAGTGAATCTAGTTCAGAAGAGGGATGGAAAACAGGCTATGAAATAGGTTATTTAGATGGTTATAGAGGGTTTGGAAAAGCTCCTATTCCAGATCCGGACTATGAGAGAGGTTACTTTGAGGGGCGACTTGCACGAAAACAGTCCCATCAAGAAGGTCGTAATAGTCATCCACTTCCCGGCAAGGAAGGTGAGACTGTCGTCCCCGGCGATTCTGGTCTAGGTGGTCGCAACCAAAGTCCTCTTCCCGGCGAAAGTGGTGAAAGCCAAGTGCCTAACTTAAGTGGTGATAATGGTGACCGTCAACTTCCAGGTAAAAGTGGTGAAAGTCAAGTGCCTAACTTAAGTGGTAATAATGGTGACCGTCAACTTCCAGGTGAAAGTGGTGAAAGCCAAGTGCCGAATTTAAGCGGTAATAATGGCGGACATCCTCTTCCAGGCGAAAGTGGTGAAAGCCAGCATCCAGATTTAAGTGGTGATAATGGTGACCATCAACTTCCAGGTGCCAGTGGTGAAAGCCACGTGCCGAATTTAAGTGGTAATAATGATGGCCATCAACTTCCAGGTGCCAGTGGTGAAACCCACTTGCCAAATTTAAGTGGCAATAATGGCGACCGTCCTCTTCCCGGCGAAAGTGGTGAAAGCCAGCTTCCAGATTTAAGCGGTAATAATGGCGACCATCAACTTCCAGGTGCTAGTGGTGACCGTCACTTGCCAAATTTAAGCGGTAATAATGGTCATCGTCCTCTTCCAGGCGAAAGTGGCGAAAGTCAAGTACCGAATTTAAGTGGTAATAATGGCGATCGTCTTCTTCCAGGTGCTAGTGGCGAAAGCCACGTGCCTAACTTAAGCGGTAACAATGGTCATCGTCCCCTTCCAGGCGAAAGTGGTGAAAGCCACTTGCCGAACTTAAGCGGCAATAATGGCGACCGTCAACTTCCAGGTAAAAGTGGTGAAAGTCAAGTGCCTAACTTAAGTGGTAATAATGGTCATCGTCTTCTTCCAGGTGAAAGTGGCGAAACCCAGCTCCCAGACTTAAGCGGTAACAATGGTCATCGTCCTCTTCCCGGCGAAAGTGGTGAAAGCCACTTGCCGAATTTAAGTGGTAATAATGGCGGTCATCAACTTCCCGGCGAAAGTGGTGAAAGCCAACTCCCAGGTTTAAGCGGTGATAATGGTGACCGTCAACTTCCCGGCGAAAGTGGTGAAAGCCACGTGCCGAACTTAAGCGGTAACAATGGTCATCGTCCCCTTCCCGGCGAAAGTGGTGAAAGCCATGCGCCTAACTTAAGTGGTAATAATGGTCATCGTCCCCTTCCAGGTGCTAGTGGCGAAAGCCACGTGCCGAACTTAAGCGGTAACAATGGTCATCTTCCTCTTCCCGGCGAAAGTGGTGAAAGCCACATGCCGAATTTAAGTGGTAATAATGGTGACCGTCAACTTCCCGGCGAAAGTGGTGAAAGCCACATGCCGAACTTAAGCGGTAATAATGGCGGTCTTCAACTTCCAGGTGAAAGTGGTGAAACCCACTTGCCAAATTTAAGTGGTAATAATGGCGATCGTCTTCTTCCAGGTGCTAGTGGCGAAAGCCACGTGCCGAACTTAAGCGGTAACAATGGTCATCGTCCCCTTCCAGGCGAAAGTGGTGAAAGCCACTTGCCGAACTTAAGCGGCAATAATGGCGACCGTCCCCTTCCAGGTGAAAGTGGTGAAACCCACATGCCAAATTTAAGTGGTAATAATGGTGGTATTCAACTTCCAGGCGAAAGTGGTGAAAGCCACGTGCCGAACTTAAGCGGTAATAATGGTTATCGTCCTCTTCCAGGCGAAAGTAGTAATGATGATTGGCCATCATTTGTTGAACTTGGATATGAGCACGGACGCGTAGATTATAACAACGGTAGTTTTATCGAGTGGGAAATCGGTTGGAGGATTGAACTGTAATCTACATCCGAAAACCCATCTTGGTTTGAATACTTCCTAAAATGAAATATAGAAAAACACTCCTGTTGAATTCTAGTATAAAACTAGACACAGGAGTGTTTTATTGCGTGGAGTATGAAATGATTGGCATTACTGTAGACTGGTCTCAAATAAAGAGAGAGCAGTTGCTCTCTCTAGTTTATACATTGTTTGATGATAAAAGGAATTTATACGTAATTTTATAAACTATGAAAAGTGAAATGGTAGTAAAAGGATTAGGATTCGTTCACCTGTGTTCGCCAGGTCGCAAGATTGCGAAGGATTCTCTCATATTCGCGAATCAATGGTTTCTCAATATGGTGATATTCAAGTTTCATAACTTGGTTGCGGAAATTATTAGCTTTTGGAGTCCAATAGCCTTTTCTTGATTCCAAGTTTTCGATTTCAGTGATACGGCTTTCCAAGTCTGCTTTTAATTCGTCTCGTAATTCATAAAACTCAGGAGTGCGACGAAGAGGAATGATGTCATCGTCTAGATATGGATAGTCATCAATAGGATTTAAGCCGTGGTCCTCTACTTGTGCCTTCCAAATCGCAATATCTTGAAGAATCATTTCGTATATCTGAATCAAATCATCTTTGGAACCCCAAACAAAGTCAAACTGCTGAACTTTTACGCGTAATTCATCAGCTTGGCTTGTGACTTCGGGAGAGTAAGGAGCTCGTTTTTCCACCTCGCTAATACGGTCTTCTAAATCGGCACGTAACTCCTGAGCCAATGTTAGAGTTTCTGTTGTTTGTGGAAAGAGAAAATCGTAATATCCATTAAATTGAGCCGATTCAATAGGCATATTAGCTGCCTGGGTGTCGGCGTGGATAGTGGCAGTTGTCCCAGCCATTCCAATCATTGTGATTAGTGCTAGGGCAGGAATTGCTTGTGCATGTAAAATAGCTACTGCTTTACTTTTAAGTTGATTCTTCATAAAGCACCTCTTTCTAAAAAAATATATAAAAGAATGGCCATTCCTCTACACACTCATCTTATCATAAACGAGAAATTCGTAGGTGGGGACAGACTATTATTTGTATACGCTTTATCTGTAAGATGATTTATTCGAAAAATTCAATCGTTGTACGATGTAGCTGGAGAATGAAGGTCTACAAAGTTTAACGTTAATGGCTGTTATTAGAGTAGCCACATAATCATGCAAAAAAGCTGGATAGAATGATAAGTGTAGGCTAGTATATTGTAAAAATGTCAAGCTGGTTTGGATGGGAAGAAAACTTTGAGAAATGACTTTACTATAAATAGTAAACACAGCGAAGTTCATATTATTTCTTCCGAATAGCCAAAGGTGTTTGTGTAAGAGATGACACATATCTGTTTTTTAGGTTATATAACCCTACCCTAGTTTTTATGTAATATTTGTATATGTTTTGTTTTTTTGACATTTTTTTATGCTATACTAACTTCACGGTATCGATTAAGATAGCGAATGATGAAATTGAAAAGGAGTTATGATGGAATAAGTCATAGCAAAGCGAAATGTAATCTGAAGTGATATTGCATATACGTCATAGTTATTCAAATAATTGTCGGAACTAATTTAATATTTCTTGCTTACCTTTGGTTAAATTAGCGTCCATAACAATGGAAAGGTACTATGTATCAGATAGATCGTCGTACCGAAAAGAAGTTTTAGAGATAGTCTCAAATGGAATCATCCGTACAAATCTAGTCTCGTTCAGATGCGGCATACAAGAAAAAGTACATTGACTAGGACTTTTAATGAATCTGACATTGGTTGAAAGAAATGTTGAAATAACTTTCTCATAGCTTAGAGAGTAATTCTTATCAATCTTATAATTTTTGTCCTTCATAATTTAATAAAACTTTCTTATACACTGAAATTTCATAATCAAACAAAACTTTCACAAACTTTTTTAATTCATTAAAATATCGTAGTCCAGTAAATGATTCGCATAAACTCTAAAAACTTCTTTATTTACTATTGCCTTCTAAAATCTTTTTCAATTCATAATATAAAAACCTGTCTCTTCCTTCCTAGAGGCAGGTTTTTATATGGCTGTATTTCTGTTGTAGGAGAAAGGGAAGGGGAGTCAGTAAGAATGACTCCATTTCTTTTTTAGGCAATATAAGATTTGTATAAGCTTTTTGTATTTCTTTTGAGTTTTCCCGTTTTGAAGGGGTTTGGTGTGATATACTGAGGCTGATTCTAAGGGAAATTGAGACTCATGGTTTAGTCAGGCGCTGAAATCTATGCTGAAGTGACTGCTGACATCAGGCTGAGGAGAATTTTTGTGCAACAAGCACATGATTTGATTGAGACCTCCTATCGGCAGTTGCTAAGATGACATGGACAAACGGCTATTGGTCTCTTTTGGAAAATGCGCGAGATTTATCTTGTGTCTTACAGGATAGGGACTGCTCAGCTACATCTAGAGATGAGGCGAAATGGACGAATAGGGATAGTCTGACTTATTTGTGCATTTATTGATAAGGAGGAGATAAGTAGACAGTGTTTATTTTAAAGAAATAGTAAATTATTGACTTCATTTCAAATTTAACGAAAGGTATGTGTAATCAAGATGAATAAGACGCTTAAGTTAACTGCAGTTTCCATGTTTTCTGTGGTATTTCTAGTAGCCTGTGGAGTGGGGAAATCGACTCCGCAAGCAACACCGCAAACCGATTTTCATTCCTATATCAATGCTGAATGGTTGAAGGAAACAAAATTGGGAGAAGGTCAGGCGCAAATCGATAACTTTGCTCAAATGACAGACAGAACACAAGAAAAAATCCGAGAAATGATTGACCAGTTGGATGAAAATTATCAGCAGTTGAAAATCGGAAGTGAGGAGAGAAAGCTGATTGACTTTTATCGTTTAGCGGCTGATTTTGAGACACGAAATAAACTAGGAATTGAACCGCTCAAACCGTTTCTAGACGAGATACAGAAAGCCTCTACAATGGATGCAGTGAGCAAGATTTTTGTTTCTATGTATGGTAAAAATATCCGAACACTCATCAATTTGAGTGTCACCCAGGATATAAAGGATAGTAATAAAAATTCTCTCTATATTGACCCTCATAAATTAAGTTTTGCGAAAGAGAACTATGAAGGGACTGATGATTTTTCACAGAAAAGTCAGAAAGCCTTTAAAGAGTATTTACAAAAAATCTTTCATTTGATAGGGGATGATTCCAAGGAAGCCGCTGCAAAGGCAGAGCTTGTATTTAACTTGGAAAAAGAGATGGCTATAGTACAGCGTCCAAAGAAAGAGGCAGATAATTTTGATGCGATGTATAATCAAAAGACCTGGGATGAGGTAAAAGCATTAGCACCCAATCTACCAATTTCAGCACTTGCTTCAGAACTGGAGCTTGAGCATGCTGCAACAATGGTGGTATCAGAACCAGATGCTCTTAAGAAATTAAATGAATTGTATCAAGAAAAGAACCTTGCAGCTCTTAAAGCTCTGCTCCAATATCGTTTGATTGCCCACTACAGCAATTATTTATCAGAAGATGTTATTGAAGCTAAGGCAACTTATGAGGGGGCAATGGAAGGGACTGTAAATATTCCAAGTCATGATGAAGTTGTCGAATCTGCTGTTGATGAAAACTTTGCGGACTTGATTGGCAAACTGTATGTGAAGAATCATTTTTCAGAAGAATCTAAAGCAGATGTTCTCAAAATGGTGGAAGAAATCAAGTCAACCTATCGCGAACGTATCCAAGCAGTACAGTGGATGTCTGAGGAGACAAAAGCGCATGCCCTTAAAAAAATAGACAGTATGGGCGTTAAAATTGGTTACCCAGATCAGTGGAAAGACTATACTAATTTTAGCATCCAAGCCAAGGAGGATGGAGGTAGTTTGCTATCCAATATTGATACGATTCGGATGAGCAAATTGAAAGAAGAGTTTGCTGAGCTTAATAAGCCTTTTGATAAGACTCACTTTGGGATGCCTGCGCACACTGTCAATGCTTTTTACAGCCCATCAAACAATGAAATTGTTTTTCCAGCAGGTATTTTACAAGCACCTTTCTATGACCCATCTGCCAGTCCAGAGGCAAATCTGGGTGGAATTGGTGCTGTCATTGGACACGAGATTTCCCATGCTTTTGATAGAGCAGGCTCACAATTTGATGAAAAAGGGAACTTAGTGAACTGGTGGCAACCAGAAGACTTGGAAAAATTCAAGGCTAAGGTTCAACAAGCAGCAGATATTTATTCAAAATTGGAAGTTGCCCCAGGATACTATGTCAACGGGGAGATTTCAACGGGAGAAATTATTGCTGATTTGGGAGGAATGACAGTTGCCATTGATATTGCTAAGAAAAAAGGCTATGATACCAAGAAAGTATTCGAAGCCTACGGAAAAGTTTGGCGTGCAGTGACAACGAAAGAATTTGCAATTGCCAATATTACTGATGAACATCCACCTGCTAAATACCGTGTGAATAATATTGTGAATCAGCTGGAACAATTCTATACAGACTTCAATGTTAAAGAGGGCGATCCTATGTATGTTAAGCCTGAGGAGCGTTTGAAGGTCTGGTAGGAGTATAAAAAATACAAAATCATTTTACACTGAAAAGATCCCTTTGATGAGGAGAGCCTTGATTTAGAACAACTAATAAAGGCTCTTTTTTGAGGGGGTATATTAAAGAGTTTATATTTTAGAAGGAGACTATTATGTTATTTTCAAAACATCACACCATTCGATTTGTATCTGTTGTAGCACTTTTAACTGCTGGACTGGGCTCAATGCCTACTATTTTAGCGGAGGAAACAGATGCAGCAACCAACAAGACTGAATTGGATTTCAGAGCAAACATAGTTGACGGCAACAATACGGCATCAGGTGAAGGAAACATGCCTGATTTAGCTAATAAGCCTGAATCGGAGACCAATGTTGCGACTAATAAGGAGCACTTGAGTGGGAAGGCGATTGAGATTACCGTTCAGGATGAAGATGCAACGCCCTTATCTTCTCAATTAGTAGAATTAAAAACCTCTTCTAATGAATCCCTTGGAAGTCGCTTATCTGATCAAAACGGAAAGGTCAGCTTTACTGATAAAATCGTTGAAGGTACTTTCTATGAATACTATGTCAATGGAGAGAAAATTGGAGAGGTATTCCCAGGACAGTCTCGTTTTGCCTATCTTTCTTCAGATAAAATTGTAAAGGAAGAGGCTTCATCTTATAGCAGTAAGAAAGAAGAAACTGAAGAAAAAGGATTTACTTTTACAGCAACTATTCTCAATAAAAACGGAAAAGTATTAGCAGATAAGGAAGTCCAGATAGTGGATACCTCAACAAGAGAACACAAGGTAGTCGCTACCAATAGAACAAACGCCAAAGGACAGGCTATTTTTAATCATCTTCCCTTAAATATTAATTTGAGTGTAGTTGTAGATGGGGTTGCGCAGGGCTATACCCTCCGTGCTAATGGTAGTGAGAGTCAGTTGGGCTCTAGCTTTATTGCTGAGGGGGAGGGGACTGTTGATCCAGAATTCAGCATGACACCGTTGACAGTGGTTATTCGCAATGCAGGAGCTAATCCTGTAAGCGGGCAAGAAGTGACCTTGGTGGACAAAACAGGTCGCTCAATTGGAACGCAGCGGACGAATGCAGATGGAAAGGCTATTTTTAAAGAGGGGTTGCTTGATGGTACCTTCTATACAGTACTGGTTAATGGTAAGGCGATGTCTGAAGTCATGACAGGTATGGAACGCAGTATTTACTTGTCTAACAAGGAAATTATCAAGTCATCACCTGCGGAAAAACCTCAGATAAAGACAGAGGCCCTCATCAAGGAAAAATTTCTGTCAGACAGGGAAAAAACTCAACCAAATTCTAGCAGTAAAAAGGAAAACATGCCAGAAAAAATGGATTCCAACAAAGGTAAAGAAACAAGTAGTAATAAGATGGATACGAAAAAATCTTCTGCTACTATTGAAAAAACAGAGAAGAAAGAAAATCGGGATCACAGAAAAATGCTGCCTAATACTGGGGAGAAAAATGGAATCGCGACCCTACTAGGATTTCTGCTACTTTTGGTCTTCCCATTCCTACGGAAAAAGAGTGGAAAAAATGCATAAGGTCCAGTTTGTAGCAATTTTTAGGGAAAGCTTGAACAATTCTATCGATAATAGAGTAAGCATAAACAAACAATAGATGAAACACAAATGAATTCAAGGATTCCATGATAAAATAGATTATGCAAACATATCGCCATCCATAGTATGTTTTGCACCTAAGTTGGTACATAGTAGTTGGTGTAGTCACATGATAAAGAAGACACGTGGACTACCTAACAGGAATTATGATACAATGTCTAATTTTCATCCTCATCCTTAGGAATCCAATTACTATATTTGGATAACAACCACCTCAATGCGCACGATGAGGTGGTTGTTGTTTATTTAAAGAGCGTCTGTACTGCCATGCAGAATAGATACAAACTGACTGTGAAAGCTTAGAAACTGGATAAAAGCATCAGCTGAATCGGGAGGATTTTAGCTCATTTAAAATAGTTCTATGTTTTGTCTAAGTATTCTGTGTTTCTTTTGAGTGACTTTTCTATATATCTTTTTATTGTGATATACTATTGTTGTTATCTACAGAGAAGGTAATGTGAAGTTGTTTTATGAGGGCAACTTTTTATAAGCTAAACATAATTGATTCAAAGAAAAGTCTGCTATAAGGACTGTGTTGAGCCACTATTTATATGCTGTTGACTGGGCATGATATGCCATAGAGTTCTATCTTAGTGGTAGGAAATGGAGGTCTTCTGATTCCCCGCCTTTCAAACGAGTCTGAAAGCATAAATAAAACCCACATCACCTTTAGATGGTTATGTGAGTCATAAATGTGTACGTATTATATGTATATATGCCCCAGGACTGTTAGCCCGATAATATCTGCTATGGCATGAGCCAAGAAGAACGGAAGCATGTTTTGAGGTTTTATTTTTTGGTAGAGTAGATGGAAAATAATTCCAACGATTAAACCTAGTCCGATGCCAGCAACTAGCCCCTGATAGGTATGGAAGCTACAACGGATAATCAGTGAGTAGAGAAATGCCCACTTAGCATGTTTTGGATTGCCCATCAGACAGATACCAAGGAAGAAAATCTCTTCGTAGAATCCATTCAGCAAGGCATAGAATATTAATGAATAGCTGGCTTTATGTACCAAGTGGAACATCGATGGTGTCGCAGGTGCGATAACTTGATGGGACACAAGCTGAAAAACATCCATACAGAGGGCTGCGACAATGAAGATGACGATAGTCTGTAGTGGAACCCACGGTGTAAAGAGAATTCGTTTTTTCCACTGTGAAAAGTCAAAATTACGCAGTAGTAAATAGAAGAGGGCAAGAGCTAACCAGACAATTTGAATGGCCACTGCCTTGCAGTTATCTAATGCTGAAAAAGTCAGATTTTCCTGTAGGGTTCTCGTTTGATCTTGTAGTGCTAGGTATTGGAGTGTGGAGTTGAAAATTCCCTCACCAAATAAAATCAGACTCAGGATGACAATATCAAACCACTTTAGAACAGTCAGTTTTTCAGAATTCAAGTTGAACATTAGTAGTCCTTTCTTTATTAATTTAATTTAGTTTAGTCTACCAAACAATTCTATACATGTTCTCTTCGAGATGTATTTTTTATCTGTTTTTTCAAGATAGTAGATATATACAACAAGAGACACAAGAATACCAATTTATTTATAGGTTTTAAAGGAGAGTATAATGGCGAAAATTATGGTTGTAGAAGATGATATTGTTATCAGTCAAGTAGTTTGTGAATTTCTAAAGGATCACGGCTACGAAGTGACCCATATTTCCGACGGAAAAATTGCACTTGAAACATTTCGAGAAGAATCATTTGATTTGATTGTATTGGATATTATGATTCCGTCCATGACAGGATTGGAAGTCCTACAGGAGATTCGTAAGACATCAAAAATTCCAATTCTTATGTTAACGGCAATGGATGACGAATACACACAATTGGTTAGCTTCAATCAACTGATTAGTGACTACGTTGTAAAACCTTTTTCGCCGATTATTCTTGTGAAACGCATTGAAAATATTTTGCGTGGTGAAGGTGATATTATAGAAGCAGCCGACATCCAAATCCATCCGTCCAGTGGAGCGGTTTATATGGCAGAAGAAGAAGTGCAATTAACGAAAAAAGAATACGAGATTTTACTGTACTTGGCAAAACGCCGTGGAAAAATTGTCAATCGTGATCATCTAATGCTGGGAATTTGGGGCTATACAGAACTGGATAGCCGAGTTTTGGACAATCATATCAAGAATCTACGTAAGAAGTTACCATCTCTTCCTTTACGAACGGTAATTGGTCGAGGTTATCAGGTTGAGGAATTCTAACAATGGGAATCGCTAGAAAAAACTTCATCGTTGTTACGGTGATGATTACCTTTATTTCTTTGACCTTATTGGGACTATTATATTATGCCATGCCGATCTATTATAATCAAGTTCGGAAACAAGAACTCAAAGATGATTATATGAGAGTTGCGATGCAGCTGGACGGGAAGCCAGAAGTTGAAATATTAGAGGAAATTGATGATTATGATCAAAAAACTCCGAATATCATCATTACTCTATTCTCCGAGTCAAATAAAATTATCTATCCAGATCCCAATGACGAAGAGGCCAAAAAGAACGAGGAGGAGTATTTAAAGAAAGGAAATTTTGATGAGTTTGGTTCATGGTCAGTAGCCATTGAATCCGCTGAAGGGACGATCTACTATTTGCTGTTTAATTACGGTTTTCATTCTCTCTCGGATGTCAGTCAGATCCTGGTTACCTTCTATCCCTTCATTCTGGTATTAATCATTTTGCTTGCAGTTTCCTCGGCCTTTGTCTACAGTCGACTGGCCACTCGTAGAATCGCAGCCATTTCTGCAACAACCCGCAAAATGCAATCTTTGGAGCCAGGGATTAATTGTTCTGTATCTGGTGTGGATGAAGTAGCAACCCTAGCACAAGATGTCAATAGTCTTTATAGTAAACTTTTGACCAGTATCAAGGAATTGAAAACGGAGAACGAGAGGACTTTAGCCCGTGAAAAGGAAAAATCTGACTTTCTCCGTATTACATCTCACGAATTAAAAACTCCGATTGCTAGTGCGCTAGGCTTGATTGAGGGGATGATTCATAATGTCGGTCCCTTTCAGGATCATGATACTTATTTGAAGAAATGTAGAGAATTGCTGAAGGAACAATCTAATTTGGTTTATTCCATTTTAGAAGCAACCAATCTCGATATGGCATTGAAAGATAGCAAGGGAAGTATCCAATTAGATGAGTTAATTAAGGATTCATTGACGAGCTATTTTAGCTTAGCGGAAGTTCGTCCCTATCAGTTTACAGTTGATTTAGCTCCAGTTATTATTGAAGGAAATTCAGTTTATCTACTGAAGGCTATAAAAAATGTTTTGGATAATGCATTTCGTTATACAAAAATTGGAGGTGCTATTCGTCTACAATTAACGGAGCATCAATTAATTATTGAAAATGAAGTCGAGGCTGTACTGGATGAGGAGGAATTGTCGCAAATCTTCAAGCCTTTCTATCGTCCAGATTTTAGTCGGCAGAGAAAGGATGGTGGAACAGGGATTGGTTTGTTCATTGTGCAACAAATTCTTGAAAAACACCAATTTGGATATACATTTTATGCTGCTGATGAAAAGACAATGCGCTTTGTTATTCAATTTGATTCCTAGGTTATTCCATGATATAAAAAATTTTGACAGTAAGAAATAGATAGCAATTGCTTGTGACTAGATAGTAGTCATGAGCAATTTTTTTATTGAATATTGGAATATTCTATTTGAATCTTGATGAGGATGAGACGGGATGAGAAGCGGAAAGTTCGATGGATAAAGACGACATGCCAAAATATAAAAAATACAAAAAAGATAGAACGAAGGCAGGGTGAAAATAGTTTGGACTGATATAATTTTTTTGCCACAGGGTAAGGACTCTGTGAATTTGCAAAGAGAAGGGAAGGACATTATGATTGTCTTTTGGGTTATTAGTGTTTTTGTACTGAGATTGTATTTTTTGAAAATTTCGCTAAAAAATGAACAGCAGATTTTAGCAAATGGTGGTTCTGAATACGGTGTGCAAAATACAAAATTACTAACAGTCGTCCACATTGTCTTTTACTTATCATGTTTGAGTGAGGCAGTATTAAAACAAGCTAGTTTTGACGGTTTGAGTGTACTTGGTCTAGCAGTATTATTCTTTTCGATGATGATGCTATGCTGGGTTACAAGGATTTTAGGAGATATTTGGACTGTTAAATTGATGTTGGTAAAGAACCATCGATTTATTGATCATTGGCTTTTTAGAACAGTAAAACATCCAAATTATTTCTTAAACATTATCCCCGAATTGCTAGGCTTATCTCTGTTATGCCACGCCAAGTACAGCTTTATCATCCTATTCCCAATCTATATGGTTGTACTGTACAGACGGATCCATGAAGAAAATATCTTATTGAAGGAAGTCATTATTCCTAATGGCAAGGTAGAGTCTGCTGGTGAAATGTTGGAGTGAAGTGTGCAGGGAGAGAGACAAAGATAGAACTTTACGAGAAATCATTCTAGTGGTTACATTAATTTAGTTTAAATATCGTTTTTTAGGAATTACTACTGACCCAAGGAAGGCTGTGCATTTAGAATAGTAGGGTAATTTCCAGTTTGAAAACAGGTATTTTATAAAGATTATGCGTTTTTTTAAAAGGAGCAAATTATGAGCAAGCAAAAAGTAATATCAGGCTTATTATTAAGTACAACGGTATTGGGTGGTTTATTACTTTATCCAACATCATTGGTCAAAGCAGAAGGGACAGAGCTAACAGAAGTAGCTGTGACCGAAGCGCCAAAGTCAAATAATGAAGAGATTTCCGTGACATCTGAAAATAGTCCATCTCCAGTATTGGAGGAAGCGGTTATGGTTGCAGATAATAATCCTTCAACTAATGCTGAGTCTTCTTTGAAAGAAGAGGAAGATAAAAAAGAAAATGTAGATTTGGAACTAGTTTCAAATGAAGAGCTGGTTTCATTATCAGAATCGAAAAACGTAGTAGAGGGGGAGGAGGCTCCCCTAAATGATGAGGAAGGATTAATTCAGGGGACAAATTTTAGCGGTAATGATCAAGGTGATTATTATAAAAAATCAGTATCAATTGAGCCTGTAAAGGTGGATAATAATGAAGCTACATGGAAGGTGACATTCGATACTAAGAATTGGTCTTTTGACCGAGGACGCGGGGGATATTATTTTATTCTTCCTAAGAGTTTACAAGTGACAAAGATTGTAGATGATAAAAATACTGACATATTAAATAAATTCCCTAAAATGGTTAATTCATCCAACAACTCTTCTTCTGATAGCTATCGCTTTTTTAGTAAAGAAGAAAAAGGGAGCGGTGATAGTGATTTCCATGCCCAATGGGAATGGTCAGTAGGAAATGTGAGAGGGAAGTTATCTGATTGGAGAAATGAAAGTTCCAAGATTTATTTTCTTAAAGCTCCGTCAAGCCATACAGATAAAGTGACCTACGAATTGACAGCTAAAATTGAGAATACAAATGTAAAGACTCTCCCTGTCATAGCTGTTATGAAATACTTTGGTTTCTTATCAGAGGTTGTATCTGCTGCTGGAATAAGAATGGTAGTACCAGACAATGCTCCTGAGGTAGATAAGAAATCAGAAGTCCCAACGTTGGAACCGAAAACAATAGATAAGGTTTCTATCACTTTTAAGGATGTAGATTCTTTGGCAGATGCAACTTATTACTTTTATAAAGGCTCGTATTCTGTAACTGTTCCTGTAGGTTCACTATTAAAAGTTGCATTGCCAAAAATAGTCAAAAAACCGACTAATGATACCCCAAAAGGAACATTAGTTATTCCTAAAGGATATAAATTGGAGGGGTGGAAAGTAGATGGCAGCAATAAAACGATTCTTGAAACAGATGCCATAACTTCTTCGCTGACAGTAGTCCCTATTGTCAAGAAGATTGAAGAATTTAAACCCGAAACACCTAAATCACCATCTATTCCAGAAAAACCGATGGTTGATCCGAAGGTATCGGAAACAGAGAAGCCTGGAACACCAGAACAACCGAAGATGCCTTCTGTACCAGAACAACCAGAAGTACCAGCACCAAGTCCATCTCCTGAAAGTCCTAAGAAAGAAGACATGGCGCCCAATAAAACCAAAGATGAGATCTATGAGCCAATTGTCCAAACAGACAAATGGGTGGTTTATCCTGTAGGAACTTCGAAGGAAGAAGCAGAGAAGAAAATTCTTGATGCAGTAATGGTTCCTAAAGAAGCAGGAGAAACTAAAAAAGAAATCGTTGGGGATGTTCCATTGGCAGCAGGGCAATACGGAGTAAATGTAAAGGTCATTTACGATGATAAGTCGTACGATGTCACTTTAGTTGATGTTCATGTGACATCTAACCAGACTGACAAACCGAATGAAGATATGCCTCGAAGTCCAGAGCAACCTCGTATGTCTGAGATGCCAAAGGTTGAACCAAAAGTAGAAGAAATGCAGCCGAAGCTCATGCCACAAAGTCCAGAAATGCCATCTCCTGCTCCAGAACCAGAACAACCTAAAACTCCAGAAGTACCAGATATGTCACAGCCAGAAGTTCCTAAGAGCGAAACACCTAAAATGGAACAACCAGAGGTAGTGCCACCGACGTCAGAGTCAGAGCAACCGCAAGCTCCTATGAAACCAGAGACTTCATCTCCAGAGGGACCAGAGATGCCTCGTGTACCAGAAACACCAGAGGTAGTGCCACCGACTCCAGCACCAGAGCAACCACGTGTACCAGAAATGCCAGACACACCAGCACCAAGTCCAGCACCTGAAAGTCCAAAGAAAGAAGAAATGGTGCCCAATAAGACTAAGGATGAACTTTATGAACCGATTGTTTCAATGGTTGACTGGGTAGCGTATCCAGTAGGAACCTCAAAAGAAGTTGCGGAGAAAAAAATCTTAGATGCTGTCACAGTTCCTCAAGAAGCTGGTCCAATTACAAAAGAAATTGTTGGAGAAGTTCCGCTAGTAGAAGGGCAATATGGGGTAAATGTGAAGGTCATCTATGATGATCATTCGTATGATATTGCTCTGGTAGATGTTAAAGTTACTAACGAGAAGTCACACATGGACATGCCACAGCCAGAAGTTCCTAAGAAGGAGACACCTAAAAAGGAACAACCAGAGATGGTCATTCCTGAGGAGAAAATGCCTAAGGTAGATAATCCAAAGCAGGATACACCAAAGTTAGAACAACCAAAAGTAGAGACTCCGAAAGAAGAAGCTCCGAAAAAAGAGATTCCACAAACTGAAACTCCTAAGATTAAGGTTCCTAAAGAATCTGAAAAAGAAAAATCTGATATTCAGAAAATGGCTAAGCCAAAACAAGAAGATCAGATGGCAAAAGAATCTCAAAAAATGGATAATCCTTCTGAGAAGATGAAACCCGAGTCACAAGGGTCAAAAACAACATCACCAGCGGTCAAACAGCCAATGGCTGAAATGTCAGATGGTAAGAAATCTCAGAAGAGCAAAGAGACTTTGCCAAATACTGGAGAAGCAGGCGGTAGCTTAACTTGGTTAGGAGCAGCCCTGGCCACTCTTTCAACTTTTGTGTATGTATTTAAAAACAAAAAGAAAGAAGAGTAATTTCTTTTAAATTAGCAATCGTAGCTACCAAGTATGAAAATCATAAAAAATTCCTGAGTTTGAATGTACTGACTCAGGAATTTTTTTGATTTTTCGCCAGCTAGGGTCACTCCACTAATCAACCAACAAAAATAAATAAAAAATAGAACATGGGCAGGATGAAAATGGATTGACTTGATATACTAAGTCTGTAATTCAATAGTAGAAGGAGGGATTATCGTGATTATTTTTTCAGTCGGTCTGGTTGTTTTGCTGAGGCTATATTGTTTGAGAATAGCTCTTGAAAATGAAGAGCAAACAGAGTTTACTGGTGGAATAGAAGACAGCATCCACAATGTCAAATGGCGGTTAGTTGCACATATGGTATTTTACTTTTCATGCTTATGTGAAACACTAATAAAACAGCCCCTATTTGACTGGTTTAGTGGATTGGGGTTCGTGATGTTATTTTCTGCGATGGCAACCTTATATTATCTGAGAAGAATTTTAGGAGACAAGTGGACCGTTGGGCAACTATTCGGGGAAACCTACCATCCTATCCATCATTGGCTATTTCAAACCGTAAGACATCCGAATATTTTTCTAATCATTATTCCAGAATTAGTAGGGCTTACCTTACTATGCCATGCGAAGTATAGTTTAATTTTTCTCTTTCCAATCTATATGGGGATCCTGCATGGACGAATACGAGAAGAAAATCTGCTGGAAAAAGAAACGGTCGTATCAAATAGCAGGATAGATTTTGGAAGGAAAATTGCCGAAAATAATTAATGAAGAGAGGTTAAAGTATTTTATGAAAAAAACAAAAATAATAGCTGGATTACTAGTAAGCAGTGCCCTATTAGGTGTTACAATGACTGCGAATGTATCACATATCAAGGCGGATACGGAGGCATCAACCGATGCAAGCCTTGTGACGATAGATTCTAACCAAATGCTAGATGAACAGCCGTTGACGGTTGAAGAGCAAGCTACAAAAGAAGCTGAGAATGGAGAAATTCTAGATGATGAAGTTCCAAACCAGTCTTCTAACCTAGAGGAAGTCGAGAATGTCATTTCTGAGCCAAAGGCTGAAGCAACCCCAGAAACAAAGGCTGAGGATTCAACCCTTTCTGAATTTACACCGCGTGCTGTAAGGTCAGCTGAACATAATTTGGATATGGAATCCCTCCCTGTTACTCCAGAATTGCCGAATGAGAAACAACCAGCCTATATTCAAGATACGAACTATCCAGGTAAACCATTTCAATTACAGCAATCTGTTTTGATAAAAACAACTTCCGTAACTGATAAAAAAATTGAGTGGGAAGTGACTTTCAAAGCTGGAGAATGGGCATTCTATGAATCGATTGGCGGATACTATTTTATCCTTCCAGATGGCTTAAAACTAACTAAGTTAGTGGATCAAAGTAATACGGATATTTTAAATCACTATAAGTCAGAAGGTGCTGGTGGAGATGAGTATAGGGCATTTGAAAATGGAAAGGGAGAATTTGATGCACAATGGGGCTGGTCTGCAGGGCTTATGGGTAATGCTATATTTAATAAATGGAAGGACGAAAATCGTTTCTCCAAAATTTTCTTTCGAGACCACCGCAGAGATGTGCAGACTGTCACTTACAAAATAGAGACAGAAATAGAAAAGCAATCAGAAAAGCCCTTCTCTCTCATCGCAGTGATAAAGAATTTCAATAAGTATACTCACTATATTTATGGTGATCAAATTGCTTCTGCTGCGGGATTAGAAGTAGTAGCGCCACGAATAGAGAAGGTTCCTAAAGAGAAGAAAGAGAAAGAAGGCAAAGAACGAAAGAAAGATCGTTCGAAAAAGAACCGTCACTCACACAAAGAGCATAAAAAACAACATCGTACCAGAGAATTAACTGGACGTAAAAAATAGATCGGCAGTCAATCTCGGCTGTATGAGTAGACTGTATTGATAAAAGCTCCTGCAATTTTACAGGAGCTTTTATTGATAGCGTAGAGGTTAAGGGTTCTCTACGGAGAATGTATCGGCGTGAGCAAGGTCACCATAGGTATAACCGAGATTAAACCATTTTTTCCTTTGCTCAGAAGTGCCGTGGGTAAAACTGTCTGGAACAGTACGGCCATAGGCTTCCTGTTGAAGAGTATCGTCACCAACTGCATGGGCAGCATTCATGGCTTCGTCAATATCACCAGCATCCAAGATGCCTTGTCCATCAACATATTTGGCCCAGGCTCCTGCATAATAGTCAGCTTGCAATTCTAAGCGAACATTTAGCGCATTGCCTTCCTTATCGGATAGTCGAGCCCGTTTTTGATGGTAAGCCCCAAGAACTTCTAATTCATTTTGAACATGGTGACCAACTTCATGAGCGATGACATAAGCCATGGCAAAGTCACCAGCAGCCTTATATTTGCTAGATAATTCTTGATAGAAAGAAGTATCAATATAAATCTTGCGGTCAGCAGAGCAATAGAATGGACCGGCTTGGGCGGAACCAACTCCACATCCGGTTTGGGTCTGGTTAGTATAGAAAACCATAGTCGGTGCATTGTAGGTTAAACCATTCGCTTTAAATTCTTGGGTCCAAAAATCTTCTGTCGATCCTAAAACCTTACTCATGAATTCAGCATCTGCATCAGACACATCTGTACCAGTCGTTGTGACTTGACTCGATTGGTAAGGATTAGTCCCTGGTGATGGGGAAAGCAACCCACCAAGGTTTGACATGCCTCCGAAGGCTAATAAAAGGACAAGAACAAGTAGTTTTCCTTTCCAACCAAGTCGTGAAAAGAGTAGTCCCAATAGGACATTTCCGCCAGATGAACCAGACGAGAAAGATGAGTTAGAACTGGATTGTCCCCTGCGGTCCTCAATATTAGAACTTTTTCGTAAATCGTCAATTTTCATATAAATCTCCTTAGAATCTGCATAATGATTCTTAGAACCCGTATTCACAAGTAAAGTGTTTTTACGCATTAGACTGTGAATCCAGGTTCTTATATTCTTACAAACTATTATATAGCAAATTGTTGAAAAAAACACAGGAAAGCTATCGGAAATAATAGGCCTAGTTCTGTATAAAAGTGCAAAATTTGGTATAATAGTAGGGATACAATATAGAAGGAGTGGACATGGTTGAATATTTATCGGTTAGTCATCTAACTAAGTATTTAAAATTAAAGTTTGACCGCGATCCGTATTTGGAGAAGGTGTATTTGACAGGTCAAGTGTCCAACTTCCGTAAACGCCCTAGCCATCAATATTTTTCGCTTAAGGATGACAAGGCTGTCATCCAAGCCACCATGTGGGCAGGCGTCTATAAGAATCTGGGCTTTGAGCTTGAAGAGGGAATGAAAATCAATGTCATCGGGCGCATTCAGCTCTATGAACCAAATGGTTCTTATTCCATTGTCATTGAAAAAGCTGAGCCAGATGGTATTGGAGCCTTGGCTATCAAGTTTGAACAGCTCAAACAAGCTCTGACACAGGAAGGTTTATTTAAAGAAGAATTCAAACAGACCCTCCCTCGGTTTACCAAGAAAATCGGTGTCATTACCAGTCCGAGTGGAGCTGTTATTCAGGATATTATTACAACCGTTAGCCGACGTTTTCCAGGCGTAGAGATTGTTCTCTATCCGACCAAGGTGCAAGGAGATGGTGCTGCTCAGGAGGTTGTTGCCAATATTCAAAGAGCCAATGAACGGGATGACTTGGATGTTCTCATCGTTGGTCGTGGTGGTGGTTCTATCGAAGACCTCTGGGCCTTCAATGAGGAAATTGTGGTTCGGGCAATTTTTGAATCCCGTATTCCTATCATTTCCAGCGTAGGTCATGAAACCGATACGACCTTGGCTGATTTTGTAGCAGATAAACGAGCTGCTACCCCAACAGCTGCCGCAGAATTAGCAACACCTGTGACCAAGGCAGACTTACTGGGCTACCTCAATCAGCAGGAAAATAGAGCCTATCAGGCCATGACCAATCGTTTGAAATTCCTGAGAGGTCAGCTTGATAAGATTAGCCAGTCAGTCATGTTCCGCCAGCCTGAACGCCTGTATGATGGTTATTTACAAAAATTAGACCGCTTGACCAATCAATTGCAGACACGGATGAAAGAACTATATAGCCAGCAGAAACAGGCTAGTCTCCTACTACAGCAACGATTACAAGGTGTGCATCCAGGTCGTAAAGTAGAGAGTTTCCAAGAGAGAATTATCCAGCAGGAACGACTCTTGAAGAGCAACATGGCCAATATCTATGATAATAAGATGGCCAAGGCAGATAAGCTGATTGAGGCCTTGACTATGCTGGATACCAGTCGCATCGTGGCCCGTGGCTACGCCATGATTCGTCAAGATGGTCGGGTGATTGATAGTGTAGAAAAGATACAAAAGGGAGAACAACTGACCATTCAAATGAAAGATGGTCAACTTGATGTGGAGGTAAATCATGTCCAAACAGACGAAAACATTTGAAGAAAACTTAGCTGAATTAGAAGGAATCGTAACCAAATTGGAGCGAGGCGATGTGGCTCTGGAAGAAGCACTTGCTGAGTTTCAAAAGGGAATGGTCCTATCGAAAGACCTACAAAAGACACTAACAGAAGCTGAAAAGACCTTGGTCAAGGTCATGCAGGCAGATGGCAGTGAAGCGGAGATGGACTAATGGTAGCCAGTAAATTGCAGCAACTTGAGGAAACCATGGCAGGTTTTTATGAACCTCAGGTAGCAGAACGCCTCAACCAATCCGTTCTCTATTCACTCCAAGCTGGTGGCAAACGAATTCGCCCCTTGCTCCTCTTGACTCTCTTGGAGTCTTTTGGAGTGGAATTAAAACAAGCTCATTATCAAGTGGCAGCCTGTGTCGAGTTGATCCATACGGGAAGTTTGATTCACGATGACCTGCCTGCTATGGATAATGATGATTACCGTCGTGGTCGCTTGACCAACCACAAGGTTTACGATGAAGCAACAGCTATTTTAGCAGGGGACAGTCTCTTTCTAGATCCATTTGGTTTCCTAGCTCAAGTTGATTTACCAGCTGAGACCACCCTTGCTCTCGTGAGAGAGCTTTCCCAGGCATCTGGGACCTTTGGAATGGTTGCTGGTCAAATATTGGATATGGCTGGTGAAGGGCAGAATCTGACCTTAGAGCAATTACAAGCCATTCATGCCAATAAGACAGGGAAATTATTGACCTTTCCCTTTGTAGCAGCAGGTTTGATTGCAGGACAGTCGGATGAGGTCATCAACCATTTGCGACAAGCAGGTCAATTAGTTGGTCTAGCCTTTCAAGTTCGGGATGATATTTTGGATGTGACAGCCACTTTTGAGGAAATCGGAAAAACTCCCCAAAAAGATGTAATGGCTGAGAAGTCTACCTACCCTGCCCTAATGGGCTTGGAAGCCTCAAAAGTATTTCTAGAAGATAGCTTGAATCAAGCAATCAACGAGCTAAATCAAGTGGCTAAACAAGTCCCATTTTCAACAGAAAAAATCAAAGAAATCATAGAAAGTTTACGAATCAATGGCTAAGGAAAGAGTAGATGTACTAGCTTTTAAACAGGGGCTTTTCGAGACGCGTGAGCAGGCCAAACGCGGTGTTATGGCTGGACTGGTTGTGTCGGTCATCAATGGCGAACGTTATGACAAACCCGGCGAGAAGATTGACGAGGGAATTGAACTCAAACTCAAGGGAGAAAAACTCAAGTATGTCAGCCGTGGCGGTCTCAAATTGGAGAAAGCCTTGCAGGTTTTCCAATTATCAGTTGAGGGTCAAACAACGATTGATATTGGGGCTTCGACAGGCGGTTTCACGGATGTCATGTTGCAGGCCGGTGCCAAGCAGGTCTATGCAGTGGATGTCGGCACCAACCAACTCGCTTGGAAATTACGTCAGGATGAGCGTGTTATCAGCATGGAACAGTACAATTTCCGCTATGCTGAGCTGGGAGATTTCGAACTTGGTCAACCAAGTTTTGCGTCCATTGACGTCAGCTTTATCTCATTGAGTCTGATTTTACCAGCACTCCATCGTATTTTAGCGGAGGGCGGCCAAGTTGTTGCCCTTGTTAAACCCCAATTCGAGGCTGGACGTGAACAGATTGGGAAAAATGGCATTGTCAAAGATAAATCCGTTCACTTGAAAGTATTGGAAGAAGTGACAAAAATGGCCGTGGAAACAGGCTTCTCAGTCAAAGCCCTTAGCTTTTCCCCTGTTCAAGGTGGTCATGGCAATATCGAATTTTTAGCGCACTTAGAAAAATCAACACAACCAAACCAGATTGATAAAGAGGTCATAACAACTACAGTCTATCAAGCACATGAGGAATTTAAAAAGGATGAATAAACGAGAAAGATTAGAAGTCATTAAAGATTTGGTAGTCCGATTTCCTATTGATACACAGGAAGAAATTGTTGAACGTCTAGAAGCAATGGGTGTCAATGCGACACAAGCAACGGTTTCACGTGATATCAAGGAACTTGGCATTATTAAGGTTCCATCAGCAGATAAGGGATATATTTACGGTTTACCAAAGGCAGGTCTTGTTAAGGTAAAATCGCAGAATGTTTTTGAAGTCTCAGTGATGGATAAAATGATTAATCTCCGTCTGGTACCCGGAAGTTCTGCTGTGGTAAAACGCCAGATTTTGGAACAATTTCAAGAACATGTTTTTTCAGTGATTGCTGATGATGACAGTATTCTGCTCATTGTTACAAACGAAGGTATTATTTCGCAAATCGAACAGACGGTTAGAGGGTGGTAGCCATGTTACTAGAAGTGTCCATTAAAAACTTCGCCATTATTGAGCAGGTATCACTGAATTTTGAAAACGGGATGACCATCCTATCTGGTGAAACAGGTGCAGGTAAATCCATTATCATTGATGCCATGAACCTGATGCTAGGGGCGCGTGCGACGACAGATGTTATCAGACATGGGGCCGCCAAGGCTGAGATTGAAGGGCTTTTTTCCTTTGAAAATAGCAGAGCTCTCGAGCAGATTTTGCTTGAACAGGGGATTGAAGTAGCTGACGAACTCATTATCCGTCGTGAAATCCTACAAAATGGCCGTTCGGTTAGCCGTGTCAATGGACAAATGGTCAATTTATCTGTCTTGAAACAGATTGGGCAATATTTAGTAGATATTCATGGTCAACATGACCAGGAAGAATTGATGAAATCCCAGCACCATATCCGTCTTTTGGACAGTTTCGGAGAAGATGAATTTTGGAGTCTTAAAGACCGTTATCAGACAACCTTTGATGCCTATCGTAGTCTTCGTAAACGAGTTCTTGAAAAGCAAAAAAATGAGCAAGAACACAAGGCGCGGATTGAGATGTTGGAATACCAAATTGCTGAAATCGAAGCAGCAGACTTGAAGTCTGGCGAAGATATTCAACTCAATCAGGAACGCGATAAACTGCTCAACCACAAACAAATTGCAGATACACTGACCAATGCCTATGCACTATTAGACAATGAAGATTTTTCAAGCTTGAACAACCTACGCTCAGCTATGAGTGACTTGCAAAGTCTGGAAGAATTTGATCCAGACTACAAACAGCTCTCTTCTAGCCTGACAGAAGCTTATTATGTCGTTGAAGATGTGACCAAGCGTCTCAGTGATGTGGTGGACAATCTAGACTTTGATGGCAATCGTCTCTTGCAATTGGAAAGTCGCCTAGATTTGCTCAATACCATTACGAAGAAATATGGTGGAACTGTCGATGATGTTTTGGACTATTTTAGTAAAATCAGTGAAGAATACAATCTATTGACAGGCAATGATTTATCTGGTAATGATTTGGAAGTTCAGCTTAAGAACTTAGAGAAAGAATTGGTTGAACGAGCAGGTCAGCTCAGCCAATCACGCCATGAATTAGCTGTTGTTTTAGAAGATATTATCCGCCAAGAATTGCAAGACTTGTATATGGAGAAAGCTCGTTTCCAAGTTCGATTTACCAAAGGAAAATTTAATCGAGAAGGAAATGAAACGGTAGAATTTTACATCTCCACCAACCCAGGTGAAGACTTCAAGCCTCTGGTTAAGGTAGCTTCTGGAGGAGAATTGTCTCGCTTGATGTTGGCCATTAAGTCAGCCTTTGCCCGTAAAGAAGGTAAAACTTCTATTGTCTTTGATGAGGTGGATACAGGGGTATCTGGACGTGTGGCCCAGGCAATTGCCCAGAAAATTTACAAAATCGGACAATATGGGCAAGTATTGGCTATTTCTCATCTACCACAAGTCATTGCTATTGCAGATTATCAATTCTTTATTGAGAAAATATCCGACGAACATTCAACCGTTTCTCGTGTCCGTCTCTTGACTAAAGAAGAGCGTATTGAGGAAATTGCCAAGATGTTAGCCGGTGACAAAATCACAGATGCAGCCCGTAATCAAGCAAAAGAATTAGTAGAAAAAGGTTAGGTGACTAGCCTTTTTGCTTATGTCCAAAGTTTATTTTTTAGTCAAAATTTGTTATAATAGATGGCAAAATTGAAGAGAATTGTAGGATGAAATATGTCAAAGATTAAGATTGTTACGGATTCAAGTACGACTATCGAACCCAGTTTGGTCGAAGAATTAAATATAACAGTTGTTCCATTATCTGTAATGGTTGACGGAGTCGTATACTCTGACAACGATTTAAAAGAAGGAGAATTCTTGGAGCTCATGCGTGGGTCAAAAAACTTGCCAAAAACAAGTCAGCCCCCAGTAGGACTCTTTGCGGAAACTTTTGCTGAATTGGCTAAAGACGGCAGTCAGATTATTGCCATTCTCTTGTCGCATGCCTTATCAGGGACAGTAGAAGCTGCTAGACAAGGTGCAACCCTTTCTGGTGCTGATGTGACAATACTTGATTCAAGCTTTACAGATCAGGCTGAAAAATTCCAAGTTGTAGAAGCAGCACGCATGGCACAAGCTGGTGCCAGCAAAGAAGAGATCCTTGCAGCTATTGAAACAGTCAAAGAAAAAACGGAATTATACATCGGTGTATCAACCCTAGAAAATCTAGTCAAGGGTGGTCGTATTGGACGTGTTCAAGGGATGTTGAGTAGCCTACTCAATATCCGTGTCATCATGGAAATGAAAGACCATCAGCTAACTCCGATTGTCAAGGGACGAGGCAATAAGACCTTTAAAAAATGGCTGGAAGAGTTCACGGCAACTCTAGCAGATAAAAAAGTAGCCGAGATTGGTATTTCCTATTCAGGAACGGCAGATTTTGCAAATGAAATGAAGAGTCAATTACAAGAGTACGTCTCAAAAGAAATTTCTGTCTTAGAGACAGGCTCCATTATTCAAACTCATACCGGTGAGGATGCCTGGGCTATTTTGATTCGTTATGAATAACAGGAAGTTGATTCAAGGCTTTGTTTTCTTTTTTCTGGCAATTCTAGGGTCGATTTTTCTATTTCATCAACTCATTCCTGTTGCCTCATCTCGTATCTCCAGACAAGAGCTTACCGTATCAGAAAAAATCAGTTTTCGATATGTGGCACTTGGTGATTCTTTGACAGAAGGTGTTGGAGATACAACTGGACAAGGGGGCTTTGTTCCCTTGTTGGCTCAATCTCTAACTAACGATTATGGTTATGAAGTAGATTACAAAAATTTCGGAGTTTCTGGGAATACCAGTAATCAGATTCTTAAGCGAATGAAGGAAGATGGAGAGCTGATAAGCTACTTAAAAACAGCAGATCTGTTAACTCTGACAGTTGGTGGCAACGATTTGCGCAAGGCTATTATTAAAAACATTGCCAATCTCAAAGTTTCAACTTTTGATAAGCCCGCAAAAGATTACGGAAAACGATTGGATACAATTATTAAGACAGCGCGTAAGAATAATCCAAATCTTCCCATCTATGTTGTCGGGATTTACAATCCACTCTACCTCAATTTTCCTGAATTGACAGAAATGCAGACAATTGTTGATAATTGGAATGCTATGACAGAACAGATAACTGAAAAATATCAACATGTCTACTTTGTTCCAATCAATGATTTGCTCTATAAAGGATTGGAAGGGGAAGCTGGTATTAGTCAAAATGGTAGCCAAGTTACCAATAATTTACTGTATGAGGAAGACAGTTTCCATCCCAATAATACTGGATATGAGATTATGAAAAAAGCGATATTGGAGAGAATGAATGAGACCACGGAAAGCTGGGAACCTTAATATTTGGAAATGGCTATTTTTAGCCCAGTTGGCTTTGTTGATTGGTTGCGGAATAGTCCTCTATACACGGATTCAAACAGATAGAGAGGATTTAACAAAGCTCGTTCAGACTAGTACAGAAGATACCAAGGTTGGGGCCTTCTCCACTAATAGGGAACAGCTCAACCAAACCCTCACTAACTATCTAAAAGATTATCAGACGGAAGAGTTTTCCTATCAATTATTCGTAACGAGTCAGCAAGTTGTTTTTGAAGGCAGCTATCAGATTTTTGGTGTGACTATCCCACTCTATATTTATTTTCAACCTAGCAAAATGGAAGATGGCAGTATTTTGTTACGGATAATAGAAATATCAGCTGGAAGTTTATCCTTGCCGAAAGCAGAGGTATTAGCCTATTTACAAAAAAATTATAAACTACCTGCCTTTGTAAAAATAGACTCTGAACAAGCGCAAGTACAGGTTCAACTGACAGAACTGAAGAACAAATTTGGTCTGTATGGAAAGGCGAATACGATTGATTTGTACAACGACCAATTCATTGTTGATATCTACAGAAAAAGACAGTAAAATAGCGTTAAAAACTTGACCAAACGCCTAAAATTCGGTACTATATAGAAGTGAGTAATAACTCAGAAAATTATTGGAGGACTTAGCAAATGGCTAATAAACAAGATTTGATTGCAAAAGTTGCAGAAGCAACTTCATTGACTAAAAAAGACTCAGCAGCAGCTGTTGATGCAGTATTCGGAGCAGTAGCAGACTACCTTGCAGCTGGTGAAAAAGTACAATTGATCGGTTTTGGTAACTTTGAAGTTCGTGAGCGTTCAGCACGTAAAGGTCGCAACCCACAAACTGGTAAAGAAATCGAAATCGCAGCTTCAAAAGTTCCAGCATTCAAAGCTGGTAAAGCTCTTAAGGATGCGGTAAAATAAAACAGTCTGGGGATAGACTGTTTTATCCCTCGCCTAGAAATAAAAGAGCGAGGAATAACGTGAAAAAGCCTATTGTATCAACGTTTCTACGTTGTGCAGTAGGCTTTTTTCTGTGTTTTGGGGCAAATAAGGGGCAAAAGCATTTTGCGTCAAAGAGGGAGAAGCTTTATACTCAATGAAAATCAAAAGTAGCCTAGGAAACGAAGCCGAAGATAGAACTCTGTTACTTTCTTATTTCAAGGTAACAGGCTGAAAACCTCCACTGGAGCTTTTCACTTATCAAGGCTCTTGACAACGGTTAATTTTGATTTTCGAAGAGTATTAGTAGTTTTCTACAGTACACATTCTCGTTTTAAGACAACAAAAAAACCAGCCTTGGCCAGCTGATTTTTTAGGAGATTTATGAAAAATTTTAGGATACACTTATAGTATACTCGAATTTTCAGATTCTTCATCGGTCTGTAGACCTATTTTGTTAAAAAATAAACATGTGTTATAATAGAAAAAATAAAAAAGGGGAGATTTTTTATGACAATCCGTAAAGCTAGACAATCTGATATTCCAGTTTTAAATGAATTGCTTCAAGATATTTTACAGGTGCATCACCAGGCACGACCAGATATTTTTAAAAGTGCAGGTCAAAAATTTTCTGAGGCTGAATTAGTAGCACTTTTGGAAAATCCAGATAAGCCTATTTTTGTCTTTGAGCTAGAGGGACAAGTGGTTGGGCATTTGTTTTGTGAATTATCTACCGCAACAGGCGATGTTTTAGAACCAGTTAAAACCTTGTTTATTGATGATTTGTGTGTAGCCAATTCGGCGCGTGGTCAAAAAATTGGCGAGCAACTTTATGAATTTGCTCTTTCTTACGCTAAGGAGCATGGTTGCCACAACCTTACCTTGAATGTTTGGGCAGATAATACAGGAGCTGTTCGATTCTATGAGCGCTTAGGTATGAAACCACAAGTGGTTCGTATGGAGCAAATAATAAATTAAAAAAGAGGGAGTCCCTCTTTTTAATGTTCTCTCATTTTTGCTAATAAGTTTTGAGCAGTTTCTAGGTTGCTGTGCTTTTCTTTCCGCAGGAGTTGGGCTAGTTGGTCTACTTCATGCTCCTCGGCACCAGCAAGTAGCGCTAAGGATTTTGCCTGGAGCTTCATATGACCAGCCTGAATCCCTGAAGTAACAAGAGCACGCAGGGCAGCAAAGTTCTGACAGAGACCGACAGAAGCGATGATAGAAGCTAATTGGCGTGCCTTTGGTTGTTGGAGAAGGTCAAAAGCGACGGCTACCTTTGGATTGAGCCCGATAGAGCCACCGACGGAGGCGATCGGAAGAGGTAGGGTGATGGAGCCGACCAAGTGCTCGCCATCAATGGACCAAGTAGAAAGCCCCTTGTATTGCCCATCACGGCTGGCATAAGCATGGGCCCCGGCTTCGACTGCCCGCCAGTCATTTCCTGTAGCGATAACGACAGCATCTATACCATTAAAAATCCCTTTGTTATGTGTCGCAGCACGATAAGGGTCCACTTGTGCCAGTTTGCCTGCCAGGGCTATTTTTTGAGCAGTTTCTTGAGCAATGGCAGAGCTGGTAGCCAGACTAGAGATAGCAATATGGCATTGGGCGATGACCAGTGACTCCGTTGCATAGTTGGAGAGGATTCCCATCAAAGCCTGTCCCTTGCTGAGCTCTTCTAAATCATCCTTAATCGCTTCTAACATGTTATTGAGGATATTGGCTCCCATGGCTTCTTGTACATCAACCTGAAGATAGACAATCAAAAACTCATCCTTACTATCAACAGTCAATTCTCTTGCACCGCCCCCTCGTTTGACAATGGAAGGGTGTGCTTGATTGGCAGTTTCTAAAATACTCTCCTTCTGGTCAAGAATCGCCTGTGTCGCTCTGCTATGGTCCGAAATATCGTAGAGCGCAACTTGTCCAATCATGATACGGTTATGAATAGTCGTTGTAAAACCGCCAGATTTAGCGATGATTTTGGCTCCGAAAGACGCAGCTGCAACCACAGAAGGTTCTTCAGTAACCATCGGTACAGAATAAGTTTGTCCATCCACTAGAAGTTCTGGAAGTACAGAAAAAGGTAAGGAAAACGTTCCTAGATGATTTTCTGCCATCTTTCCCGCAATTGCTTCTGGCAGGTTTTCGTCTTTGTATAGAACGTCTAAGCTATCTTCGGATAGGGAACGATTCTGACGGAGAATATCAATGCGCTCTTGGCGTGATTTTTTATAAAATCCGGAAAAAGTTGACATAGGTTCCTCTTTCTATAGAAAAGCGCCCCTTGGTGAGAGCCAAAGGGCGCCGTTTTGGCTTCTATTTACGATAGATACGTTTGTGATTGTCCACTTTGATAAGGGCAAAGGGAGTTTGGTCTTCTGGTAGGTCAAGCGATGAACCAGTTTCATCAAGGGTAATTTCTTCAAAGAAGACTTGTTCGTATTCCTTAACGCTGAGTTTTGTACGCTGATTGAGTTGTTCTAAACGATTTTCTTGTAAGTGGTTGCGATAACCTTCAACGAGTTGACCGCTGAAAATTTCACAGACAGCGCCGCTACCATAGCTATAAAAGAGGATTTGATCCCCTGTCTCTAAAGCTCTGCTATTTTCCAGAAGGGAAAGGAGGGAGAGGAAGATAGAGCCAGTGTAGATGTTGCCGACAACCTTATTATATACGATTGCTTCTTGGAAACGCTCTGTCAAACGTTCCAATGTTTCTGCGTCCTGAGTGATAGCCTGCAATCCTTTAAGACCTTGTTTGGAGAAAGGAATATGTAAGCACATGGCAGCAAAATCGTTGAGGGTTTTGCCTGTTTTTTGTTGATAGTAGTCGAAAGTTGTCGTCAAGCAATCGGTGTACTGTTCAGTTGAAAATTTACCATCAACACGTGGATATTTGTCGTAGTTAGGACGCCAGAAGTCGTAGATGTCACGTGTCTGGCAGACATTATCATTGTTGAGGACCAAAATTCGTGGGTTTGCGGTTACCAACATGGCAACTGCACCAGCACCTTGGGTGGGTTCACCGCCAGAAGCAACTCCATACTTTGCAATATCACTAGCAATGACTAGGACTTTTGATTCTGGGAATTGAGCGATATGGCTTTTGGCAAGACTTAGTCCAGCCGTTGCACCGTAACAAGCCTCCTTCATCTCGATGGAGCGAGCGAAGGGCTGAATACCGAGTAATCCATGAATGGTGACGGCAGCAGCCTTACTTTGATCTACGCTGGATTCTGTACCGACAATAACCATGTCAATGGTTTGTTTATCTTCTTCTGTCAAAATAGCTTCGGCAGCCTTTGCACCAAGACTGATAATATCTTGAGTGATAGGAGCTACAGCCATTTCAGACTGAAGAAGACCAATCTTAAATTTATTTGGGTCCACATTGCGGGCTTGGGCTAAATCAGCCAAATCTAAAACATAATCGGGTGCCGCAAATCCGATTTTATCAATACCGATGTTCATAATATATCCTTTGTGTACAAATGATAGGTTAACTTGTTTGCGCATTGGAAACGATTAGGGAGATACCTTGACCGCCTCCGATACAAAGTGAGCAAAGACCAAGCTCTTTTTCTTGCTTGATTAATTCGTGAATCAGAGTGACTAGGATTCGACTACCACTAGCTCCGATTGGATGTCCAAGGGCGATAGCACCACCATTGACATTGACTTTTGCAGGATTAATGCCGAGTTGTTTGACAACTGGAATTGATTGGGCTGCGAAAGCTTCGTTGAGTTCAAATAAGTCAATATCTTCGACGGATTTGCCGATTTTTTCAAGGGCTTTTTGACTAGCTGTTATAGGACCTAACCCCATATAGGCAGGATCTAAACCGCTTGTTGCATAGGCCTCAATATAGGCGAGTGGCTGGATATTTAGCTCACTGGCTTTTTCATCAGACATGAGTACCAAGACAGCACAGCCGTCGTTGATGCCAGAAGCATTGGCTGCGGTGACGGTTCCATCTTTTTTGAAAGCTGGACGGAGTGTTGCCAATTTTTCAATTGGTGTCAGACGAGGATACTCATCTGTGGCAAAAATAGTTTCGCCTTTCCGGTTTTTTAGTCTAATAGGAACAATTTCGTCAACAAATCTTCCCTCAGCAATAGCTTTTGCAGCCTTCTCTTGGCTACTGTATGCAAAAGCATCTTGCTCTGCGCGACTGACTTGATAGCGTTCAGCAACATTTTCTGCAGTAATGCCCATGTGATAGTCGTTGAAGGCATCTGTCAAACCGTCTGTTAACATGGAATCTTCCAGACTAATATGCCCTAATTTACTACCAAACCGGCTAGTTTTGGATAGATAAGGTGCCTGGCTCATGATTTCAATGCCTCCAGCCACAACTACATCATTGTCACCGAGAAGGATTGATTGTGTGGCAAGAAGGACTGATTTGAGACCAGAACCACAGACTTTATTGACTGCATAGGCAGAGGATGTCTGAGGAATGCCTGCACGAATAGCAATTTGACGTGCAATATTTTGTCCTTGTCCTGCTGAGAGAACATTTCCGAAGATAACTTCATCAACGCTGTCTGCAGGGATGTTTTTATTAGCTAAGGCTGTTTCGAGGACTTGTGCCCCTAAATCAGCGATTTCAATATCTTTCAGACTACCTCCGAAACTGCCGATGGCAGAACGATAGGCAGACACGATAGCTACTTTTTTCATGATAACTCCTATAGTGGTATCGTTTTGAACTGTCGTGTTCAGCCTTACTATTATACCATTATTTTGTCTTTTTTCTAAGAAGAAAGATAGGTCTAGAGACTGAATTTACATGAAAGAGTAATGAAAGCGTACACAGATTGTGGAAAGGCTGGCATTTTTTTACCTTTTCGTGTAAAATAGAGAAGTATAAGAGGGGAACCTCAAAATTTAAAGGAGAATCCATAAATGGTAAAATTGGTTTTTGCTCGCCATGGTGAGTCTGAATGGAACAAAGCTAACCTTTTCACTGGTTGGGCTGATGTTGATTTGTCTGAAAAAGGTACACAACAAGCAATCGATGCAGGTAAATTGATCAAAGAAGCAGGTATCGAATTTGACCTTGCTTTCACATCTGTATTGAAACGTGCTATCAAGACTACAAACTTGGCTCTTGAAGCTGCAGATCAATTGTGGGTACCAGTTGAAAAATCATGGCGTTTGAACGAACGTCACTACGGTGGTTTGACTGGCTTGAACAAAGCTGAAGCAGCTGCTGAATTTGGTGATGAGCAAGTTCACATCTGGCGTCGTTCTTATGATACTTTGCCACCAGAAATGGCTAAAGATCATGAGCATTCAGCACACACTGACCGTCGCTATGCACACCTTGATGATTCAGTTATTCCAGATGCAGAAAACTTGAAAGTAACGCTTGAGCGTGCCCTTCCATTCTGGGAAGATAAAATTGCTCCAGCATTGAAAGACGGTAAAAACGTATTCGTAGGTGCACACGGTAACTCAATCCGTGCCCTTGTAAAACACATCAAACAATTGTCTGATGACGAAATCATGGATGTGGAAATTCCAAACTTCCCACCACTTGTATTCGAATTGGATGAAAACTTGAACATTGTGAAAGAGTACTACTTGGAAGCATAATTCATTTAAGGCCTGAGTTCGCTCAGGCTTTTTTAGTTTTGAATATCGGATTTTTCATAGAGAGTATGGTATACTGGTGGTATTAAAAGGTAGGAGGAGTTTATTATGGCAAGTAAAAAAATGCTACATGCATGTTTGCGTGTTGAGAACTTAGAAGCATCTCAAAAATTTTATGAAGAAGCATTTGGATTTAAGGAAACCCGCCGCAAGGACTATCCAGAGCACAAGTTTACTTTGGTTTACTTAGCACTTGAAGGGGATGACTTTGAGATTGAATTGACCTACAATTATGATCATGGTCCCTATATCGTAGGGGATGGCTTCTCGCATCTAGCTCTTTCTTCGGATGACTTAGAAGGGGACAATGCGAAACACAAAGCATTGGGCTATCCAACGACAGACATCAAGGGCTTGCCAGGAAGTCCAGGTCGTTATTATTTTGTGACAGATCCAGATGGCTACCGTGTGGAAGTCATTCGTGCAGATTAATTTAGAAAAGATTGCCTAGGCAGTCTTTTTTTCTTTTCAGAAAAAAATCAGAAAATGGCAGAAGGGAGGGCATTAGGAAGTAAATCAATTATTTATACTCAATGAAAATCAAAAGTAGCCTAGGAAACGAAGCCGAAGATAGAACTCTGTTACTTTCTTATTTCAAGGTAACAGGCTGAAAACCTCCACTGGAGCTTTTCACTCATCAAGGCTCTTGACAACGGATAATTTTGATTTTCGAAGAGTATTACCTAATCTTTTTATGAGTTTTTATAGAACTGTCTTGACAAGAGCTTTTAAATGATTTAGCATAGTTTATATATGTTTTGAATGGGAGGTTGGAGATGAAAAAAGTTAGTTTTTGGTTGGGAATCAACATCGCCTTGCTCGGCATGATGGTAAGTTTGGCTTTATGGTTATTTGCAGGACTTCAAGAAAGACAGGTTAGTCAGTTTATCGAGGAAAAACAACAAACCATCCTCGCTAAAGGAAAGGGCAAAATTCAAGAGGGGAATATTGATACGACCCATGTTGTGGCTGCCCTACCTACAGATGATGCAGGTCAAGTCTTAGGAACTGTAGAAAGTCGAATGATTTCTTATGTTCAAAGACGCTTTGGTCATAAAAAACCAGCAGGAAAAATTCAAAAACTGGTCTTTGTTTCGTCAATAGAGGGAAAAACAAATTTTAAAAATGTAACAGCTCGTGAAATTCAAGCGGAGCACTATAAAGTAGACAACTTGCAAATTAAAAAGCAGGATAAACTCCCGTCTGAGCGTGTGTTGTTGACGCAGGACAATGAATTGTTTACCCTGGAAGATTTATTACCTAATTTATCCTCTGCAGCAAGTATTATTGTTAATCATCTAAGAGACGCCTTACTTGCTCAAGGAATGGAAAAGACTGATGTAGAAGCGATTGTCAAAAAGTTTGAAACACTAGACTTAAATGCTATCTCCTTTAGTTATGGAGACAGCCAATTAACCTTACAATTACCAGATGGTTACGGCATCAACCAGTTGGTTCTACCAATTTCAGATTTGTACCCAGTAGTGAAGAGTGATTACCTAGTAGATGCTGATAAGGTTGGCTATGATGAGTATATGGCTGCACAAGTTGTGGATAAGAAACATTTGAGACAGGTAGCTCTAACCTTTGATGATGGACCAAATCCGAATACGACACCGGTAGTTTTAGATTTACTGAAAAAATATAATGCCAAAGCAACTTTCTTTGTTGTTGGTAAGGCTGTAGCTGGGAATGAAGCTATTCTCCGTAGAATGGTAGCGGAAGGGCACGTCATCGCCAACCATACGTGGAATCATCCTAATCTAGTCACTATTTCTGGGGAGCAAGTACAGAGAGAAATTCAAGATACACAGGCAGCTATTGCTGAAGCTACAGGTATTGTACCAACAATGGTTCGTCCTCCGTATGGTTCGGTTAACCAGGCTGTTGTCAATCAGATGGGACTTCCATCGATTTATTGGTCGGTCGATTCTAAAGATTGGAAGAGTCGCAATCCCCAAGCCATTTTGAAAGAAATAAAAGAACAGACTTGTCCAGGAAGTATTATCCTAATGCATGATATTCATCAGTCAACAGTTGATAGCCTCGAGTCTGTATTGCAATACTTAACAGGTGAGGGCTACAATATGGTTACTGTAACAGACTTACTCGCCAGTCCTCTCAATCCTCAATTAATCTATTATTCACAAGAATTATCTGGTCCAGCCCGGTAAGAATGATAAAAGGCTTAGAATCATGTTAGTAGAAACACTGGTTCTAAGCCTTTTGTATATTGTTCATTATATTTTGTAGAGCTCTTGATTTTTGAGAATGACTTCTTGGACGGAGGCATACTTTTTCAATTGTTTTAATTCGCTAGGACTAGATACTAGGGTAATGACAAGTCCCTCCTTGCCCATGCGTCCAGTACGTCCAGAACGATGAGTGTAGGCTTCTTGGTCAAAAGGAACTTCAAAGTTGAGGACACATTCTAAGTTATCAATATCGATACCACGTGCGACCATATCTGTAGCAAGTAGAAGATTGAGTTCGTGATTTTTGAAACGTTCGATGATGACCTTGCGGAATTTTACGTTGACATCCGAAGCCAATGAAACTGCATTCACACCATTATAGAGTAGTTTATCTTCGCTTGCACCAAGGTCTGATAGGCTGTTAAAAAATGCAAGAGCACGAAAATCAGGGATATTGGCAAACTTACGTAGAGTTTCCAAACGTTCACGCTTATCTACCATCATATAGCAATGCTGGATATTATCCAATTTCTGCTCAGATAAATCAATGCTTTCAATGCCTTCAGCAATTTTTTGACGGTCAAATTTAGCTGTTGCACTCATGTAGATTAACTGGTGGTCACGAGGTACGTAGTTGATAATCTTTTCGACAAACTGATATTGAGAATCGGAGAATAGCTGATCAAATTCATCTAGGATGATGGTGTTAATATTCATCATCTTGATTTTTTTCAATTTAATCAACTCGAAAATACGACCAGGTGTTCCAATCAGGATTTCTGGTCCTTTTTTTAGTCGCTCAATCTGGCGTTTTTGACTGGAACCAGATAAGAATAGTTGAGCAGTCAACCCAATTGTCTCCGACCAAGTCTTACAAACATCAAAAATTTGGCCGGCCAGCTCTGTATTTGGTGCGAGGATGAGCAATTGTTGGGCTTTTTTAGGAGTTAGGGCTAATAGGCTAGGCCAGAGGTAGGCAAGGGTTTTTCCTGTGCCTGTTGGGCTGATAGCTAGAAGGGACTTGCCGTTTGTAATAGGCTCAAAGGCCTGGACTTGGATAGGAGTAAAGTCCTCAAAGCCAAGTAGGGTAAGCTGGTCCGTCCAGCTGGAGGGAAATTTAGATTTCATTGTTATCCGCCTTAAAGATTATTCCTGCGTCTTGACGCATGGTGTAAAGTGTTTGATGGACGCTTTCTGCCACAGCCAACCACTGGTCCACAAGCTCGCGGTTTTGTTGCTTGATTGCCTGTGCAATTTCTAGTGCTTCTTCGAACATAGGGTGCTGGGCCGCTTGGATTGGTAAAACAATTTGCTCTCCGTCATGTTTTGTGAAAATAGCAGAGCTGATATGCTGACATGCGTTGAGTGTTAGTGTTCCATCATTTGTATAGATTTCGCTCGCTAGATTGCTCGTAATATTTTTTCCTGCCTGAATGTGGACGATATAGTTGTCATAAATGAGTTGTCCCGAACCATTTAAGTCAATACTAGAAGGTAGCTGTTGTGCTACATAGCGGGCCGTTCTGGGGGTTCCCAAAATGCCGATAGCGGCGTAGAGCGTATAGACACCTAAATCCATGAGAGCACCACCGGAAAAATCAGTTGAAAAGATATTTGGCATTTGCCCAGCCAACAATTCAGGCATCTTAGAAGAATACTTGGCATACCCAAATGAACCACCCAAAATCGTTTTATCCGTCAAAAATTCACGGATAATGGTTTGAGCTTGTTCGTGATAGTTTCGAGCAGCCTCAAAGAGGAAAACATTATTTTCTTGGGCAACGCGACGCAATTGTCCTAATTCCTGAGGTGTAGAAACCATGGGTTTCTCAACAATAGCATGTTTACCAGCAGCTAGAACAGCTTTTGCCTGTTCAAAGTGCAGGGCATTTGGACTGGCAATATAGACAACATCAATGGGAGCAGAAAGAAATTTTACCCATTCTGTGTATAAATCGACTCCTTCATACTGCTCTGAAAAGGCAGCAGCAGTTTCTAGTTTACGGGAGAAAACAGCCTGTAGCTGATAATGTCCACTTAAATGGGCCGCCTCTATAAAACGATGAGAGATGTCTGAGGTGCCAACAATACCAAAATTAAGCATAAATTCTCATTTCTTTTGTGTTATCCTTTTCATTATACCATGTTTCATGGTAAAATAGTATTGAAAATAGAAGGAGATGATGATGACTCAGAAACCCATTATTATTGGCGTAACCGGCGGATCTGGGGGTGGCAAGACAAGTGTGTCACGTGCCATTCTGGATAATTTCCCAAATGCTCGTATATCTATGATTGAACACGATTCTTATTATAAGAATCAGTCCCACCTGACCTTTGAAGAACGGATACTGACCAATTATGACCATCCACTGGCTTTTGATACGGATTTGATGATTTACCATATCAGTGAGCTATTAGCAGGACGTTCAGTGGATATTCCGATTTATGATTACACTCAGCACACACGTTCAGAGAAGACCTATCGTCAGGAACCACAGGATGTATTTATTGTGGAAGGTATTTTAGTATTGGAAGACAAACGGTTGCGGGATTTAATGGATATTAAGATATTCGTCGATACTGATGACGATATTCGTATCATTCGCCGCATTAAGAGAGACATGGAAGAGCGTGGCCGTAGCTTAGATAGTATCATTGAGCAGTACACCTCGGTGGTGAAACCAATGTATCACCAGTTTATCGAGCCAACCAAGCGCTATGCAGATATCGTCATTCCTGAAGGCGTCAGCAACGTTGTAGCCATCGACTTGATTAACACCAAGGTGGAGAGTATATTAAGAGAGCGTGGTTAAGATGCCGAAGCAAAGAATATTACCTCATATCATATTAGGGATTATGGGTGCTAGCGGTCAGATGGTAACTGGCAAACAGATTACCGACTATGTTCAACGTGATTTAGGCGAATTTTGGCAGGTTGCCCATAGCCAAGTCTATCCAGAATTAAAACGTATGACCAAGGAAGAATTGATTACTTGTCATGCAGTACCTGGAAATGAAAAGGAAAAGCAGTATGCGATGACGGCTACTGGTCGTCAGATTTTAGACGAATGGCTATCCATTCCAAATGAAGAAACGCCTCAGCAAAAAGACTTGTTTTCAATCAAGATGTTTTTTATCCGTGAAAAGGATGACCCACGGATTCCTGGTTTGTTGCAGAGTCAAATTGAACTAGTCACCAAGCACTTAAAACACCTAGACAGTCGTAAAGTTGAGCTGTTCTCAACCAAGGAAAGTATCCAAGACAATTATGGACACTATTTGATTTTGACACGTGCTATTGAACGCAACCGTGCCCAGCTCAAATGGTTAGAGGATACACTGGCAGAAATGTAACGATTCGGATTTCCGAATCGTTTTTCCTTGTGTCCTGTTTTGGATTATGTTAGAGTAAGAAGAAATGTGACTTAATTGGAGGAATGTATGTCAATCAAACAGATGGTTAGTATGGCGCTAGTAGTTTGGAATTTAGTTGTCTTCATTACCTATGGTATGGATAAAGGAAAGGCAAGAAAGAACGCCTATCGGATTTCAGAAAAGACCTTATTACTCATGTCCTATTTTGGTGGCGGGCTGGGTGCCTGGGCAGGTGGAACCCATTTTCGGCATAAGACACAGAAAAAGTATTTTCAACTAGCCTGGGCTATAGGGGTATTGATTGATGCAGTGATTATGTACTGGATGTGGAAATAGGCGCAAGCCTTTTTCTTTATCGCTCGGACTATAAAAGTCGGCTTAACTATGCTATAATGTTCCTATGACAAAACAAGAAAAAATTTCAAATTATCAACTATTATTGGCTCAATTGGAAGCTCTTCTTGATGGTGAAACCAATGCTTTAGCCAATCTATCAAATGCTTCTGCTTTGCTCAATCAAGCTCTACCAAACTCTGTCTTTACAGGATTTTACTTGTATGATGGTAGTGAATTGATTTTGGGGCCTTTTCAGGGTGGCGTTTCCTGTGTTCATATTGCACTTGGAAAGGGTGTCTGCGGTGAGGCTGCAGCTAAGCGCCAGACTATTCTCGTAGACGATGTTCGTCTACATGATAACTATATTTCCTGCGATGCGACAGCTCTATCAGAAATCGTTGTGCCAATGGTGAAAAACGACCAATTATTGGGCGTTTTGGACTTGGATTCGAGAGTGGTAGCTGATTATGATACGATTGACCAAGACTATCTAGAAAAGTTCGTTGCTCTCTTGGTTGAGAAGACGGACTGGAATTTTGCTATGTTTGGAGAAAAACGCTAATGTACCAAGCTTTATATAGGAAGTACCGAAGCCAGACCTTTGGGGAGATGGTGGGGCAGGAGGTGGTTGCAACCACGCTCAAGCAAGCTATTGAGCAGGGGAAAATTAGCCATGCCTACCTCTTTTCAGGTCCTCGTGGTACGGGTAAGACATCAGCTGCGAAAATTTTTGCCAAGGCCATGAATTGCCCCAATCAGGTTGATGGTGAACCTTGTAACGACTGTTATATTTGTCAAGCGATTACGGAAGGTAGTTTGGAAGATGTGATTGAGATTGATGCTGCTTCCAACAATGGTGTGGATGAAATTCGTGATATTCGTGATAAATCGACCTATGCACCTAGTCTTGCGACCTATAAGGTCTATATCATCGACGAGGTCCACATGCTGTCTACTGGTGCCTTCAACGCCCTCTTGAAGACCTTGGAAGAGCCGACTGAAAATGTGGTCTTTATTCTAGCAACGACGGAATTGCATAAGATTCCTGCTACCATTCTGTCAAGGGTGCAACGATTTGAATTTAAGTCCATCAAGGTGACGGACATTCAGGAGCACTTGGCTGCAATTTTGACCAAGGAAGGGCTAATCTTTGACGAGCAGGCTCTGACGATCATTGCGCGTCGGGCAGAAGGGGGGATGCGGGATGCCCTATCTATTTTGGATCAGGCTCTCAGCCTTAGTCAGGACCAGCAAGTGACCTTGGAAATTGCTGAGGAAATTACGGGTTCTATCAGCTTGCGTGCCTTGGATGATTATGTGGCAAGTCTGCGTCAAGGGGATAGTGTCACAGCTCTCCAGCATCTACAAACCTTGTTTGACCAAGGAAAGAGTATGAGCCGTTTTGCGACAGATCTTTTGCACTATTTGAGAGATGTCCTTATCGTGCAGACGGGTGGTGAGGATACGCATTTAACAACAGGTTTTTCAGAAAATCTAGCTCTTGAGCAGGCACGGATTTTTACCATGATTGAGACGGTGACCAGGGGTTTGGCGGACATCAAGTCCAGTCCTCAACCGAAGATTTACGCTGAAATGATGACCATTCGTTTGGCTGAAGATAGTTCTCCTTCGGGGGCAATGGCAGAGCTGCCAGCTGATTTACTGGGGCAACTAGCCAGTCTGCAACAACAAGTTGCGGATTTACAGAAACAACTAGGTCAATTATCTAGTCAACCAAGTGCTGCTAAGCCAGTTTCACGCAAGCCGCAGGCTCCGAAGAAGTACCGATTGGATACCAGCAAGGTTCATGCTATTTTGCAGGAAGCTATGGAAAATCCAACCTTGGCGCGTGAAAATTTGACTCGCTTGCAGAATGCTTGGGGAGAAATTATTGAGAGTTTATCAGGAGCAGATCGTGCCTTGCTTGTTGGTTCTCAACCAGTCGCTGCAAATGAAAATCACGCGATTCTAGCCTTTGATTCTCCGCTTAATGCTGAACAGACTATGAAGCGTGACAATCTCAATACCATGTTTGGAAATATTCTCAGCAAGGCTGCAGGTTTTTCGCCACAGATTTTAGCTATTGCTCAGGAAGATTGGGTAAGTATTCGTGCTGAATTTTCAGCCAAGGCCAAGGGGCAAAAGACACAAGAAATCGAAAAAGAAGCCAGTCCAGTTCCAGAAGAATTTGGCTTTCTAGCGGACTCAGTAGAGATTTTGAATGATTAAAAAATATCAGCCCTAAGACTGATGAATAGTTTTGATAGATATTTTATACTATATTCAATCCTAAATATTTTTCATATCTCCTTAAGAAACACTGACTGATTTAGTTGGTGTTTTCTTGTTTAGAAAAGAATCGAAACCTATCAAGAAAGCATATAAAAATTCAGCCAGTTGACTGAATTTTTGGTATAATCTATTTTATGAAACTTCCACAATTTCTTTTTTTAGCCATTACAACTATTTTAGCTGTTTATTTTATGAATACATCAATTTTGACAGGAGATTTCTTGATTGCAGGTATCTACGCCTTTATCGCCTATCGGAATCTTCATTTTGCTTACAAGGTGACTAAATTTATTCGTTTGGTGGAGAAGCAGACCAAGAAGTAAGGCTGATTTCTCCGCTGGAGATAATTTTTGCTTTGCCGTTATCTAACTGGATAACCAGGTTTCCTGTATCAGTAACAGCGATGGCAGTCCCCTTAAATTCAACTTGATTTTCTACAAAGCTCACTTGTTGGCCAACGACAAGTGATTTTTCTTTGTAAAGGGCAATTAGTTCCTTCTCATCGGTTTCTAAGAAGGCTTTCCAGATGGCAGTAATGAGTTGGTTGCGGGTAAATGGTGGTTGTTCCTCGAAAAGATTTCCGGCAGATTGTTGTAATTCCTTAGGGAAATCGTCTATGCGGACATTGATGCCGACACCGATAATGACATCGGTTACCCGTTGGTTTTCCATAGAAGAGATAGCCTCAGTGAGGATGCCAGCGACCTTTTTGTGTCCGAGATAGATGTCATTGACCCACTTGATTTGGACGTCCAAGTCGCAAAGAGATTGAATGGCCTTCACAACAGCTGCTGCAGCTAAAATGGTGTAGGGCTTGAATTCTAGAAATGGAACATTGGGAGAGAGACGAAGCGACATATAAATACCACCTGATTTGGAGGCATAAAAGGGTCTCCCAAATCGTCCCTTGGCTTTATTCTGATAGGGAGCTAGATATAGGGTAGGACTAGTATGACCTGATTCAATACCTTGTTTGGCATCTAGCTGGGTGGAGTCGCTATCCGTATTCAGATGGACAGGTAGTTGAAGCTCCTGAGAGATTAATTCGGGTAGGAGTAAATCGCCTTCGGCTAATCTATAGCCACGATTACGGGCAGCCTCAATAGTTAAACCATGTGTTTCTAACTGGCGAATGGCCTTCCAAATGGATGTCCGTGAAATGCCCAATTCCTGTGCCAAATCTTCTCCGCTGACATAATCCTCTTTCTCTTTTAAAAGGAGATATATTTTCTGATAGGTTTTCATACCTTCATTATAGCAAAAAATTTACCTAAAACGTGATATAATAGTTTCAAATAAGGAGGTTTTCATGAAGACACTTGATTACATTGTTAAATTGACCAACACTCCGTCGCCAACTGGTTTTACGACGGATATTATGAATTACATCAAGGCAGAGGTTGAAAGTTTCGGCTATGCTGCTAGTAAGACCGCTAAAGGTGGTGTTTTGGTGACAGTTCCGGGGGAAAATGACCAGGAACACCGCATGGTGACTGCTCACCTGGACACACTGGGGGCCATGGTGCGTGCAGTGAAGCCAGATGGCCGACTCAAAATGGATTTGGTGGGAGGATTTGGATACCCTTCTATTGAGGGAGAAAACTGCTTGATTCATTGTGCCAAGAATGGTAAGACCTTCACAGGTACCATTCTTATGCACCAGACCTCTGTCCATGTCTACCGAGATGCCAGTACCGCTGAGCGCAATCAGACCAATATGGAAATTCGTTTGGACGAAAAAGTGACCAATGCGGACGAGACGCGGGCCTTGGGTGTTGAAGTCGGAGATTTTATATCATTTGATCCTCGGACTGTTGTGACTGAAACTGGCTTTATCAAGAGTCGTCACTTGGATGATAAGGTATCCGCAGCTATCTTGCTTCATCTTTTGAAAGTCTATAAGGAAGAGGGAGCGATCTTGCCTTATACGACACATTTCTATTTTTCAAACAATGAGGAAATCGGCTACGGTGCTAACTCCAGCATTCCTGCTCAGGTGGTTGAATATTTGGCAGTCGATATGGGGGCAATGGGAGATGATCAGCAGACGGATGAGTACACGGTTTCTATCTGTGTCAAGGACGGTTCAGGTCCCTACCATTATGAACTCCGTCAGCACTTGATAGCCTTGGCTGAAAGAGATGGAATTCCTTACAAGCTGGATATTTATCCTTACTATGGTTCCGATGCTTCGGCAGCTATGCGAGCAGGTGCAGATGTTAAGCATGCCCTACTGGGTGCTGGTATTGAATCTAGCCATTCTTATGAACGGACCCATTTGGATTCTGTAGTTGCGACTGAGCGGATGGTAGATGCCTATTTGAAATCAGCAATGGTAGATTAAGATGAATGAAACCCGTTTTTTAGAGTTATTCAATGACTTGGATAAGGTCTTGCGCAAGGTGTGCGGTGTTGCGGATGGAGAATATGCAGATGTAGGCTCTATGTTGACCAAGGCAAAGGAATTGACGCGACATAATCCCGTTGAGGCGAACTGGGATAAACTCTATGTGGCTCGTCAGTTGCGTAATCTCATGGTTCATGAGAAACGAACAGGTTTGAAGGAAGTAGCCCAACCTTCGCAGGAATTGATCACTGTTTTGGAAAAAGTGATAGCCCAGTACCAAGAACCGGTTACCATTGCTGACTATTTGCAAAAGACCCAGAAAATTAAGCCGGTTATTTTTGAGGCCAAGGACAAATTGATAAATGCTTTAGAAATTGTGGAGCAAGAGCATTTTTCTAAGTTTCCTATTTTTTCTGACAAGGTTTATCAAGGTCTGGTTTCTGACAAGGGATTGACAAATTGGTTGGCCAAGGCAAGTAAGGAAACGGGGTCTATACGTGAAAAATTGGTGGAGGCTAGTCTTGAAGACGTACTAGCTTGTGAGGAAGATAGTATTCAGGTAATTGTTCTGCCAATAACAGCCCATCTTTATCAGGTAATTAATTATTTTGAGGGACGTAAGCGCACAACCGTCCTAGTCAGTCGTCAGGCGAGCGGGAAGCTTCATTCGCCAGAGGATCTTGTTGGTATTGTCACAGCCCAGGACTTGGCAGAGATTTATGGGATGGTGGATTGAAGCAATAGTTCTTGTTAATCCATTATCAAGGTGTATTACTGTGTTGAAAAAGAATTGAATATGTTGTGAAACTCGTAAATAAAAGATATTTAGGAGTCCCAATTCTACATTGTCACAATATAAATATTTTTTGGGAAAAAATATGGAAAAACAAACTTTTATCACTTTAGAAGAGATTGATACCTCCGTTGCAGCAGAAAATTTTAATAGACTTTTGGATGAAAATAAAACATACTTTTTGAATGGTTCGTGGGGGTCAGGAAAAACAACGTTTTTAGAATCAACAGAGTCGCAATCAAAAAAGAAGTTCGTTACTATTGATTTATGGAGAAATACTGACAAAAGAAGTCTTGTTGAAGTTGCTTATGCCAGTTTACACCCTGTTTTATACTGGGGAACATTACTATTCAGTTTTCTTTTTGTAATCATCTCTATTTTAATGACCAACACAGTAAATCTAGGATTAAGTAAATTTCTACACCCCATATGGATACTCCCTGTTGGGTTTATTTCCCTAGTAGTTGCGGCGGTGCAATTAGTAGCGATAAAGACAGAAATAGTTTATTCTTGGTTATTGGCTAATTTGTGCTTAAAAAATAAAGTTCTAGTGATTGACGACTTTGACCGTTTAACGCCCTCACAACAGGAGGAAGCATATAGATTATTCTCCTTGTTAAGAGGGAGATTACCTATAGTCTTTGTTGGTGATATCGAGAAAATTTATAGTGTAAAAGATAATTTTCTATCAAAAGTTATTGATAGGAGGGTAGAGTTGCCATTTGTGCTTCAATCTGAACAGATTTGGGACGATTATTTTATAAAGTTAGAACAAAGATTTGCCACTGAAATTTCTGATAGTTTCAAAAACAGAGTAAAGGTAGAAAAGAGAAGTCTAAGGGATAGAGAGCATTTCAATGACTATGTTAACCAAGAATTTTTTTCCCGAGGAAAACTTGGGCATGTTCAGGTAGAGGAACAATTATTAGTCATTTATTCCTATCTTTTCTATATTGAATACTATAGGAAGTTACTCAATAATGAGCCGATTCTTGAAAATAAAAGCAATTCGTCAGATTTTGGTGAGTTATTTACTAAAGGAGAGGAAATTCCCAACCTTCTGTCTCGTCTACAACATGATAACACAAACAAATATCCAGTAAGTTTTAAGATGAATAGAGAGGGATATTTTCTTTATGAGTCGCCTTCAAATAGGAAAAAGACAGAACTAGATAGGATATTAAATGAATCAGAAGAACAATTATCTAGGGAATTAGCTTACTCAAATAGTAGTACAGATTTTTATCAGTATCTTTCATCTGAATACAAGTATCTAAAAGTTGATATAAAAGAGAAGTTACTATCGTTAGTTATTCAACTTTCACTTAAGTACACCTCTAGTCGAATAATGGATTATATTATTCAAGAATATTTTAATGATAAGATTCCAAAATATGATCGAAATAAACCATATAGCAAAGAGGTTATTGCGAATATTATTGATTTTTGGAATACTTTATTGGATGATAAGAAATTAGATTTTTCAGAAAAACTATATTTTTTGGAAAAACATTATATTTTTTCATTCAAGGAGCTAGGAGAAATATTTGATAATCTATCCATTGATAAGGACTCAATCAAAACACTAAAACGTAGGGATTTCTATTTGCTAACTTACTTATCTAGCAAAAATCTCTGGAATAATTTTTCCGAATGGGAAGACAATGTTTGGTATGTTATTGATGAAATGAGTGATCACGAGTTTATTTCTTTCTGGATATTCCAAGGGATTATATTTAATGGCATGGAATATAATGTTTTTGATTATAGGCCAGCTGATAAGAAATATACTCTTTGGCTTAAAAAGTATAGTGTTGATAGGTCAAATAGAATTGAAGATTATGAAGCCTCTGTTATTAAAAAGATTCAATCACGGCTTGATTTGCTAGAAATCAAGGGGTATCGGTTTGAAAAGAGAATAGATGAAAGATACAAACGTGATTATTAAATATATGATTTGTTATGAAGGTGGTCTTGCATTTTTTCTAAATAACAGGCGAAATATCCATTCGCTGAACAGAATCTTTTGATTTATCCACTGATAAAAAATGGGATTTAGTTGGAATGAGCTAATCAAGTAAAAAACAGAATTTCATCATAAAACTTTTTAAGGAAGATTGAGTGGATGGAAAAGCATAGAGTTAGACAACACATAGTTCCTCAAGCATATTTAAAAAAATTTGCACAAAAGAATGTCAACAATAGTGGAGCAAATATATCTGTCTATCAAAAAGAAAATAATAGACAGTTTAATTGTGCGGTCAAAAATGTTGCTTTCGAAAAAAATTACTATGACGTAACCAATAAAGAAAATACAAAATATTGGGAAGAGCATTTTGCAACACACATTGAGCCCTTATACGGCAATGAGCTAACAAATATAATTTCTAGCATTATGCTTTCTAATTCGAACGAGAACGTGTTAAATCCAAGTCAGAAGTTTTCTTTAGCAATGATGATTGTATTTCAAATAATCAGAGTACCAAAATTTTTGAAAGGAAGATTTCAAAACGGAGAAGTGATTTTTGATGAAACAATTAGGGAGTTGATACAACTAATGCCTATGGAGTTTATTTCTAAAAATATAGAGGTATTAGAGGATTTAAAAAGAGAGCGTAAGAATTTAATAAAAGATATTACGATAGAGTTGATTGCTCAGCATGATATGTTGGATAGATTAGCAAAGTATATTGAGAATAGAACATGGTTATTTTACGTCAATAATTCCGAAGTTCCATTTGTGACTAGCGATAATCCTGCGATAATGTATAACTTTACTACCAATTCAATTAATCGAGAAGATGTTGGGATTGGAAGGAGGGATACAATTATTTATTATCCTTTGACAAGTAGGGTTTTGCTTGAGCTATTGCCTCAGAATGACAATTGTAAACATTTCGACAATTTCATACTGGGAATTGGAAATGAAAAATTAAAGTTTATTAAATCATTGAATACCTTACAGTTACTTGGTTCACATAGTCAAGTGTTTATGCATCCAAGGTATTCATTCAATGAATCAACTTTTTATCATTTTTAAAAGTACAAATAGTTGGTCGTGAGCAGTGATTTATAAAAAATATATAAAGGAGAAATCATGTCAACAAATCGTTTAGCTTGGGATGAGTATTTTGCGGCTCAGGCGCTTTTGATTGCCAATCGGGCAACCTGTAAGAGAGCCAAGGTCGGTGCGGTTTTGGTTAAGGACAATAAGGTTATCGCAACAGGCTACAATGGTTCTGTTTCAGGAACCGAACATTGTTTGGATCAGGAATGCCTTATGATTGATGGTCATTGCGCTAGAACCTTGCATGCGGAAGTCAATGCTATTTTACAAGGAGCGGAACGGGGAATTCCAAAAGGTTTTACTGCCTATGTGACCCATTTCCCATGTCTCAACTGCTCCAAGCAATTGTTACAGGTTGGTTGTAAGCGGGTTGTCTATATCAATCAATACCGCATGGATGACTATGCTCAGTACTTGTATAAAGAAAAGGGCTGTGAGTTGGTTCATTTGCCGCTGGAAACGGTTAAACAGGCAATTGCAGATGCCGAATTTATCTAATGATTTTGTAGAAGAGTGGGAGTGGGAAAGAACTCGACCATTCATAGAAGAGTTCCCCTCACTTCCAAACATTTAGGTTCGGGCTAAAATAGTCCACTGGACTATTTTACTCCCACCCCCGCACAGCTCACAAGGTTCAGTGAACCTTGTGAGGTTGGAAATGAAGCGAACTCTGTTCGCATCAGTCGTAGTGGTCAGATTTTGAGTGTAAAACACGAATTGCTGAGATTTGCTTCGCAAATCTTATCTCCTACCTTTAACAGTCCACTGGACTGTTAAACCCAATCAACCACTGCGCTGAGATGTTGACACTAACTTTGAGAAGAGGTGCTGGGCTTTTTACCCAGCCTCCTCTTTATTTTTAAGAAAATGCTAGGATAGTCGGTCAATCTATGCTATACTAGAAACGTTATTAAGTCCCGAAAAGGTAGTTTATAGACTAGTTAATATTTGCAGAAACACTTGAAACACAATTAAAGAAACTGGTAACATTGCATAGTAAGCGTAAAAACTTTACTACACTTCAGTCACCATTTTCTTCAAATAAGGCTGATTTCATACAGTCTGGTATTGTCTTTCTCGTTGAGTATCTGGAAATTTTCCTTTGTTCAAGACAGGAGTCTTTCGCAAAGAACTAGTCTTTGACTAGTTCTTTGTAACCTTAGTAACCCGCTAGGTTTCTAGCATATATTCTATTTTAAGGGGGACATTTTTATGTCAGAACGTAAGTTGTTTACGTCTGAATCTGTTTCGGAGGGTCATCCGGATAAGATTGCAGACCAGATTTCAGATGCTATTTTGGACGCTATTTTAGCAGAGGATCCAGATGCGCACGTAGCGGCAGAGACGGCTGTTTATACAGGTAGTGTTCATGTCTTTGGAGAGATTTCAACCACTGCCTATGTGGATATTAACCGTGTGGTACGTGATACGATTGCGGAGATTGGCTATACAAAAGGTGAGTATGGTTTTTCAGCTGAGTCGGTTGGGGTTCATCCGTCACTTGTAGAGCAATCGCCAGATATTGCCCAAGGCGTCAATGAAGCTTTGGAAACTCGTCAAGATGCTAGTCAAGATCCATTGGATTTGATTGGTGCAGGTGACCAGGGGCTCATGTTTGGTTTTGCAGTAGATGAAACGCCTGAACTTATGCCGTTGCCAATTTCACTGAGCCACAAATTGGTGCGTCGTTTGGCCGAGTTGAGAAAATCTGGTGAAATTGCTTATCTCCGTCCAGATGCTAAGTCACAAGTAACCGTTGAATACGATGAAGACAATCAACCTGTTCGTGTGGATACTGTCGTTATTTCGACCCAGCATGATCCAGAAGTTAGCCAGGAGCAAATTCGTCAGGATGTCATTGAACGTGTGATCAAGGAAATCATTCCAGCTCAATATTTGGATGATCAAACCAACTACTTTATCAACCCAACTGGTCGCTTTGTTATTGGTGGACCTCAAGGGGACTCTGGTTTGACAGGTCGTAAGATCATCGTTGATACCTATGGTGGTTATTCTCGTCATGGTGGCGGTGCCTTCTCTGGTAAGGATGCGACCAAAGTGGACCGTTCTGCATCTTATGCGGCACGCTACATCGCAAAAAATATCGTCGCAGCTGGTTTGGCTAAAAAGGCGGAAGTTCAATTGGCTTACGCTATCGGTGTTGCTCACCCAGTTTCAGTTCGCATCGATACCTTTGGTACGAGCACAGTAGCGGAAAGCAAATTAGAAGCAGCTGTTCGTCAGATTTTCGATTTGCGCCCAGCTGGTATTATTCAAATGTTAGATCTCAAACGTCCGATTTATAAACAAACTGCAGCCTATGGACACATGGGACGTACCGATATTGATCTCCCATGGGAGAAATTGGACAAGGTGGAAGCCTTGAAAACTGCTGTTTTGTAATGAAATAGTTGTCCATTTAGTGAGAAGTTTGTGAAAGCGTTAATTGTCTTTGCACATCCTAGAAAAGAAAGCTTTACACATGCTTTGGTTGATAGAGTGGCGGAAGCTCTGCTGGAAAATGGAGCAGAAGTCGTCATACGAGATTTATACGAAATAGGATTCGATCCCGTGTTACGTGGAGAAGATACCATTCATATTGAGGATGGTAAATTTGTACGTCAGGCAACTGTTTTTCCAGCAGATGTTCAAGTTGAAATGGATTTGATTGCAGAAAGTGACTTACTAGTCTATATATTTCCAAGTTGGTGGAATGGAATGCCTGCTATTATGAAAGGTTACGTAGACCGTGTATTTCAACATGGCTTTGCTTACAGTTTTGAATCTGATGAACCACGTAAATTATTTTCCACTAAGAAAGCTATTTTCTTTATGCCAACAGGGCAGCCACAAAATGCAGATGGAAGCCTGACACCGATTGATCAAGCGATGAAAAAACTGACCTCAGAATGGCTTTTCAACAGCAACGGTGCTCAAGTCATTGACCATATCTTCTATGGGCGAGTACCTTATTTAACGAGAGAAGAGCTGGAGCTGTATCTCGTGGATGAAAGGGAGCAAATTCAGAGAATTTTTCATAAATGATGAAGAGAGATTCACTAATAGTATATAAATATAAAGGACTGAGTTCATTGGCTCGGTCCTTTTGCCTGCTATATAACTAGCTTTTTCCAAGACTTTATGATAGAATGAAACGTATGCCTTTTTAGGCAAATTAAGAAAGTGAATGTTAGTATGAGAAAAATTGTAATTAATGGTGGAAAAACACTGAAAGGCTCGGTTACCGTTAGTGGTGCAAAAAACTCAGTTGTTGCTCTTATTCCGGCCATTATTCTTGCAGATGGGATTGTTACTCTGGACGGAGTACCTGCAATCTCGGATGTAGATAGCTTAGTTGATATTATGGAAACAATGGGCGCGACGGTCAAGCGTGATGGTGAAACCTTGGAGATTGACCCTCGTGGTGTAAAAGACATGCCTATGCCGTTTGGCAAAATTAATAGCTTGCGTGCATCCTACTATTTTTACGGTTCCCTCCTTGGTCGCTTTGGTCAAGCTGTTGTTGGCTTGCCAGGTGGTTGTGATTTGGGGCCGCGTCCGATTGATTTGCACTTGAAAGCATTTGCGGCAATGGGAGCTGAGACAACCTATGAAGGTGACTATATGCGCTTGGCAACTAATGGTCAGCGTATTCAAGGGGCACATATCTTCATGGATGTTGTCAGCGTCGGTGCGACAATTAATACTATCTTAGCAGCTGTCAAAGCAGAAGGCCGTACAGTTATTGAAAATGCGGCGCGTGAACCGGAAATTATTGATGTGGCAACTTTGCTTAACAATATGGGGGCACGTATCCGTGGTGCTGGTACAGATATTATCACTATTGATGGTGTAGACAGTCTAAAAGGAACACGTCATCAAGTGATTCCAGACCGTATTGAAGCAGGGACTTATATTGCCCTTGCTGCTGCTGTTGGTGAAGGTATTCGCATTGATAATGTCCTTTATGAACACTTAGAGAGTTATATCGCTAAGTTGGAAGAAATGGGTGTTCGCATGACCATTTCTGAAGATAGTATTTTTGTTGAAAAGCAAGAGAAATTGAAGGCGGTAAGTGTGAAAACTTCACCTTATCCAGGTTTTGCGACAGACTTGCAGCAACCCATTACACCTTTACTGCTTAAGGCAGAAGGTACTGGTACGATTGTTGATACGATTTATGAAAAACGTGTTGGTCATGTGCAGGAGCTTGCAAATCTTGGAGCAAAAATCTCTACTCGTAACAACCATATTGCCTTTGAAGGTCCAAATCAACTGACTGGTACATCTGTTAAAGCTACTGATTTGCGTGCGGGAGCCGCAATGGTTATCGCTGGTTTAATGGCTCAAGGGCGTACAGAAATTACAAACATTGAGTTTATTCTACGTGGTTACTCAAATATTATTGATAAGCTAACAGAATTAGGTGCAGATATTCAATTGATTGAGGATTAGAGAGTCTAATTGAGAGCTATTTTCTCAAAACGTAATCGATTAAAAAAACGAAACAATCTGGGGCTGGGAGTAATTCTCAGCCCCTTGGGTACACTATGACACTTTGGACAAGACTAGCGAAGTTTGCTTGCTTTGAAACGGACCGTTTGTATTTACGACCATTTTCTTTTGAAGATGGAGAAAGTTTCTATGAAATTGTATCAAATCCTGAAAATCTTCCTTTTATCTTTCCAGCTTTGGAGGACAGAAATATTGCTTTTTCGACAATGGTTGAAAAATTTATGCGTTCACCATTGGGAAACTGGGCTTTAGTTGATAAGCATTCGGAGAGGATGATTGGTGCGCTTTGCTTTGAAAAGGTAGATGAACGTCAACTTTCTGCGGAGCTCAGCTATTTCCTAAAAAAAGACTACTGGAGAAGAGGTTTGATGACGGAAGCAGTGCGGACTTTAGTCTATCTAGCTTTTTATGAGTTTGGTCTGAGGGAGCTGGTTATTGTCACTCATGAGGAAAATGTGGCCAGTCAGATGGTGGCGAAAAAAGCTGGTTTGGTACAGGTTGCGCAGTATCGTGGAAGTGACCGCTATAGCCATAAAACAAGAAATTATCTAAAATTTAGTTTGAAGAGGGCTGAATTTAGTTTAGAAATGTATGAGGAGAATGAATGATTACCATTAAATCACAACGAGAAATTGATGCAATGAACCGTGCTGGAGATGTTCTGGCTGGTATTCATATTGGTTTGCGAGAGATTATCAAGCCAGGCGTGGACATGTGGGAAGTAGAGGAATATGTCCGTAAAACGTGTAAGGAAAAGAATGTTTTGCCACTCCAAATTGGTGTTGATGGAGAATTGATGGATTATCCTTATGCAACTTGTTGTGGATTAAATGACGAGGTCGCTCATGCCTTTCCGCGTCATTACAAACTTAAAGAAGGTGATTTACTAAAGGTCGATATGGTTTTGAGTGAGCCTTTGGATAAAGCAGTAGTTGATGTTTCTAAGCTCAACTTTAATGATGTTAAGGCTATGAAGAAAATCACCCAGACCTATCGTGGTGGTTGTGCGGATTCCTGCTGGGCTTATGCGGTTGGTCAGGTCTCTGAGGAAGTTCAAAACTTGATGGATGTGACCAAGGAGTGTTTGTATCGTGGTATCGAGCAAGCCGTTGTTGGTAATCGTATCGGTGATATTGGTGCAGCCATTCAAGAATATGCAGAAGGTTTGGGCTACGGTGTTGTTCGTGACTTGGTGGGTCACGGCGTTGGACCAACTTTCCATGAAGAGCCAATGGTTCCTCACTATGGAACTAAAGGGCGTGGACTCCGTTTGCGTGAGGGTATGGTTTTGACTATCGAGCCTATGATTAATACAGGGACTTGGGAAATTGATACGGATATGAAGACTGGTTGGGCTCACAAAACACTTGATGGTGGCTTATCTTGCCAATATGAGCATCAGTTTGTTATTACTAAGGATGGTCCAGTCATTTTGACGAGTCAAGGTGAAGAAGGGACCTATTAATTCTCGGAGTGGTCGTGAAAAATAGGTGAATGAGGAAGGAGGAGAGAATGAAGAAAACCAAAATAGTTGAAGGTTTGAAAACATTCTGCTCAACCTTCTTTTCTTTTTATCGTTCTGCTGATAGCGATGTAACAAGTGTTGCGGTAGCTTACTATTTGTTAATTTCTATTTTCCCTATTCTTCTAACTCTTGCGAATTTACTGCCATATTATCCATTTGATGTGGATATGATTTTATCGGTTGTAGCTGAATTTGTGCCAGACAAGCTCTATCCTTCGGTTTCATCTTTTATCACTTCTGTATTAACAAAGCCGTCGTCATCATGGTTAGGGATTTCAATTCTGACCACTCTTTGGACCCTGTCACGTAGTATGACCATTTTGCAGAAGGCCTTTAATAAGGCTTATGGCATCAATGAACACCGTGATTTTATTATTGGGCACTTGATTGGCATATTTTTAGGAATTGGTCTGCAGGTAATTATCCTCTTAAGTATTACGCTTTTGACTTTCGGGCAGGCAGTTTTTTCTTATATTAATAAGCTGGTTCCTATTGAAGATGCCTGGCTGAAGGGACTTCTTAGTCAAACACAGTTAGTAGGTTTAATGGCTCTGTTTGCCGCCTTGGTTATGCTTTATTTCTTTTTGCCAAATGTTCGGATAAAGAAAGTTCGATATGTTTTTCCAGGAACCTTGTTTGTTCTGTTGACGATGACTTCTATTGGAAAGTTATTTTCGATTTATGTTGATAATTATGCCAATAAGTTGCTGGATTTTAGAATAGTAACAGCTGTCGTCTTTCTTGTTTTTATGCTTTGGTTCATTTTTATGGCTCAGGTACTCATCGTTGGTGCAATGATTAATGCTACGGTTCAAAGTATGCAGGTAGAAGAGTTTCATGCCAGAGATGGGGATATTGTTTCTATCTTGAATAGGCTCAAGGCAAGATTTACAGCGATAGATAAAGAATGAGGTGGGAGAATTCCCACCTCATTTCTTATCTTTAAATACAAATAATTTACTTAAAACGTAGTTTAGGACAATAACTAAGACTTGCGAGAAAAGTGTCGCAATGGCATTGACCAGGTTGATGTTGTTATGTACAAATTGTCCAATCAATTGTGGATAGGCAGCTACGAGTATATAGGCTAAAGCCATATCCAAAACAAGAGTGACAATTCGAGCGGTAGTGAATTTGATGAGGCGTTGGAACCAGCCTTCCCTTACTTGCTTAAATACAAAGCGATCATTTGTCCAAAAGGCAAAGAGGATAGCTACTGCATTGGCTAAAAGAGTTACTAGCAGAATGGATGGGATGAACAGAAAGAGTCCCATGCGGGTAATCATATAAACAAGAGTTGCTGCCACACCTGCAATCAAATAGAGAATAACTTCGTTATTGATGAGTTGATAAAATAGTTTTTTCATAGGACTAGTCTATCATTTTTAGGAAAAATATGCTATACTAATCAACGTTGTTGACAAATTCAATGACCCTTGGGGCTTGCTCACTTTACCCAAGCATATTTTAAGCTTTTTCGCTAAAGGAGAATTTTATGAATACATCTAAATGGACTGCCAGAGATATGGCAGAAATTGCTCTTGTTGCGGCGATTTATGTCGCTCTTACCTTGACACCGCCATTGAATGCTATTTCCTTCGGGGCTGTTCAGTTTCGTTTGTCTGAAATGCTCAATTTCTTGGCTTTTTATAATCGTAAGTATATTATCGCTGTGACCATTGGCTGCATGATTTCCAACTTGATTGGTTTTGGCGTGATTGACCTCTTTGTGGGGGGATTCTCGACATTAATCTTCGTTACCTTGGGAGTTATTCTGTTTGAAAAATACAAGAAGGACTATCTATTCGGTGGATTATTTAACAAGGCTTTCTTTTATTTCTCATTCTTTTTTGCGGCAACTATGTTTACGATTGCTTTAGAATTAAAAGTCTTATACGATTTACCATTCTTTCTAACTTGGTTGACAACAGCAGCAGGAGAATTGCTTTCTCTATTAGTTGGAGCTGTTGTTATCGATAAACTATCCAAGAAAATAAATTTTGAAAAGTAAGTATACAATAAATGTGAGCAGACACTTTCGGGTGTCTTTTATTTTTAAGTCGCATTATTTTGTATTGATTGACAATTTAGTTTATACTGGGGATAGAAGAAATAGGAGGTCTTTTATGACAAGATATACGTTTTCAAATGGTGTAACTGTTCCTAAAATTGGTTTTGGAACTTGGCAGATACCTGATGGTGAAGTAGCGTACGATGCGGTTTCTTATGCATTGGAAGCTGGTTATCGCCATATTGATACTGCTCAAATTTATGGCAATGAAGCTAGTGTTGGTCGGGCTATAGCTGATAGTGGTCTAGCTCGTGAGGACATTTTTTTAACAACTAAGGTTTGGAATGATAAGATTGGCTATGAAGATACCCTTGCTTCAGTAGAAGAATCCATGCAAAAACTTCAGGTGGATTATCTGGATTTGTTACTGATTCATTGGCCAAATCCAAAGGCTAGTCGTGAGACGATTGGATGGAAAAAACGGAATGCCCAGGTTTGGAAGGCATTAGAAGAGCTCTATCGTGCTGGAAAAGTGAAAGTAATTGGAGTTTCTAACTTTATGGAACACCATCTAGAAGCTTTGCTGGAAACGGCTGAGATTATCCCGATGGCTAATCAGATTATGTTAGCTCCAGGAACTCCTCAGTCAGAATTAGTTGCTTACTGCAAAGCCAAAGGCATTCTCTTGGAGGCCTATAGCCCATTTGGTACAGGAAGCCTTTTCCAAAGCCAAGAAGCAGCTGATTTGGCTAAAGAAGCTGGTTGTAGTGTTGCCCAGTTAGCATTGGCTTGGTCTTTAGATAAAGGCTTTCTCCCTCTCCCGAAATCAACTAGTCCAGAAAATATTAAGGCGAATTTGGAAATTGATGGCTTGGCTATTAGTCCGACAGCAGTTGCAAAGTTGGATAAACTAGAAGGAGTGAAAGGTCGACTTGATCCGGATCAGGCTGAATTTTAATTAGCTATTGAGAGCATGTAGTTTATCTACGTGCTTTTTCTATTGAGTCACTTGTACCGCTTTCATGCTATAATAGTAGCTATGGAAGAAAAATATTTGAAAATTGCTCAGGAATTGGGCGTTAGTTTAAAACAGATTGATACTGTCCTGTCTTTGACGGCTGAAGGCAACACTATTCCCTTTATCGCTCGTTATCGGAAGGATGTGACGGGGAACTTGGACGAGGTGGTCATCAAGTCCATCATCGATCGGGATAAGGCCTTGACTGCTCTTGCTGAACGTAAGGCTACCGTTCTTGCCAAGATTGAAGAACAAGGAAAATTGACAGACCAGCTCCGTCAGGCTATCGAGGAAGCGGAAAAGCTGGCAGATGTGGAAGAACTCTACCTGCCTTATAAGGAAAAACGTCGGACCAAGGCAACGGTGGCGCGTGAGGCTGGGCTGTTCCCGCTGGCTCGTCTAATTTTGCAGAATGTAGCTGACTTGGAAGAACAGGCTGCTGCTTTTATCTGCGAGGGCTTTGACACTGCTCAGGCTTGTTTGGCTGGGGCTGTGGATATTTTGGTCGAAGCTATCTCAGAAGACAATAAACTTCGGGCCTGGGTCTACCATGAAGTACAGACCAATTCAAGCCTTACTTCAGAGCTAAAAGATCAAGAAGCAGATGAAAAAGAAGTCTTTCAGATTTACTATGATTTCTCTGAGAAAGTGGCAAAAATGCAGGGTTATAAGACCCTGGCCATCAATCGTGGAGAGAAATTAGGCGTTCTCAAGGTTACTTTTGAACACAATGTGGATAAGATGGTCCGTTTCTTCGAACTGCGTTTTCCACAGTCTAATAGCTATATTAAGGATGTCATTCAGCAGGCCATCAAGAAGAAAATTTTGCCTGCTATGGAGCGTCGTATTCTAACAGAATTGACGGAAGAAGCAGAAGAAGGAGCTATCCAGCTCTTCTCTAAAAACCTACGAAATCTGCTCCTTGTATCTCCCCTCAAAGGCAAGGTTGTTCTTGGTTTTGACCCTGCTTTTCGGACAGGTGCTAAGCTGGCAGTTGTAGACCAGACGGGAAAACTCTTGACAACCCAGGTCATCTATCCTGTGGAGCCGGCTGGTCAGCGACAAATTGCTCAGGCCAAGAAAGACTTGGCAGACTTGATTGGGCAATACCAAGTGGAAATTATTGCTATCGGAAATGGAACGGCCAGCCGTGAATCGGAGGCTTTCGTTGCTGATTTGCTCAAGGATTTCCCAGAAGTTTCTTACGTCATCATCAATGAAAGCGGAGCCTCTGTCTACTCAGCTTCTGAACTGGCTCGATATGAGTTCCCAGACCTCCCTGTGGAAAAACGCTCTGCCATTTCCATCGCCCGCCGTCTGCAAGACCCTCTGGCTGAGCTGGTCAAAATCGATCCCAAGTCTATCGGTGTCGGCCAGTACCAGCACGATGTTAACCAGAAATCTCTGTCTGAAAGTCTGGATTTTGTGGTCGATACGGTGGTCAACCAGGTCGGGGTCAATGTCAATACGGCCAGTCCGGCCCTTTTGGCTCACGTGGCCGGTCTCAACAAGACTATTTCGGAGAATATCGTCAAGTACCGCGAGGAAAATGGTGCCCTGACTTCTCGTCAGCAGCTCAAGAAGGTGCCTCGTCTGGGTGATAAGGCCTTTGAGCAGGCAGCTGGTTTCTTGCGCATCCCAGATGCGACTAACTTTTTGGACAATACTGGCGTGCACCCCGAGTCTTACCAGGCTGTGGAAAACCTGTTAGAACTTCTAGCTATTGACCACTTAGATGAGGCTGCGCAGGAAAAATTGAAGCAGGTGGCTATCGCAGATACGGCTGAAAAAATCGGTATCGGTCAGGAAACCTTGAAGGACATCATCGCAGACTTGCTCAAACCTGGTCGTGATTTACGGGATGACTTTGAGGCACCAGTCCTCCGTCAAGATGTCTTGGATGTTAAGGACCTGGTAGTCGGACAGGAATTGCAAGGTACAGTCCGCAATATTGTGGACTTTGGAGCCTTTGTGGATATCGGTGTCCATGAAGATGGCTTGGTCCACATTTCACGCATGGTCAAGCGCAAACGGGATAAGAATGGACGCCAACAAGCCTTGCCGCATCCTAGCGAAGTCCTCGCTGTTGGGGAAATCGTAACGGTCTGGGTGGTTGAAGTGGACATCAAACGCAACCGTATCGGCCTTAGCCTTTTGAAACCAAATGGATCTGAATAAGTATGTGCAAGAAGTTTCCTTGCAAGACTTCGGTAAGGAATTTCGGCATGTAGCAATCTGGAACAGGCGACTGCGGTCAACAGGTGGGCGCTTTTTTCCAAGAGATGGGCATTTGGATTTCAATCCCAAGCACTTGGAGGAGCAAGGCATAGAAGTCTTTCGGAAGATTGTCCGCCACGAGCTCTGCCACTACCATCTCTACTTTGAGAAGAAAGGCTATCGGCACGGAGACAGGGACTTCAAGGAACTGTTAGCTGCGGTGGACGGCCTGCGCTATGTTCCCAAACTGGAACAAGCTGCCAAGCCAAGCCTGCTGTATACCTGTCAGTCCTGTGGACAAGTCTACCAGCGCAAGCGCCGCATTGACCTAAAAAAATACCGATGTGGGAAGTGTAGGGGAAAACTTACTTTGAAAGAATAGAGAATCAGTCTTCGGGCTGATTTTTTTGTGGAGAAATGTGATATACTAGAGTAGAATTGAGGTGAGTCTATGACGCAAAAGAGAGAAGAACGCTTAATTGAGTTATATGAAAAAGGTGTCTTGACCAAGGAAGAGGCGCGTGCCTGTTTTAAGGAAATGAATCAAGAACCAGACTTTCTTTTTGTGGAAGAAAAAGTAAAATTGAATTTTACCTTGCCAAGTTTTAAGGTCTTTGCTTCCTCCAAATTGAAACAATCCTATAGTTTTGAAGGGATTGAATCACTCTTTTTAAAATTATCTGAGGGACGTCTAACTTTGGCTAAGTCTAAAAATAATCAGATTAGTGTGGAGATTTGCTACAATCAAGATGCACCAGAAGATAAGCTTCCTCGTCTTTATGTTGAAAAAAAGGGGCTTTATTTTCACAGTAGTTTGGCCTGTCGTTTGACAATCAACTTACCTCAGGAATGGATGTCAGTACTAGATGTAGAACTTGGTCAAGCAGATGCTCGCTTGGATTACTTACCATTTGAAGATATTTCTATCCGCAGTTCAAGGGATAAAAAACAACAGGATATTCGCTTGACGACTTGCGGTGGTTATCCCCAACACTTGTATGTGCAACTAGCTCAGGCTCCCTTGACTTTACAAACTGGCAAAGGCCAGGGAATTCGGGGACAGATTGAGTCGCAATCAGGTCATGTCTTGGTTAACCGGAAAAAGAAAAATAGTCCCTATCAGTTTGAAAAATCTGGCAATGATTTACTTTTCTTGAAAGTACAAACAGGTCAAGGGGGCTTTTACGTGAAAGGAATAAAAGATGTCAATTGAATTATATAAAGTAAGGCAGGGGAAGATAGTATCTGGGGTTCTTGCCGGCATAGCGCATAAATTGGGCTGGGAATCCTGGGTAACACGCGCTATATTTATTGCAGGCCTCCTCTTAGGCAAATCCTTCCTCCTTCTGATTGCTCTCTATATTGCAGCAGCTTATTTTTTACCTTATAAGGAAGATAGGGACGCGGAACGCTATGGAACAGGTCCACGTAAGATAAAAGAAGCGGAAAAGATAAATAAGTCTTGGTTTGAATAATGCAAAAAACTTGAGTTTAAAGGCTCAAGTTTTTTGTATGTTTAGTTTGTGTGGCTTGCGATAATTTCCATTTGTCCTGTAAATGTCCAGTCTGTCACATCGGCTGGTAAGATAAAGTGGCTTCCTTTTTGAAGTGGGTAGCTGGTTTCACCGACTTGGATGGCACCTTCCCCTTCGATGACACTGACAAGCAGGTAAGGAACTGTCTGTTCCATTTTGATTTCTTGTTGGATATTCCATTTATATACGGTAAAGAAGGGATTGGCAACCAGAAGTGTCGAGTCAAGATTGCCCGCTTTGAGGTGGGCAGGTGTTGAGTTAGCAACAGGTCCGATGGTCAGGACATCAATCGATTTCTCAATGTGTAGTTCACGGAGGTTGCCTGCATCGTCACGGCGGTCAAAGTCATAGACACGGTAGGTTGTATCGCTAGATTGTTGGGTTTCTAAAATCAGGATTCCCTTACCGATGGCGTGCATGGTGCCGCTTGGTACAAAGAAGAAATCACCTTTTTTGACGGGTACATGGGTCAACAGCTTGTCCCAATCTCCAGCTTCGATTTGCTGACGGAGTTCTTCTTTGGATTGGGCATTGTGACCATAAATGATCTCAGCTCCGTCTTCAGCTTCCAAAATGTACCAACATTCTGTCTTGCCCAGTTCGCCTTCGTGAGCCAAGCCATAGCTATCATCGGGATGGACTTGAACGCTGAGCCAATCGTCTGCATCAAGGATTTTTGTTAATAATGGAAAGACATCATCGGTTGGATTGCCAAATAAATGTTTTTCATTCTGATAGAGGTCATCCAGTCCTCTTCCTTTATATTGACCGTTTGAGACTGTTGTTACGCCATTTGGATGGGCAGAAATAGCCCAGCATTCACCAGTCTTTTCACTAGGAATGTCGTAGTGGTAGTTGGTCCTTAGGCGATTGCCCCCCCAAATTTTTTCGTGCATAACAGGTGTGAGAAACAATGGTTCCATGATTTTCTCCTTAGTAGTAAGTATTGATCTATATAAAGTATAACAGATTTGTTAGAAATATGTAGCACTGGGAGAGAGGTGCATTTAATCTGTGGAAGTTTTGCTAATTTTGTGAGAAAAAGAAAGAAACTCATTCTTTTTACCAAATCAGCCACTTGTTTTTCCCCCAACCCCTAGCTTATGGTATAATATAATAAAACTGAAAGTGAGGGAAGAAATGACCGTTTATGTGAAAGATTTGGTCGATAATCTGCGGATTGAATGTGCTTACAGTACGGAAGAGCTCCTGCAAAAGCAAATTACGACGGCGGATATTACCCGACCAGGATTGGAAATGACTGGCTATTTTGATTACTATGCTCCAGAGCGCATCCAGTTGATAGGGATGAAGGAATGGTCTTATTTGATGGCCATGACTGCCCATAACCGCTATCAGGTTCTTTCTCAGATGTTCCAGCCAGAAACCCCTGTTGTCATAGTGGCACGTGGCTTGGAAATCCCTGAGGAGATGTACAAGGCTGCAAAAGAAAAACAAATTGCTATCTGTCGAAGCAAGACAGCAACCAGTCGTCTATCGGGAGAATTGTCTTCTTACTTGGATAGTCGCCTGGCTCAGCGGACGAGTGTACACGGTGTCTTGATGGATATTTACGGTATGGGTGTGCTTATCCAGGGTGATTCTGGTATCGGTAAGAGTGAGACTGGTCTTGAGTTGGTTAAACGAGGACACCGATTGGTGGCTGATGACCGTGTTGATGTCTATGCAAAAGACGATGTCACTCTCTGGGGTGAGCCTGCGGAAATTCTGCGCCACTTATTAGAGATTCGAGGAGTCGGTATTATCGACATCATGAGTCTATACGGTGCTAGTGCCGTGAAAGATTCATCAGAAGTGCAATTAGCTGTCTATCTTGAAAATTTTGAAACAGGTAAGGTATTTGACCGTTTGGGAAATTCTGGCGATACTATCGAAATAGCAGGAATTGCTATTCCACAAATACGTATTCCTGTAAAAACCGGTCGAAATATTTCTGTCGTAATTGAAGCCGCAGCCATGAACTACCGTGCCAAACAGATGGGGTTTGATGCAACGAAGATTTTCGAAGAACGCTTGTCCAATCTAATTGAACACAATAGAGAAGAGGTTTAATATGGATCCTATTGCGATTAAATTAGGTCCCTTAGAAATTCGTTGGTATGCAATCTGCATTTTGCTTGGTCTGATTCTAGGTGTTTATCTGGCGACAAAAGAGGGACCACGAAAGAAAATCCGTCAGGATGATATTTTAGATTTTATTCTAATCGCATTTCCGCTTTCTATCACAGGGGCACGGATTTACTATGTAGCCTTTTCATGGAGCGAATACAAGGATAACATTTTATCTATCTTCGCTATCTGGAACGGTGGTATTGCCATCTATGGTGGTTTGATTACAGGTGCAATCGTCCTTTATTTCTTTACCCAGTATCGCTTTATTAATACCCTGGATTTTTTGGATATTGTAGCGCCATCAGTCATGATTGCTCAGGCAATCGGTCGTTGGGGAAATTTCTTTAACCAAGAGGCCTATGGCAAGGCAGTAGAAAGTTTGAACTACCTGCCAGCCTTTATCCGAGATCAGATGTATATTGATGGTGCCTACCGTCAACCAACCTTCTTGTTTGAGTCTCTCTGGAATTTGCTAGGTTTTGGCTTGGTTTGTGTGTTACGTAGACGGCCAAAATTCCTTAAACAGGGAGAAATTACAGCTTTCTACCTAGTCTGGTATGGTTGTGGTCGCCTTTTGATAGAAGGCTTGCGGACGGACAGCCTCATGTTCTTGGGAATACGTATTTCACAATGGCTATCTGGGGTGTTAATCCTCGTTGGTATTATCATGGTTGTGTTGCGGAGAAGAAAGTCTTCTATTCCATTCTATCAACCCTAAAGGAGAAGATATGATTATTGAAATTTCTGTCTTGATTATTGCCTTGTCCATCGCGGCGGTGGCAGTATATATTGTTTTGTTGTTGAAAAAATTGGGTACGGTGACAGATGAAGCCCAGCAAACGCTTAAGGTCTTGACCAGCGATGTCAATGTGACTCTCTATCAGACCAACGAGCTTTTGGCTAAAACCAATGTCTTAGTCGAAGATGTAAATGGTAAGGTTTCGACCCTTGATCCTCTTTTTGTAGCGGTAGCTGACTTGTCAACTTCTGTATCAGATCTGAATGCTTCAGCGCGTGATTTGACAGTCAAAGCTAAGTCTGCTGGAGCAAGTACTGTAAAAGCCGGCGGAGCTCTTTCAGCTCTGTCAACTCTCTCATCTCTCTTAGGTAAGAAAGGAGAAAAAAATGGTAAAAAAATCTAGTAGCGTGTGGACTAGCCTTTTGTTAGGGGCGGCAGGAGGAGCGGCTGCAGCTGCCTTTCTAGCAAGTAAAACTGGTAAAACAGTCAAAGAAAAAGTTGTAAACTTTGCTAATGACTATAAAGAAAACCATGAAGAAATCAATGCTGATTTTGTCACTAAGGCACAGGACTTGGGTAAACAAGCGACTGAACGATTTACCGAAGTAAAAACTCAACTTGAAACTGGTGAATTGACAGTAGAAGATTTGGTCAAGTCTGGTAAGGAAAAATCCTTGGAAACCTTTGAGCAAATCAAGGAAAAAATTGCGGAACAAAACTTGTCAACGGCTGACATTTTGGAAGCTATCAAGGCAAAAACTGCTAAAGCTCCGACAGTGGATTTGGCAGAAGAAGATATTGAGGATGCTGTAGTTGTATCTGAAGATATTGAGCTTACAATTGATGATGTCATCATCGAACCTGTATCAGAAACAGTTTCAGAAGTAGCAAGCCAAACTGCCTCAGAAACAGTTGAAGGATAAAAAGAAACTAGCTTAGAATGTTCTAGGCTAGTTTTGTTGTTCTTGGTACCATTCTCCCCAGTCCGACATGGAATCCAGGATTGGTTTTAAGGAGTGTCCGAGTTCGGTTAGAGAGTATTCCACACGGGGTGGGACTTCTGGATAGACCTTGCGGTCCACCACGCCCTTAGCTTCGAGGTCCCGCAGGTTGCTGGTCAGGACTTTTTGACTAATGGAGCCAATGGAACGTTGCAACTCTCCAAAGCGTTTGGTGCCGTCCATGAGGTCGCGTAGGATGAGAATATTCCACTTGCTGCCAATCAACAGCAAGGTTGTTTCGACGGGACAGGCTGGTAGAGTTTGGGGTAATTTTTTACTGGTCATGGCTTCCTCCAAAATTTTTTTCAAAAAACTTTAGTCTAATTTTCCTTGAAAGTAGACATTTCTTACCTTGAGGTAACTACCCTACTTTAAGGTGCATACTTTCCAAAAGATACTGTTAGTGTTAGTATAAGGGCAGAGCTGGAAAAAAGCAAGGAAAGAAGACAGAAAGAGGATGAAGATGACAGATGATAAAAAAATGACCCAAGCTAAAAAATTAATCGCAGAAGCAGATGCAATCGTGATTGGTGCAGGTGCGGGTTTGTCCAGTTCAGCAGGTTTGACCTATTCAGGCCAACGTTTTGAGGAAAACTTTGCACCGTTTATCAAGGAATATGGGCTGACAGATATGTATTCTGCTGGCTTTTATCCCTTTGCGACCAAGGAGAAAAAGTGGGGCTACTGGAGCCAGCACCTCTATCTCAATCGTTACCAGACAGGCAGTCTGCCGCTTTATCAAGATTTGTATGAGCTGCTGGCGGACAAGAATTACTTCGTCATCACAACCAATGTGGATAGTCAGTTTGAAAAGGCAGGGTTTGATAAGGAAAATATCTTTGAAGTCCAGGGCAATTACGGTGAGTTTCAATGTTCTGTTCCCTGTCATGACGGTGTTTATACCAATCAAGCGACCTTGGAAACTCTGCTTGCCAACCGTCAGGGATTGGAAGTCAGACGAGAAGATATTCCCACATGTCCTAAGTGTGGGGCAGATATGATGAGCCGTCTGCGAGTGGACAATCGTTTTGTCGAAGATGCCAACTGGCACAAGCAGGAATCGGCTTATCTGGCATTTTTACAGGAAAATGCGGCGAAGAAAATTGTCTTTTTGGAGTTGGGCGTGGGCTACAATACGCCGACCATTATCAAGTTTCCCTTTGAACGCTTGAATCAGATTTTGCCAAATGCCAGTCTGATTCGGGTCAATCTAGAAGACCCAGAGCGTGAAGGGATTCTGACTTTTCACCAAGATATGCAGGAGGTTGTAAGAGCATGGAAAAACTAGAAAAATTGCTTCACTATCTGGCACCTGACTTGGACCTACCTCAGACTCAGGAAGAGCAAGAATGGGCCTTGCGCGCCTTGATGAACATCTGGGAGCCCAAGGTCATGCCAGCAGAGTTTTGGACCTTGCAAGATGCCTATTTACAGGAAAAATTGACTCAGAAAAACCTGACTGGTCTATCCGATTTGCAGGAAGTGGAGCCGCAGATTTATATCTGGCAGGGAGACATTACTAGCTTGCAGGTAGATGCTATTGTCAACGCAGCCAACAGTCAGCTCTTGGGCTGCTTTGTCCCGCATCACCGCTGTATTGATAATGCCATTCATTCGCAGGCGGGTCTTCAACTGCGGCTGGCTTGTTATCAACTTATGAAGGTTCAAGGGCACTTGGAAGCAACAGGTCAGGCCAAGATAACGCCAGCCTACAATCTGCCAGCTAATTATGTCATTCATACAGTTGGACCGATTATTCAGACAGAGGTTCGTTCTCAAGATGAAGCACTGCTCGCCTCCTCTTATCAAAAAAGTTTGGAAGTGGCTGTTGCAAATGGGCTGACCAGCATAGCCTTTTGCTGCATCAGTACAGGCGAGTTTCGTTTTCCCAACCAGTTGGCTGCGGAGATTGCGGTCAGAACTGTGCGGAATTTTATCAAAGAACATCCAGAAATCAAGGTAATTTTTAATGTTTTCAAAGATGAGGATAAAGAAAACTATCAAAAATTACTAAAACATTAGTCAAAGTGATTGACTAATTTTCTTTTTTTGATAAAATGGTAAAAAACTTTGACTAATTCGATGAAGGAGGACAGTTTATGAAAGCCGTTGTAGTTTCAAAAGCAGGTGGTCCAGAGGTTTTGGAGGTACGAGAAGTAGCAAAGCCACAGGTCAAAACAGGCTGGTCCTTGGTAAAAATCAAAGGGTTTGGTATCAATCATTCGGAGATTTTTACCAGACAAGGCTTGTCACCAAGTGTTGTCTTTCCGAGAATTTTAGGGATTGAATTGGTCGGAGTGGTCGAGGAAACGACGGAACCGACTAGGTTGCCAGTTGGGCCTGAGAAGGTGTTCAGTCTAGATACTATACAAGAAGCGCATCGCTATTTGGAGGGGTCAGAGGCTTTTGGCAAGGTGATTGTGCTTAATAGGGAGGGTGACGATGACAGAAATTAGGAAAAGAAGTAAGGATTATGCTCGTATGTTTGACCAGCAAGTTGGGCTCTATGAGGGCTACGCTCGCCGGCATGGGCTCAATGCAAAATGCTTATCCATTCTCATGTGGATTTATTATAATCCCGGAGGTGTGACACAGAATTGGGTCAGCAAGAAGACCTATTCAAGCAAACAAGTTGTCAATGCTACTGTAAAGAAATTTTTGGATGGAGGCCTGGTAGTTTTAGAGGAGAATCCAGTAGATAAGCGACATAAGAAAATTAAATTGACAGAGGAGGGGCAGCAATTTGCTAGTCGCATTTTGGACCCCTTAGAGGAGGCGGAAAATAAGGCGCTGTCTCAACTCAGTCAGGAGGAACAGGAGCTTATGCTAGGATTAATTCAGCGCTACAGTCAGAGTCTCATGGCTATTTTAAAAGGAGAAAATGATGATTGATTATCAAAATGTATCCCTGACTTGTAAGGTTAGCGGACCAATCTTGAAAAATTTGACCTTTGATATTCAAGAAGGGGAGTTCTTTGTCTTGATTGGACCGAGTGGTAGTGGAAAGACAACTACGTTGAAATTGATTAACCGTCTAATTGAGCAGACTGAGGGAGAGGTTTTTTTTCAAGGTAAGCGACTTAAGGATTTCGACCTGCGTGAATTACGTTTGGAGACAGGTTACGTCCTTCAGCAGATAGCCCTTTTTCCAAATATGACGGTAGCTGAAAATATTGCTCTTATTCCTGAGATGAAGGGCTTGAACAAGGAAGAAACCTTGACGAGGACGAGAGAGCTCTTGACCAAGGTTGGCTTGGAACCAGACAGCTATCTGGAGCGTTTGCCCAAGGACTTATCTGGGGGAGAAAAACAGCGGATTGGGATTTTGCGTGCCATCATTGCCAATCCGAAAGTCTTGCTCATGGACGAGCCTTTCTCAGCTCTAGATCCAATCAGTAAGGCTCAGTTGCAGGACTTGATTAAGGAGTTACATGAGGAATTCAAGATGACAACGGTTTTCGTTACTCATGATATGGATGAGGCGGTTAAATTGGCGGATCGCATCTGTCTCATGCAAGATGGACAAGTTGTGCAATTAGGAAGTCCTGATGAATTGAGGAATCATCCTGCCAATGATTTTGTCAAGGAATTTATCAGAGCTCGAGGAGGTATGTAATGAACCTATTTGAAACCTTTATAGAACGCAAGGATGAGTGGGGAATCGCTCTTTTTGAACACCTTCGCATCTCCCTTCTGGCTTTGATTATTGCGATTGCAATTGCAGTACCTTTGGGACTGATTTTATCTAGTAAAAAACGCTTGACTGAGTGGAGTCTGCAAATAACAGGTATCTTCCAAACTATTCCATCCCTTGCTTTGCTTGGTCTTTTCATTCCTTTTATGGGAATCGGAACCTTGCCAGCAGTAGTAGCACTCGTTATTTATGCTATCTTTCCTATCTTGCAGGGGACATTGACAGGCCTTGGAGAAATCGACCCTTCCCTGGAAGAAGCAGCAACCGCTTTTGGTATGAATAAATGGGAGAAGTTGAAAAAATTTAAGTTAGCACTTGCCATGCCTATTTTGATGTCAGGGATTCGGACAGCATCCATTATGATTATCGGAACGGCGACTCTGGCGGCCTTGGTGGGTGCTGGGGGCCTTGGCTCCTTTATTCTACTTGGAATTGACCGCAATGATTCAGCCTTGATTTTGATTGGTGCGGTATCGTCGGCTGTCCTTGCTGTACTTTTCGGTTATGGCATTCGTCTGTTGCAGGACAAGAAACCCAAAACAATTCTGTTGGCTCTATTGGTGACTTTATTTACTGTTGGAGCTAGTTATGTTCCCATGCTTAACTTTTCCACAAAACAGTTGGTCATTGCAGGGAAGCTCGGTGCAGAACCTGAAATTCTCATCAATATGTATAAGTTGTTGATTGAAGACCAGACAGACATCAAGGTGGAGATAAAACCTAATTTCGGAAAGACTAGCTTCCTGTATGAAGCACTCAAATCAGGTTCTATTGATATTTATCCTGAGTACACAGGGACCATTACAAGTACTCTTTTGAAAAATTCACCAACGGATTTATCAACGAATCCTGAGGAGGTTTATGCTTATGCTAAAGAAGCGATTCTGGAGCAGGATGGTCTAATGTATCTAGCACCAATGGCCTTCCAAAATACCTTTGCCTTGGCAGTGACAGAAGACTATGCTCAGAAAAATAGCATTGAAAAGATTTCGGATTTGGCAAAAGTGCAGCAGACAGCTGTCGCAGGTTTCTCATTAGAGTTTAACGACCGAGAAGATGGTAATATCGGTCTAAAAAATCTCTACAATCTTCAACTCAATGTCAAGACTATGGAGCCAGCCCTTCGCTACGAAGCCATTAAGAGTGGTAATGTGCAGATTATCGAAGCATATTCTACAGATAGCAAGGTGGTCACTTACAAATTGAAAATCCTGGAAGACGACAAACAGCTCTTCCCACCCTACCAGGCCGCTCCGCTATTGTCCAAAGAAACCCTAGAGAAATACCCTGAGTTGGAGCAAGTCCTAGGAGTCTTGGCAGGCAAAATCTCGACCGAGGAGATGACGCGGATGAACTATGCGGTTGATGTGGAAGGCAAGTCGGCAGAGCAAGTGGCGAGGGAATATTTGGAACAAGAAGGATTGTTAAAATAGGAGAACATCATGTCACATCAACTAGATAACGCTAAAAATCTTTACCTTCGTGGCATTCGGGACGGGGAAATCAAGGAAGCACAAGACAACTATATGGGGGCTAGCTACACCCAGCACAGTACGGGTGTGCCTGATGAAAAAGAGGGCTTTGCGGCTTTCTTTGAGGACTTTTTCAAACGGAATCCCAAGCGTGAAATCAACATTGTGCGTGCTATTGAAGATGGGAATTTTGTCTTTGTTCATGTCCACCAGAAACTCAATGACGGTGCGGCTGAATGGGTGACGGCGGACATCTTCCGTTCGGATGAAAATGGTCGTATTGTTGAACATTGGGATGTTATCGATGCCTATCCAAAAAACATTGGTGAAACAGACCCGATTTACGCAGACTTTGAGCTGACAGACCTAGATAAGACTGAGGACAACAAGAAAATCGTCCGTCGTTTCTTGGCAGATGTCCTTCAAAATGGGGAAATCGACAAGTTCGAGGACTATGTGTCAGCTGATCTGATTCAGCACAACCAAGAAATCGCTCAAGGCGGTGCAGCCTACAAGGACTATCTTGTAGAGAATCAAGTCAATTACGACTTTGTCTTTAAGGTGATGGGACAGGGTGACTACGTCGTGGCTTATTCAAAAGTCTGGATTGCAGGTCAGGACTACGCCCATTTTGACATCTACCGCCTCAAAGACGATAAGATTGTCGAGCATTGGGACAACAAGGAAGTCATGCCAGACAAAAAAGACTTAACCAACCATGGTAAGTTCTAATGTTGTATGGAAAAAAGAGGCTGGGCAAAAACTAGCCAGTAAATAAAAAACACAGATAGATTCAAGCTGATTTTGATGAAATCCAGCCGTACTGTCTGTGTTTTTCTTTTTATCTCTATTATCTTGGACTATTTTCTTG
>NZ_JAIJZP010000003.1:0-198499 GCF_019754175.1 Streptococcus sp. 2018162 | reverse complement strand
CTACGCCTTTATAACTACACAAACGTCGGAATATTTCTCCCAAACTACTTCGATATTGATTATAGATGATTTTTCGTCTATACTTAGGGGTGAAGACAATGTGGTATGTACACAGCCACTTTGTATGTGATAAACTATGTGCCTTTTGTGCCATACTTTTCTCCTCTCGCTTTACAATAGGCTTGAACACCTTTATTGTATCGCGTTTGGAGTTTTTTTGGTATAACCTTCGTCGCACACCCGCATAGCGGGTGGTTTATTTGTCACGCACCTTACGGAGCGTGACGGACTAAAAGTCACATAATCAGACAACCTCCAAAGGTTTGAGGAAACTTTGGAGGTTGGAGATTGAGCGAATGAATTTGTTTCTCTAAATCTAGCCAAGACTGTCTGTTTTTGATGTTCGAAGAATTTTATTCTACTTTACCTGTTACAAACATGGTAAAGCTTGCTGAAGCAAGTAGCTGTTTATCTTGGTTTTCTATCTTAACTTCGACGACCTTTGTCCTGCTTCCATCATGTGTGCAAGAGCCTATTACTGATAAGGTATCACCAAGATTAGCTGCCTTCATATAATGGATATTGGACTGTAGGGTAACAGAATAAGCCCCCCTTGCTACCGTTGTCAGACCTGCAACTGAATCTGCCAATGTGAAAAGAAAGCCTCCATGTGCTATGCCGTATGGATTGAGAGATTTTTCCGTCACCTTAGTAGTCAGTAGCACCTCTTTCTCATTGAGCATTGTAGCTTGATAGTCATCTAAAACCGTAATCGGTTGTAAGTTTAATTTATCTAACACTTTCATCCTCCTCTGTCTGCTGACTTGTTTGCATTTGATAATAAACGCCTTGTTCAGCCATCAATACTTCATGATTCCCTTGTTCAACAATTTTTCCATTCACCATGACCAAAATCAAGTCAGCTGATTGAATGGTTGATAGGCGATGAGCAATAATAAAACTGGTCCGTCCTTCCATCAATTTGGCAAATGCTTCCTGTACTAAAATTTCTGTCCGTGTATCAATAGAGGACGTCGCCTCATCTAAAATCAGGATTTTAGGTATTTTAACAAAGACACGCGCAATAGACAAAAGCTGACATTGTCCCTGGGATAAGCCCTCTCCTCCATCTGCCAAAACCGTATCGTAACCCTGTGGAAGCTGACGAATAAAGAAATCTGCATTAGCTGCCTTAGCCGCCTCAATGACCAATTCCCGCGTGGCATTTGGATAGCCATAGGCAATATTATCATGAATAGTACCAGATTTGATCCAAGTCTCCTGTAAAACCATCCCAATCTGTCTGCGAAGATCCTCACGACTGTACTGGCTAATCGGAACCCCATCTAAAGTAATTTGACCAGCCGTTACATCGTAGAAGCGCATAAGCAGGTTAATCATGGTTGATTTACCAGCACCAGTAGGTCCAACAATGGCTACCTTTTGGCCAGCTTTGACAGCAATGTCCAGATGTTCAATCAGAGAACGGTCAGGGCTATAGGAGAAAGACACATTTTCAAAGGAAATAGCTCCCTTCAGCTCCTCAGAGTCAATTTTCCGCTCAGCCTGATCATCAATGCTATCTAGAGCCAAGATAGCAAACAGTCTGTCTGCACAAGCTAAGGCGCTCTGCAATTCCGATAGGACCGAGGAAATATCATTAAAAGGCTTGCTGTACTGACTAGCATAATTGAGAAAAGTTGCCAGAGACCCCACTGTAAAATTTCCTGCCATAATTCTCAGCGCGCCAAGTCCTGCAAGTAAGGCATAAATAATAGCATTGATAAACCGCGTACTTGGATTGACCGTTGAAGAGGCAAAGATAGCCTGTTGGGAATAGGTCGCATACTGGTCATTCACAACTTGAAAACCTTGCGTAAATTGCTCTTGAGCATTGAAAGATTGAACCAGTGTCAATTGACTGATGGACTCTTCCAAATGCTGAGATTGCTTCCCACGTGCCTGAGTCTGTTGTCTATAATAACCATAGGATTTCTTAGCGATATAGCGTGCCACAAGCAGAGAAACTGGAGTTAATGCCACAACCAGCAACATCATCGTCAAGTCAAGCCTAGCCATAGTGAAAATAGTTAGGAAAATAGTCAAGATACCAATGAAAAATTGATTGAAAATCATCAAGAGACCATTTGTTAATTGCTCACTATCACTTGAAAAACGAGCCACCAAATCACCGACTGATTGACGATCAAGATAAGATAGGGGCATCTGGTGCAGCTTCACATAGACCTGTTCACGCAAATCGGCCACCATTCCGTAAACCAAGCGATTGGTTACCAAAGGTAAGTACCATTGCACCAGCGTATTAAGCAAGATAACCATTACCATTTTGCCTAAGATACCGAGTAAGACCTGACCATCTGCTATCAATACTGCATCGACTGCCTGACCAATCAAAATCGGCAGATAAACTGTCAGAAGCACTTGCACCAAAGTTCCCACCAACATCAAGGACATTCGAAGAGGTTGGCGTAAAACCAATCTGACCAGTTCCTTAAAACTAGATTGTCTCATAGCTATCCTCCTCTCCTTGTTGTTGCGATTGGTGAATTTCTTGATAAATAGCAGAGCTTCTCAGCAACTCCTCATGGCGACCAAGTCCAACTTGACGCCCTTGTTCCAAGACTAAAATCTGATCAGCTGTCCGTAAACTATTGGTTCTTTGTGACACCATGATTAAGTTTTGACCTGGTAATTCCTGGCGAATCGCAGCCAATAACTGACTCTCTGTCAGATAATCCAAAGCAGAGGTCGCATCATCTAAAACCAATATCGGTGCTTTCTGTAAAATAGCGCGTGCAATGGTCAAACGTTGACGCTGTCCACCAGAAAAATTCTTCCCAAAGGCTTCGACAGGGCTATCCAAACCACCCTTGTCTTCTATGAAAGATTTAGCTTGAGCAATTTCTAATGCAGACCATAGGTCACTATCAGATATTTCTTCCAATCCTAAAGATAGATTAGAACGAATAGTTCCAGCAAAAAGCTGAGCCTGTTGCGGAACGATGGCAATTCGCTGCCGCCATTCTTTTAAATTCTTAGGACTTTTTCCGTCAATGAAGAGAGAGAGCTGATTTGTTGGCACTGAATAGAATGCCTGCAATAAATCTACTAGGGTAGACTTACCTGACCCAGTTCCCCCGATAATTCCCATAAACTGTCCCTTACGTAAGTCAAAAGCAATGTCAGACAGGGACTCCTCAGCAGATTTTGGATAAGAAAAGGAAAGATGACGCACAGAAAAAATGATCTCCTTATCCTCGCTAACCACTTTTGGCAAACTAGACTCTACATCCTCAGATTCTTGTTCAAACACCTCTTGAATACGCTGTGCTGAAATGTAGGTCTGGTTGAGAGTAGACACGACCATAATCATCTTGACCAATTCTACTAAAATTTGTAAAAGGTAGTTGATAAGAGCGACCAACATCCCCTGTTCCAACAAATTGTGTGAAATGGCTATATTTCCCTGCCAGATGAGAATGAGTAAAGTGCTGTTGACCACTAAAAATGTCAATGGTGATAAAAGACTAGACCAAAAACCTGCCTGCAACTGTTGCTTCTTATAAATCTGATTTATGCCTTGAAAAGCCTTAATTTCCCGCTCTCTTTGTCCAAATGCACGAATCACTCGCCAACCAGTCACTGTCTCACGTACCTGCCCCACCAAACCATCTAATTCTTTTCGCATCGATTGATAAATACGGCTGGTCATAACAGAAATGACTGTCACTATAAAAATCAATAGGATAATCATTCCTAGAAAATAGGCAGATAGACTTGGGCTAATATAGAATGCCATGATGAGCGAACCAAATACGACAATTGGAGCACGTAAAAACAAACGAAGAAAAGTATTAATACCCGTTTGAATTTGTAAAGTGTCGCTGGTCAATCGTGTCAGCAAGCTGGATGAGGAAAGAATATCTCGGCTAGACTTGGGAAGGGAAAGAACCTTCTGATACAAGTCATTCGTCAGCTCTTTAGTCACTCCAACCGCTGCTTTAGCTGAATAATATTGCGCTATTAGTGAAACAATAATTCCAATACATGCTAGACCAACCAGTAAAAAAAGCATAGCAACCAGGTTTCCCTGGCTGCCATTTGGAATAATTGTATCAACGATATAGGCGATAATTAATGGTACCAAAAGCTCAAAACAAGCTTCCAATAGTTTGAAAACTGGACCTAATATGGATTCCTTAATATAGTCCTTAAAATATCGTGATAAAAATTTCATATTAACGGTGCTCCAAAGCCTGAACCGCAGTAATCAAGGTCAAGTTGTAAACATCATCAGGGTTACAACCACGAGACAAGTCGTTTACAGGCTGATTCAAACCTTGTAAAACAGGACCTACCGCTGCAAATCCACCCATACGTTCGGCAATTTTATAACCAATATTACCAGCTGAGATACCTGGGAAGATAAATACAGTCGCTTGACCAGCAACACTCGAACCTGGTGCTTTTAATTTACCTGTAGCAGGGACAAAGGCAGCATCAAATTGCAATTCACCGTCCAAATCCAACTCCGGACGCAATTTTTGAGCAATTTTAGTTGCTTCAACCACCTTATCAACTTTAGGACCTGAGCCAGAACCTTTTGTTGAATAGCTAAGCATTGCAACTTTTGGATCGATACCAAACATTTTAGCAGTACGTGCTGAGTTGATAGCGATTTCCGCCAAGGTTTGAGCATCTGGATCAATGTTGATAGCACAGTCACCAAAAATATAACGCTCTTCACCTTTTACCATCAAGAAGGCACCTGATGTTTTCGATACACCTGGCTCTGTTTTAATGATTTGAAGAGCTGGACGAACTGTTGAAGCGGTTGAATGAATCGCACCAGATACCATACCTTCTACTACGCCCATATATACCAACATAACACCAAAGTAGTTAACATCTTTCAACAACTCATGTGCCTGCTCTTCTGATACCTTACCTTTACGGCGCTCTACCAAAGCAGCTACCATCTCATCATATCTATCATAATGAGCTGGGTCAATAATTTCAAAACCTTCTGTAATCCCTTCAATGTCAAGGTAAATCTTAATACGATCTGGGTTTCCAAGCAAGACGGGTACTACATCCGACTCATTTACCAAACGTTTTGTCGCTTGCAAGATACGTGGTTCTTCACCTTCTGGCAATACGATACGTACTTTTTTACCCTCTAGCTTTGTAGCTAATTGCTCAAAAATTTTCATGAACAAACTCCTTAAATTTATTTACTTATTAACTGATTGATAACAGCCTGAAAATCCTCAGGAAGCGGTGCTTCCAAATCAATCCTTTCGGCTGAAAAAGGATTGTCGAAGGCTAAATTATGACAATGTAAGGCTTGACGTTCTATCCCACATTCCAAACTTCCACCATACATATCATCTCCTAACAACGGAAATCCAATGTGAGAAAAATGAACACGAATCTGATGAGTCCGCCCAGTATGTAGTTGAATATCTACTAAATGAATATCTCCCCACGATTGTACAACACGATAGGAAGTATGAGCATATTTTCCATTCTTTGTCACACAACGGGTAATGATGCTATCTGCTGGACGACCGATAGGGGCAATAATATCCCCTGTCTCTTCTAGCTGCCCATTCCCCTTCACCAAAGCATAATAACGTTTATGAATAAGCTTGGCTTGTAACTGCTTATCGAGTCGTGCATGGGCATAGCCGTGCTTGGCAAACAGCATGACGCCTGATGTATCCCTATCCAGACGAGTCACAATATGAACCTGCTTATTCTCATAATTCTGCTCAATAAGATAACCTTTTACAAAATTTGCGATTGTGGATGAATGCAAGGCAGAAGGAATGGAGGCGTAGCCAACCGGCTTATTTATCGCCAGAAAATGATCATCTTCATAGACAATATCCAACGGAAAGAAAATCGGCTTCAAACTACCAGTCAAATCCTCTTCAGCAGGTATGTCAATTGTAACCCTATCTCCAATATCTAGCAAGTAAGTTGCATTGCGTTCGATACCATTGACCCAAATATTGCCACCTGTGTACTTAATTTTGGCCAACAAACCTTTTGAAACACCATGTTTTTTCAAAAAAGTTTTAATTTTAGTATGCTGGTCCGCAATAAATTCAAACCGCATTATTCCACCTCTCCAATAAAGGCATCCTTCACACGATTCCAAAAACTAGTATGGCTTGGGGTGGCAACAAAGTGAATCTTATACTGATCAATCTGGTACTCAATTTTTTCAATGTTGTCATAGACATAGGTCTTATTATCAACAGCAATTGAATAGCGATCACTGTGCTTGGGTTCAATAACAATCTTGTCTTTTTTGGGAACAACAATTGAAGACCCTAGTGTGCGATAAACGCGATTATTCAAACTAGCCACTTCTGCTATTTGCAAGGCTTCAATGGTCGGATGCAAGACCGCGCCGCCTAAAGACTTGTTGTAAGCTGTTGAACCAGTTGGGGTCGAGACAGAAATTCCGTCACCTCGAAAACGTTCGAAGGGAACATTATTGATGATAATATCTGCCACCATCGTTTTAGATAAACGCTTGATTGTCGCTTCATTTAAGGCACGCGCCTCTACAACACGACCATCTGCCATTTTGACTTTGACATTTAAAATTGGATAGGAAACCCTTGCACCATTGTCAAGCTTGAGATTTTCAATCAATTTGTCCACCTCAAAGTCACGATAATCTGTATAAAATCCCAAATGTCCTGTGTGAATTCCAACAAAACGCACACGATCAATCAACTTTTCATACTTATGAAAGGCTGACAACAGCATACCATCTCCCCCAATGGAAATGACAATATCTGGATTTTTGGGTGTCAAAATAAAATTAGCTTGTTTTAATTTCGTCCATAATTCTTTGGACACTGCTTCACTCTGAGGACTTCGGCTAGCGAGCAGAGCGATTTTTAATCTACCTGTATTCTTCATCTGTGTCATCACTATTTCCAACACCGTCATTCAACTTACGGTGGGCAGGGTCAAACAAGGCCTGCGCCTCTTGAATGTCGTTGCGGATTTTTCGCATCTCCTCGTCTAATTCATAGGCAATTTTTGCAGTTATTTCTAAACGTTTCTTGATTTCTTCTGGAAAATTCCCCTTATACTTATAATTCAGCGAATGTTCAATCGTCGCCCAGAAATTCATGGAAAGGGTACGGATTTGAATTTCTGCTAAAACCGTTACATTGCCATTAATTGTGTCCACCGGATACTCAATCACCACATGATAGGAACGATAACCCGAAGCTTTCATATGATTGATATAATCGCGTTCATGGACAATTTGCATATCCTTGCGTTTACGTAAAATCGCTAGCACTTCTTCAATATCATCCACAAATTGAACCATAATCCGAAGTCCAGCAATATCCTGCATATCTTGAGCAAGATTTTCCAACTTGATATGCCGCAGGGCCATCTTCTCTTTGATAGATTCAATCGGTTTTACCCGACCTGTCACAAACTCAATCGGAGAATGACGATTAGCCTTGCGGTACTGTTTGCGAATCCCACGCAGTTTGATTTTTAGTTCCCCAACAGTTTGGATGTAGGGATCCAAAAACTCTTCCCAATTAAAATCCATATGGCCCCTTTCTTGTCAAAACTATAAAATTGTATTAGAATAACACAAAGACCATTCTATTATAACACATTGAAAGGGTTTACTGCATGAAAAACCACCTTGAAATTGAGTATAAAACCTTATTGACGAAATCAGAATACAAACGCCTACTTGCTGACTTTTCAGATGTAAATCCAGTCCTCCAAACCAATCACTACATCGATACTCCAAATCTTGATATGAAAAATAACCGCTTTTCGCTCCGAATCCGTACTTTTGAGGACATAGCAGAGCTGACTTTAAAAATTCCACAGGAAGTTGGCAATCAAGAATACAATCAAGTTTTGGACATCCACGCTGCTCAACAGCTATTAGAAAACTTTCAACTACCTGCTGGACAAATTGCCGATATCATCGCAGCAACAGATGTTCCGATTGACAGACTTGCTGTCTGGGGCAGTCTGACTACAAAGCGCTATGAAAAAGAAACCTCTATCGGACTCATGGCCCTCGATGAAAACACATATGCTGACAAAATTGACTATGAATTAGAACTAGAAGTCACAAATGCAGAAGAAGGAAAAATCCTATTTGATGAATTTCTACGAAAAAATGCAATCCATTTCAAATACGCTAGTAGCAAAGTTGCACGCACAGCAGCCAGTAAAAAATCAGTCAGTTAAGGCTGATTTTTTTGTTTGGTTACTGAAAAATTTCCATTTTTTTGATAAAATAAAGCTATCTATTGTAAATTATTCTTTTATGGTTTCCATAAAAGCTAGCTGTTTTAAAGGAGTTACTTAAAAATGAGTCAACCACTTGGTGAAAACAACATTAAAATTTTCTCGCTAAATAGCAATCGAGATATTGCTGAAAAAATTGCTGCTTCAGCAGGTCTTCCTCTCGGAAAACTATCTTCACGCCAGTTTTCAGACGGAGAAATCCAAATCAATATTGAAGAATCAGTTCGCGGTGTGGATGTTTACATCATTCAATCTACTAGCTTCCCAGTTAATAATCATTTATGGGAATTACTAATTATGATTGACGCCTGCAAACGTGCTAGTGCTAACTCAATCACTGCGGTTATGCCCTACTTTGGCTATGCACGTCAAGACCGTACAGCATCTCCTCGCGAACCAATCACAGCAAAATTGGTTGCTAACATGCTCGTAAAAGCTGGTGTTGACCGTGTATTGACTCTGGACCTACATGCGTCACAAATTCAAGGATTTTTCGACATTCCAGTTGATAACCTTCTCACTGAACCGCTTTTTGCATCTTACTACATGGAAAAAGGTCTCTGTGGTGATGACGTCGTGATTGTCAGTCCAAAAAATTCTGGTATCAAACGTGCACGCAACATCGCAGAATTTTTGAATGCACCTATCGCTATTATTGATTACGCACAAGATGATTCCGAGAGAGCTGAAGGCTATATCATTGGGGATGTTGCTGGCAAAAAAGCTATCTTGGTGGACGATATCTTGAATACCGGACGTACTTTTTCTCAAGCTTCAAAAATTGTCCAAGAAGGTGGCGCAACTGAAATTTACGCAGTTGCCAGCCATGGCTTGTTTGCTGGAACGGCTGCTGAGTTGTTGGATGCATCTCCAATCAAGGAGATTCTTGTAACCGATTCAGTTGCAAGCAAAGAACAGCATCCTAAAAATATCGCCTTCCTAACAGCTAGTGACTTGATTGCAGATGCCATCCACCGTATCCAAGAACATCAGCCACTCAGCCCACTTTTCAAATTTACTAGTCCTGAAAAAGAAAACTAGGAGTAAACTCTTTGATTTATTTAGATAATGCAGCAACCACTGCTCTATCTCCTACTGCACTCCAACGGATGATGGAAGTGGCTCAAGAAAATTATGGAAACCCCTCCAGTATCCATCAAAGCGGTCGAAAAGCCAATCAATCTCTTAGACAAAGTCGTCAAGAGATTGCTCAGATTCTCTCCGCCTCTCCTGAACAAATTATTTTCACATCTGGAGGCTCCGAAGCTGATACTTTAGCTATTCAAGGCTATGCACTTGCACATCAATCCAAAGGAAAACACCTGATTACTACGGCTATCGAACACCATGCTGTCCTCCATACCATGCAATATCTAGAGGAGCGGTTTGGGTTCGAGGTAACCTATATCCAACCAGTCGATCAAGTAATCACCGCTCAACAAATTCAGGATGCCCTTCGACCAGATACTATTTTAGTCAGCGTCATGTTTGCTAACAATGAGACCGGTCAGCTACTTCCCATCAAGGAAATTGGAGAGCTCCTAGCCGATCATCAGGCCGTCTTTCATGTAGATGCTGTCCAAGCAATTGGAAAAATTGCAATTGCTCCCTCTGACTACGGAATTGACTTCCTCGCAGCCTCTGCCCATAAATTCCATGGTCCAAAGGGGATGGGATTCCTGTATAGTAAAGTTCATAAATTTGATTCCTTGATCCACGGCGGAAAGCAAGAACAGCAACATCGAGCAGGTACTGAGAATCTCCCTGCTATTGCTGCTATGGCAACTGCCCTAACAGAACAATATGAGTCCTTAGATACGCATCATAAGCATGTCAGTGAACTGCGACAACATATTATCAAGGGATTGTCTGGCTTAGACTATTATCTCAATCAGGCTGGACCTCATCTCCCTCATGTCCTTAATATCGGTTTTCCTGGTAAACTTAATGAACAACTACTCATGCAACTAGATTTGGCAGGTATCGCTGTTTCTAGCGGTTCCGCATGTACGGCAGGTGTTGTCCAAAATAGCCATGTTTTAGAAGCTATGTATGGAAAAGACTCCCATCGTCTGAAAGAATCCATTCGTATCAGCCTATCTGAAATCAATACAAAAGAAGAGATAGATACTCTTATCATCGAACTAAAGAAAATACTTGGAGGTTAAAATGGCATTCCAACAATCAGTTACCTTAAAAGATTGTAATTTTACTTATCACATTAGCCCTGCTATCAAAAAATATACACTCCGTGATAACACCTTTGAACAAAGCAAAGCAGGTCACTATCAGCTTACACGTCTTCTGGAAGAAATTCCAAATTCAAACCAAGGATTCCTCTTGAAAATTATTATCAATCAAGACCTAACAGGTTTTAAAATTAACATTACCGACAAGTCTGGTCTTCATCTGGTAAACATTTTTAAACCAGAAAGTAACAAGGTTATTCAAGAAAAATTCTATTTCCTCATGGATAGCTTGATTGACCGTAACATCTTTACAAAAGAGGGTTAGTATGATTGAAATTCACTATCTTGACGCTTACAAGCAAGAACGTATCCAAACATTTGAGAATAAGGATGCAGCCATTCTGGCTTTTTCCGGTTGCTTAACCCTCCCAGACTATTATCCAGTTACCAGCATTACACAAGACGGACAAGCTCTGGATTACAAAGGGACAATCGGGGATCTCTATCGCTATTTACAAACACTAGATTAGACAGTTTCCTGTTTAATCTTTTTTTAAAATCAATCTGTTGATTTTTTCACAAACTTGGACTAGAATAGAATAAAGAACTGTTTAATATATAAATAATCGATAAAGCGTATTCTATCGAAATAAAGGAGTCTAAAGTGAAGAACGATAAAAAATCTGATATTCCACGCGCAACTGCCAAACGTCTATCCCTCTACTATCGCATTTTTAAACGTTTCTATGCAGGAAATATTGAAAAAGCTAGTTCAAAAGAAATTGCCGAAGCTATCGGAATCGACTCAGCTACCGTCCGCCGAGATTTTTCCTATTTTGGAGAGCTTGGTCGTCGTGGCTTTGGCTACAATGTCAAAGAGTTGATGGATTTCTTTGCGGATATTCTAAATGATACCTCCATCACCAATGTTATGCTTGTTGGAGTCGGGAATATGGGGCGGGCCTTGCTACACTATCGCTTCCACGAACGAAATAAAATGAAAATAGTCATGGCTTTTGAAGCAGATGATAATCCAGCTGTTGGAACGACAGATGAAAATATCCCAATCCATGCAATCTCAGAAATCAAGGAACGTATCGGCGAAGCAAACTCTCAGACAGCCATTCTAACGGTACCCAGCGTCAAGGCACAAGAAGTGACCGATATTCTTGTTGAAGCTGGTGTTAAAGGGATTCTGAGCTTTTCACCAGTTAACTTGTCTGTCCCAAAAGATGTCGTTGTTCAGTATGTTGATTTGACTAGTGAATTACAGACACTACTCTACTTTATGCGAAAAGGATAAGCAATGAAAAAACCAGTTATTGGTATTTCTGGAAATGAATATAAAACAGGGGATCATACAGAACCCCTGCTTTCTTATACCCAGACTTGCCTCGTACAAGCTATTGAAGATGCTGGCGGACTCCCACTCATCCTTCCTGTTACAGAGCCTGATTTGGCAAAATATTATATCCATCTTATTGATAAACTCATCCTAACAGGAGGACAAAATGTCCAGCCAAGTTACTATCACGAAGAAAGGACTATTGACAGCGATAACTATCTACCAAAGCGTGACGAGTTTGAATTAGCCCTCATAAGGGCTGCCCAAGAAAATCAGAAACCTATCTTCGGTATCTGCCGAGGTCTACAGCTCTACAATGTAGCTCAAGGTGGTAGCCTTCATCAATCAATTTCTGAACATTGGCAAGACATAGACGGACAAGAAGTCAGTCAAACGATTCAACTGACTCAAAATAGTCCACTTTACGACATATATAAGTCCGATCCGAGTGTAAACTCATTTCACCGCCAGGCTATCAAAGACTTAGCACCTGACTTAGAAATCATTGCACTATCGGATAATCAACAGATTATTGAAGCAGTTCATTCAGCCTACCCAACTAAATTTTTAGGGGTTCAATGGCATCCTGAACTACTCTACGGTAAACGTGAGATTGAAAAAGACCTCTTCTACTATATTGTCAATAAACTTTAAAATAACTCACTTTCTTCTCTAAAAGAATAGTAATCCTTATTTCCAACAATTAAATGATCTAATAATACCAGTCCTAGCTTTTCGCAGGACTCTTTTAAATTCTCCGTAAATAGCAAATCATTCCTACTCGGTTGTACTGAACCCGACGGGTGGTTATGAACGATGATAATCGATGTTGCCATACATTTTACTGCGTAATGCAAAATTTCACGTGGTTCTGCAATGCTACGATTAACACTCCCGATAAAAATTGTTTTTTGACTGATAATCTGGTTCTGTGTATTAAGATAAAGTGCAACCAGATGCTCCTGCTTCTTATGCCCAATTTCATGAATCATCTTACGTCCCAACTTCTCACTTCCCAAAATTCTCTCATTTAAGAGTAGCTCTGATTGATTGATACGTTTTCCAAGTTCAATCATAGCCTTAATTTCAATCGCCTTAACGCGCCCAATTCCAGTCAAACTTTGCAATTCTTCAATTGATAATTCTCTTAGAGCCGCTAAACTCTCTAAACGATTCAATAATTTATTGGAGAGAATAGAAACAGGTTCTTTTTTTGTTCCAGTTCTAATAAAAATTGCTAGTAATTCCTGATTACTGAGACGCTCAGCTCCAACTTCTACTAAACGTTCTCTAGGTAGAGTGGCCTCTTCTTTAAATTCAATTTGATACATAATTTCCTCCTCACCTATCTATTCGTAAAATCTTGCAAAAAAAAGAAGCCATATAAAACCAAAGAATATCTCCTCAGTCTTATACCACTTCTTTATTCTTAATATATAGATGTTTTATTGTCCATAATCATACTGATTATAACTCTTATTGAAGGAATCTAAGATGTCTTTTGCAGTTTCATTATATGGAGTTGTTGATTCAAGAACTCCTTTTACAATGATACGTTGTGTTGCATTATAGTCCGTACATGTTACCAAGGTAACTTCTGTACGTCCTTCTACATCATCAATGACATAGACACTTTCAGGCGAAACAATTTCCACACTATCAATAACGTAGGTGTAAACATTGGTCTTGTCAGTAATATAGATTTTCATGCCGTTTTTAGCACGATCAAGCGGTGAAAAGAGAACATCTGCCGCACCAGTTACACCAAAAATATGGTGGCTGGCCAACGCATAATTTCCTTTCCCCATCTCTTGGTTTTCCTTCATGGTACCAGCTCCATACATGAGCGAAGTATTGAAGACCCCTTTAAAAATAGGAAGGTTGATACCAAGCTCAGGAACCGCAATTCCACCAATTACAGGTAAGCGTTGTGCATCCCACTGAGCTGCTAAAATAGCCTCTGTAGAAATAGACTGAACCTGATCGAAATCAAATGTTGTTTCAGCCTGTTTATTCTTTTCGATATCCTCTGTCGTAACATTGCTAATCTGGTATTTATTCGTATTCCAGCCGATAATAAAATTACGGATAGAGGTGTTGAATATCAACGCTAGGGAAATCAGTATCAATACAACTGTTAAAAGATTGCGCCAAAAAGAGCCTTTACGCTTCTTCTTTTTTTCACGTTTTGACATGATTATTTATTCCTTTTCTTCTTTTATTTCGGCAGCATCTACCAAGGCAAAGGTCATGATTTTCGCTTCATCATTCAAACGCATCACTTTTACACCCATGGTTGAACGACCAGTTTGAGAGATATTGGCAACACTTGTACGAATAATCACGCCAGTATCGGTAATAACCATAATATCTTCATCACCAGATACCGTTGTCAAACCTGCCAGAGAACCATTCTTCTCAGCAACTTTAAGAGTCTTGATACCCTTGCCACCACGACCTTTGGTTGGATACTCACTGGCTGGTGTACGTTTACCAAAACCTTTTTCCGTCAATACGAGTACTTCTTGGTCATCAGAAATCATAGTAGCGCCAACTAACTGGTCTCCCTCGCGTAAATTGATACCACGAACACCTGTTGCTGTACGGCCCATATTACGAACATCTGTTTCAGTGAAACGTACAGAATAACCGAACTTAGTCCCCATAATAATGTCTGCTTGACCATTTGTTAAGAAAACATTGATGAGTTCATCGTCTTCTTTCAAATTCAAAGCTTTCAGACCGCTCTGGCGAATATTGGCAAATTCTGACACACTAGTCCGTTTTACAACACCTTGGCGGGTTGCAAAGAAGAGATAGCTATCTGCCTCCTGGTCCTTAGTTACATTGATAATAGTTTGAATTGCCTCGTTTTCTTCCAATTTAAGCAAATTGACTACTGGAAGTCCCTTTGCAGTACGACCATATTCTGGGATTTCATAGCCTTTGAGACGGTAAACACGTCCCTTGTTAGTGAAGAAGAGCAAGCGATCATGAGTGCTTGTAGAAACTAATTCTCGTACAAAATCATCATCCTTGACGCCAGTTCCTTGAACCCCACGTCCTCCACGCTTCTGAGCTTGAAACTCATCCTGTGCTAAACGCTTGATGTAGCCTTGGTTTGACAAGGTGATTAAAACATCCGTTTCTTCAATCAAGTCCTCATCTTCAAGGGAAAGAACTTCACCAACCATCAATTCTGTACGGCGTGGGTCAGCATATTTACGTTTGACTTCTTCTAATTCGTCTTTAATAATCTGAACAACACGCTCAGGCTTAGCTAGAATATCAGCCAAATCTGCAATCAATGCCACTAACTCATCATATTCTGATTGAATCTTGTCGCGTTCCAAACCTGTCAAACGACGAAGACGCATATCAAGAATAGCCTGACTCTGACGTTCAGAAAGGTCAAATTTCTCCATCAATTCAGCTTGAGCAATAGCATCAGTTTCTGAATTACGGATAATACGAATGACTTCATCAATATGGTCAAGTGCAATCAGCAAGCCTTCTAAGATATGAGCACGCGCTTCAGCCTTTTCTTTATCAAATCGTGTACGGCGAGTGACTACTTCTTTTTGGTGTTCAATATAAGACTCTAGAATCTGACGTACAGAAAGGATTTTCGGTACACCATTTTGGATGGCCAACATGTTGAAACTAAAGTTGGTTTGAAGCTGCGTTTGCTTAAACAAATTATTCAAGATGACGTTGGCTGAGGCATCACGACGAACTTCGATAACAAATCGTACACCCTCACGGTTGGATTCGTCTCGAACAGCAGTGATTCCTTCAATACGTTTTTCTTGGACTAATTTGACAATATGTTCTTGAACCTTGGACTTATTGACCATGTATGGAAACTCTGTAACAACAATCCGTTCACGACCATTTCCATATTCTTCAATTTCTGTGCGGGAACGAAGAACTATTGAACCTTTACCAGTTTCATATGCACGGTGAATTCCAGATTTCCCCATAACCAAGGCACCTGTCGGAAAATCTGGTCCAGGCAAGACTTCCATAATCTCACGTGTTGTTACCTCGGGATTGTCCATAACCAGCTTAACTGCCTCGATAGTCTCACCCAAGTTGTGTGGAGGAATATTGGTAGCCATACCAACGGCGATACCAGTCGTTCCGTTAACTAGAAGGTTAGGGAAACGAGCAGGTAAAACCTCAGGCTCACGTTCACTCGCGTCATAGTTGTCCGCAAAATTTACCGTATTCTTGTTAATATCACGAAGCATTTCAAGCGCAATCTTGCTCATGCGTGCTTCTGTATAACGCTGAGCGGCTGCTCCGTCGCCATCCATGGAACCAAAGTTTCCGTGACCATCAACTAACATGTGACGGTAGCTCCACCATTGTGCCATACGAACCATTGCTTCGTAAATCGCACTATCTCCATGTGGGTGATATTTACCCATAACATCCCCTGTGATACGGGCTGATTTTTTATGTGGTTTATCCGGTGTAATTCCTAATTCATTCATCCCATACAAAATACGGCGATGAACCGGCTTCAGACCATCACGTACATCAGGCAGAGCACGTGAAACGATAACACTCATCGCATAGTCGATGAAGGATGATTTCATCTCATTGGTCAGATTAACCGTTACTAAATTTTTATCTTGCATTATATGCCTCTTTCAACAGTCATTGTGCTTCTATTATACCATATTGGCGAATAAATTTCTTTGTTGGAAACTAGCATGTAAACATTTTCAAAGGCGCTTTCACAAGTGACAAAAAGCTTAAAACATGCTAGAATGTATTATGGTCGGGATGAAGTCATCCCCAAATAAAACTAAGGAGATGTTTAGCAATGACTGCAACTAAACAACACAAAAAAGTAATCCTTGTCGGTGACGGTGCCGTAGGTTCTGCTTATGCTTATGCTCTTGTTAACCAAGGGATTGGTCAAGAATTGGGTATCATCGATATCAACAAAGACCGTACTCAAGGTGATGCAGAAGATTTGAGCCACGCATTGGCCTTCACATTCCCTAAAAAAATCTACTCTGCTGAGTATTCAGATGCTCATGACGCAGACTTGGTTGTATTGACAGCTGGTTTGCCACAAAAACCAGGTGAAACTCGCCTTGAATTGGTAGAGAAAAACCTTCGTATCAACCAACAAATCGTTACAGAAATCGTTAACTCTGGTTTCAACGGTATCTTCCTTGTTGCTGCTAACCCTGTTGACGTATTGACTTACTCAACTTGGAAATTCTCTGGTTTCCCTAAAGAGCGTGTTATCGGTTCTGGTACTTCTCTTGACTCAGCTCGTTTCCGTCAAGCATTGGCTGAGAAAATCGGTATCGACGCACGTTCAGTTCACGCTTACATCATGGGTGAGCACGGTGACTCAGAATTTGCAGTTTGGTCACATGCCAACGTTGCTGGTGTGAAATTGTACGACTGGTTGCAAGATAACCGCGATATTGATGAGCAAGGTCTTGTTGACTTGTTTGTATCTGTTCGTGATGCAGCCTACTCAATCATCAACAAAAAAGGCGCAACTTACTACGGTATCGGTGTTGCACTTGCACGTATCACTAAAGCAATCTTTGATGATGAAAATGCAGTACTTCCATTGTCAGTTTACCAAGCTGGTCAATACGAAGGTGTTGAAGATGTCTTCATCGGTCAACCTGCTATCATCGGTGCCCACGGTATCGTTCGTCCAGTCAATATCCCATTGAGCGAAGCTGAATTGCAAAAAATGCAAGCATCTGCTAAACAATTGAAAGACATCATCGACGATGCTTTCGCAAACCCAGAAATTGCAGCTGGTGTAAAAAACTAATTATATAAAATAGTAAAAAAGGTGAGCAATAGCTCGCCTTTTTTACCTTCTAATATCATAACGTAACATAGCAATTCCATCTGTGACAGTTGACTCTACCAAGAGCAATTTCTTTTCTTCCAAAAGTGAGGCAAAAAGTGGAATACCGTCACCCAAAATAGTAGGAATAATCCCAATAATAAGGTGATCAATCACTCCTGCCTCTAAACAGTCCTGAACCAGACTCGCCCCACCAAACAACCAAATATCTCCGCCTTCTTGAGAGCGAAGTTCCATAATCTCCCCGATGACGTCCCTTACGAAACGCACATTATCATAGTCCGTCTGCTCAGTATGACTCGCAACGATAAATTGCTTTTCCTGATGTCCTTCAATCATTTCCAACGGACAATCTTCTAATGATTTTCTCCCCATCACAACTGTATCACAGTTGTTAAAGAATTTTTGATTATCAAACTGTAAGACCGTATCGTATTTATCGGTACCATGTCCTTCAATCCAATCGTAGCTTCCATCCTTACGTGCAATAAATCCATCTAAACTCATTGCAATATTTAACACCAATCGTCTCACAATTAACCTCATTTCATACCTTAGTGACAAACTATTATACCAGTCATTCTTCCTATTCTCAACCAAAAGTCCCTATAACTCCTCTTCCTTTGAATAGGACAATTATTCATTTCCTATACAGCAAAGAACATGATAAAAAGGCCCACTGGACCTTATTCGCTTTCGTATTTTCGAGCTCATGATAAAAAGGTCCACTGGACCTTATTCGCTTTCGTATTTTCAAGCTCATGATAAAAAGGTCCACTGGACCTTTTTATTTATTTAGATTTGATATAGTTGATACCGTCTGCTTTAGGAGCGACTGCTTTACCAAAGAAAGCAGACAGGGCAATAACAGTAATCAAATATGGTGCAATTTGAAGATAAACCGTTGGAATATCTTTTAATCCTGGTAATTGTCCACCCACTACTGCCAAACTTTGCGAAAGACCGAAGAATAGACTGGCAAGCATAGCGCCAATTGGATTCCACTTACCGAAAATTACAGCTGCTAGAGCGATGAAACCTGAACCTACGATTGTTGTTGCAGAGAAGTTGATATTCACTGATTGAGCACTTACAGCTCCACCAACACCACCAAGGAAACCAGCAATCAACACACCTGCATAACGCATAGCGTAGACATTGATTCCCAAAGTATCCGCTGCCTGCGGATGTTCACCTACTGAACGAAGGCGCAAACCGAACTTGGTTTTATAAAGGATGAACCAAGCAAGAAATGCTGTTGCAATAGCTACATAACCCATCAAGCTTGTATTTTTGAAGAAAATTTCACCAATGATTGGAATATCTGCCAAGATAGGGAATGAAAATTTACCAAATGATTCAGTAATACTATCAGTTTGACCCTTATTATAGATAACCTTGACTAGGAAAACTCCCAATGCTGGAGCCAAAAGGTTCAACACCGTACCTGATACAACGTGGTCTGCACGGAAATTAATCGTCGCCATCGCATGAATAGCGGCAAAGATAACACCAGCAAGACCTCCTACAATAACAGCTAATAATGGAGTAGCATTACCAAATGTCCCTGCAAATTCGATATTGAAAACAACACCAGCAAAGGCACCGATAACCATGATTCCTTCTAGACCAACGTTTACAATACCACCGCGTTCAGAGAAAACTCCTCCAAGACTGGTAAAGATTAAGGGTGCTGAATAAATCAACATTTGCGAAATGAGTAAGGCAAGAATTGAAACATTCATCTTATTTCGCTCCTTTCGCTTTATTTCTAGATTTTAATAATTGTTCAAAAATAAATTTCACACCGATAAAGAAAATGATTGATGCCGTAACAACGTTGATCAATTCAGGTGGAATTTGTGCACGTACCATACCTGGGGCACCGACAGAAAGAACACCGAATAGAAAGGCAGCCAATGGAATACCTAACGGTGAATTAGAAGCTAAAAGCGCTACTGACATACCATTAAAACCAATATCCAAGTTACCGCTTTGGATGTAAACGTTTTGGAAAGTACCCAAACCTTGGATAGCTCCCCCAAGACCCGCAAGAGCACCTGAAATAATCATAGATAAAATAATCGTACGCTTCGCAGACATACCCGCATAATCCGATGCTGTTGGGTTAAGCCCCACTGAGCGAATCTCAAAACCAAGAGTCGTTTTGGTCAATAGGAACCAAATCACAAAAACTGCAATAATTGCAAAGAAAATACCAATATTCATACGTGAGTTATCTGTCAATGCACGGAGCCACTCTGTTTGGTAAGAGGCATTTGCTGACACGTTAACTGTCGAGTCCGTATTCTTCATCAAACTATCAGCAAATACATCACGAATGATATAGTTACATGAATAGAGTAAGATGTAGTTCATCATAATCGTAACGATAACTTCACTTGTTCCCAAATAGGCACGTAGAATACCTGGAATAGCTCCAGCAATACCGCCTGCAAACATAGCAATCAAGACTGTTCCCAAAATCAAAACTGGACGTGGTAAGTCAGGATTCGCCAAGGCAAACCATCCAGCAAAAACCCAACCAACATAGGCCTGACCAGACAAACCAACGTTGAAGAAACCTGCACGACTAGCTACTGCGAAACCGAGAGCAGTAAAAACAAGTGGTGCCATTGCACGGAAAATTTCACCAATTGATTTGATATTACCAAAAGCTGAATAGAATAACTCTTCATAGCCCCAAATTGGATCGTAGCCAAAAACAAGCATGACAACCGCTCCAAGTAGGATACCACTGACCACAGCCATTAATGGAAGGGCCAAATTCTTATATTTATTAAGCATGTTCTTCTCCCTTCTCAATATGTCCACCTGCCATCAAGACACCTAACTCTTGTTTATTGGTCTTAGCAGGTTCAACAATACCATGGATGACACCATCATGGATAACAGCAATTCTATCTGATACATCCAAAATTTCATCCAATTCGAAGCTGACAACAAGAACAGCCTTACCCTTATCACGTTCTGCAATGAGACGCTTACGAATATACTCAATAGCACCAACGTCCAAACCGCGTGTTGGTTGGCTAACAATGAAAAGGTCTGGGTTGCGATCGATTTCACGCGCGATGATAGCTTTTTGCTGGTTACCGCCTGAAAGAGCCTTGATTGGAACGAGTTCACTCGCCCCACGAACGTCAAATTCTTCCATTAATGCGCGTGCTTTTTCATTAATGGTATTATAGTTCAAGATACCATTTTTTGAAATCGGTTCTTTATAGTAAGTTTGAAGCGCAAAGTTCTCAGCAACAGTCATCGGAAGAACGAGTCCATCGCGATGACGATCTTCGGGAACGTGACTCACTTGCATTTCTGTAATTTTACGTGGGGTTTTACCAACCACTTCCTCACCTTTGATAGTGATTGAGCCAGATTTTACCTTACGTAAACCAGTGATTGCCTGAATCAACTCACTTTGACCGTTTCCGTCGATACCGGCAATACCAACAACCTCACCTGCTCGAACATCAAGCGACAAGCCCTTAACTGCTGGGATACCACGGTTTTCATTGACAACCAAATCCTTAATTGACAAAATGACTTCTTTAGGACTCGCTTCAACTTTCTCTGTTTTAAAGGAAACGGAACGTCCAACCATCCACTCAGCCAAATCTTGGTTTGTTGCTCCTTCAACGGCAACTGTTTCGATTGATTTACCTCGACGAATAACTGTTACACTATCGGCAACTGCACGAATTTCATCCAATTTGTGCGTAATCAAAATAATAGATTTACCTTCTTCAACCAAGGCTTTCATAATTTTCAAGAGCTCTGCAATTTCCGCAGGGGTCAATACAGCTGTCGGCTCATCAAAAATTAAAAGGTCTGCTCCACGGTAAAGTGTTTTAAGGATTTCTACACGTTGCTGTGCACCCACAGAAATATCTGCAACCTTTGCAGTTGGATCAACTTCAAGACCATATTTAGCAGAAAGTTCTTTAATTTCTGCGATAGCTTTTTTAAGGTCAATCACGCCACCTTTGGTGGTTTCAGAACCAAGAATGATGTTCTCAGCAACTGTGAAAGCATCAACCAACATAAAGTGTTGGTGCACCATACCAATACCCAATTGGGCTGCTTTGGATGGAGAGTCAATCTTCACGGATTGACCGTTGATAACAATTTCACCGCTTGTAGGTTCCAACAAGCCAGCAAGCATGTTCATCAGAGTAGATTTACCCGCACCATTCTCACCAAGAAGGGCATGGATTTCACCACGTCTGACATTCAAATTGATGTGGTCATTTGCTACAAATTCACCAAATATCTTAGTGATATTGCGCATTTCAATGACATAATCCTTAGTCATAATCTATTATCCTTTCTGACTATAGCCTTCTGAAAATTCTTCAGTACTACTTTAGTACTTAAAATTCTTCATCAACTATACCATTTTTGTCAGTAAAACCTACCATAGCTGATAGGCTTTACTGAGAAAAATCTCAGCCCGAAAACGGCGACCCCGTCGGGTCGCCGAATCGGAATTGTCGAAAAGAAATTCATTAAGGTTTTTCAGGAACTTCTACTTTGCCATCCAAGATAGCTTGCTTAGCATCTGCAACTGCTTTAGAAGCATCTTCTGAAAGGTTAGTTTCTGCCAATTCAACACCTTTATCTTTCAATGAGAATTGAAGTACTTGACCACCAGGGAATTCACCTGCGACAGCTTTAGTTGCAATATCTTTAACTGAAGTACCAACTTGTTTCAATGTTGAAGCCAATACAAAGTTAGAAGACTTACCATCTTTAGAAGTGTATTCACCTTCTGCTGATTGGTCACGGTCAACACCGATTACCCAAACTTTATCTGCTTCATTACGAGTTTCATTTTCTGCTTTAGCAGCAGCAAATACACCGTTACCAGTACCACCAGAAGCGTGGAAGATAACATCTGCACCTGCAGCATATTGAGCAGCTGCAAGAGTTTGACCTTTAGCAGCATCACCAAATGAACCTGCATAGTCAACTGTAATCTTGATGTCTTTGTTTACAGACTTAGCACCCGCAACGAAACCAGCTTCAAAGCGATCGATGATAACACCTTCCATACCACCGATGAAACCTACGTGGTTTGTTTTAGTTGACTTAGCTGCAGCAACACCAGCAAGATATGATGCTTCATGGTCTGCGAAACCTACGCTAACTACGTTGTCTTGATCTGGAACAACACTATCCACGATTACATAGTGTGTGTCAGGATTATTTGGTGCAACCTCAGCAATCGCACTCTCCAAGGCAAAACCAATACCGAACACAAGGTTGTAACCACCAGCAACAGCTGAATCAAGGTTTGTGATGTATTCTGATTCATTAGCTGATTGGAAGTAATCGTAGCCATTACCTTTAGAAAGACCAGCTGCATTACCCCATTCTTGAAGACCTTCCCATGCAGATTGGTTAAATGAACGGTCATCAACACCACCAATGTCAGTAACGATAGCAGCTTTCACAGATGTGTCCGCTGATGAAGATGCTTCTGAGCTACTGCTTTTTGAAGCACGGTTACCACATGCAGCCAAAGATACAGCCGCAACAGCTGCTAGACCAAGTCCAACAAGTTTCTTGTTCATTTCTGAACCCTCCTAAAAATCTTTTTGCAACTACATTGTTGCAGAGTAATATTGCTACAGTCAAATGACTGTCATACAGACTAGGTTAAGTCTGTAAAGGAATATGGAAGTAATTCCCCGACTGTCATCTCGACTGTCGATTTATCTTTAGCGACCAAGGTCACTTTTAAATCCTTATCAAAAAATTCTGCCATAACTTGGCGACAAGCTCCACAAGGAGATATTGGCTTTTCTGTTTCACCATAAATAATGATTTCAGAAAAATCTTTCACTCCTTCAGAAATGGCCTTGAAAATAGCTGTCCTTTCAGCGCAATTGGTCAAACCAAAGCTCGCATTTTCAATGTTTACACCCGTAAATATTTCCCCTGTCTTAGCTACAAGAACTGCACTAACTGGAAACTTTGAGTACGGTACGTATGCTTTTTGACTGTTTTTTACAGCTAATTCAATTAAATTAATAGTCTCCATCCGCCTGTGCTCCATTCATGATTGCCACGCCTGATGACGCACCAATACGAGACGCTCCTGCTTCGATAAAGGCAATAGCATCTTCATACGAACGTGCACCACCAGAAGCCTTCACTCCCATGTCAGGACCTACTGTTTTTCTCATCAAAGCAACATCCGCTACTGTAGCACCACCTGTAGAAAATCCTGTAGATGTTTTAACATAGTCCGCACCAGCTTCTTGAGATAATTGACAAGCCTTCACTTTCTCATCGTCAGTAAGGAGACATGCTTCGATGATAACTTTGACTAGTTTATCACCACTTGCTTCTACAACAGCTTTAATATCCTCCAAAACCAAATCGTAATTTCCAGTTTTCAGAGCACCGATATTGATAACCATGTCAATCTCATCTGCTCCATTTGAAATTGCATCTTTTGTTTCGAATGCTTTTACAGCAGGTGTGTTTGCTCCGAGAGGGAAACCAATAACCGTACAAACTTTTACATCACTATCTTTCAAGCTTTCAGCTGCTAAAGCGACCCAAGTTGGGTTAACACAGACACTTGCAAAATCGTATTCTTTTGCTTCTGCCAAAATCTTTTCAACCTGCTCTTGTGTTGTCTCAGGTTTCAAGATTGTATGGTCAATATATTTATTCAATTTCATGGTTTTCTCCGTACATTAAGAAATAATCTCTATGATTTCTTTCGTTTTTACACTTTCTTTATCTATTTTAACATTTTTTCGGAAATTTGTAAGCATGTTTTCCGAAATATTTTCATTGGCATAAATCGTTGCGATTTGTTCACCCTTAGAAACAGCTTCCCCTACTTTCTTATGGAAGACAATACCTGTTTCATAATCTAAATCGTCTGTCTTGACTGCGCGACCTGCACCAAGTTTCATTGCAAAGAGACCGAATTCCAACGCAGGAAGCCCCACAAGGTATCCATCCTCCTCCGCAAGAACTGGAACTTGCTGTGTAACCTGAACTGGACGATATAAATCTTCTAAGTCACCACCTTGGGCAAGGACCATCTCTTCAAATTTCTTCAAAGCTGCACCATTGTCAATATGTTGGCGTACTTCTTCAATGCTTTTCTCAACATTTGCAAGCTCCAACATAATTTGAGCTAGTTCACAGATAAATTCGGTAACATCTTCTCGACCTTTACCCTGTAAAATTTCAATAGCCTCTAAAATTTCCAAACGATTTCCAATCGAAGTGCCAACTGGTTGAGACATGTCAGTCAAAACTGCAACTGTCTTACGCCCAACCGCCTTCCCAAGATCCACCATGGTTTTAGCTAGAACCCGTGCTTCTTCAACGGTCTTCATGAAGGCGCCTTCTCCCACTGTTACATCTAGAAGAATCGCATCCGCACCTGCGGCAATTTTCTTAGACATTACCGAGCTGGCAATCAGTGGAATAATGTCAACGGTTGCTGTCACATCTCGAAGGGCATAGAGCAATTTATCAGCTTTGACAAGATTGTCTGACTGTCCAATAACTGCAACACCAGTATCTTGAACTTGCTTGATGAAATCTTCTTGACTAACTTCAATCTGGTATCCTTTGATTGACTCTAACTTATCCAAGGTTCCGCCAGTATGACCAAGTCCACGACCGCTCATCTTTGCAACTGGAATATCAAAACTTGCTACCAATGGCGCTAAGATGAGTGTGACCTTATCTCCGACACCACCTGTAGAATGCTTATCTACCTTGATGCCTGGAATTGCAGACAAATCAATCTGTTCACCCGTTGCAACCATGGACATTGTCAAATCAGAAATCTCACGTGTTGACATCCCTTTGAAATAAATCGCCATCGCCAAGGCTGACATTTGATAATCCGGTACTGTCCCGGCTACATATCCATCAATCAACCATTTGATTTCTTCAGACGATAGTTCTAAGCCATCACGCTTTTTTTGAATTAAATCAACTGCTCTCATTCTCTCACACTTTCAAGGATGTAGTAACCCTTGTCTTTCTTTATAATCTGGCAGTTGCCGAACACCTCTTCCATCTTAGCCTTGGCACTCGGTGCACCTTGTTTCTTTTGAATGACAATGGTCAAGGTTCCGTTTGCCTCTAAGCGTTGAAAGGCTCCAGCAATTACTTCATGTACAACCGATTTTCCGGCCCGAATAGGTGGATTTGAAACAATATGATTGAATGTTTCGTCCACGTTTTCGTAGATATTGGATTGATAAATTTTAGCGGTAACACCATTCCTCTCAGCATTTTTTGTAGCTAAATCCAAAGCTCTGCTATTAATATCAATCAGTGTTGTGTTGGTGCTGAACACCTTAGCAAGTGTCAAACCAATTGGGCCATAACCACAACCAACATCCAACACCGACGCCCCTTTTTCAAAATGAAGGGTTTTTAAAAGCACTTGACTACCATAATCAACCATCTTCTTGCTAAAAACACCTGCATCTGTCATGAAAGACATTGGGGTGTCTAGTAAGTTTACGTGGATTTCATGAATATCATGTGCTACTGTAGGATTTTTTTCGTAATACATATTGGACATGTACTTATTATAACATTTCCTAAAAACGTTTTCAAGAGTTTTTCTTACATGAAAAATATGATAAAATGAAATCGATATTGAAACGCTTACCTATAGGAAGAATTATGTATGAAAAATGAATTTTTAAATTTTGAACAAATTGACCGAGCCACTTGGCAACAACTACATCGTAAAACTACCATTCCACTTAGTCAAAGCGAACTAAATTCTATTAAAAGTTTTAACGACCGCATCCAATTACATGAGGTTTCTGACATCTATCTTCCTTTGGTTAATCTTATCCATATCTATCGGAAAGCACGCAAAGACCTAAATTTTACGAAGAGTTTATTTCTACAGAAAACTATCAAGCCTCAACCGTTTATCATTGGCGTTTCTGGAAGTGTTGCTGTCGGCAAATCAACAACTAGTAGATTGCTGCAAATTCTTATCGCTCGGACATTTAAACACGCCAAGGTTGAATTAGTGACAACGGATGGATTTCTCCATCCAAATGCGGTTTTAGAAGAACGGCAACTGTTAAATAAAAAGGGGTTTCCTGAGTCCTATGACATGGAGAAATTGATTGATTTCCTTGATAAGATAAAAAACGGCTACGACTGCCAAATTCCTGTCTATTCACATGAAATCTATGATATTGTCCCCAACAAAACTCAGGAGATTAAGTCTCCAGATTTCTTGATTGTTGAAGGAATCAATGTATTTCAAAATCCACAAAACCAGCGCCTCTATGTCAGTGACTATTTTGACCTGTCTATTTACGTTGACGCTGATGTGGAGCATATTGAAACCTGGTACTTGGAGCGATTCCAAAAATTATTGACATTGGCAAAAAATGACCCTAACAACTATTACCATCGTTTTACCCAGATGACGTACCCTGAGATTCTATCTATTGCCCAGAATACTTGGAAAAACATTAATCTAGCTAACTTAGAAAAATTCATTGAACCAACCAGAAACCGTGCTGATATTATTCTTCATAAGGCCGAAAACCATGAGATTGATAAAATTTATCTAAAAAAATAAATTTCACTTGTCAAAAATACTCTTTTCAGATATAATGGTATAGTTAGTACAAGAAAGGGTGGAGGTGAAACCATTGGCAAACATTAAGTCAGCTATCAAACGCGCTGAATTGAACGTTAAACAAAACGAGAAAAACTCAGCACAAAAATCAGCTATGCGTACTGCAATCAAAGCATTTGAAGCTAACCCATCTGAAGAGCTTTTCCGTGCTGCTAGTTCAGCAATCGATAAAGCAGAAACTAAAGGTTTGATTCACAAAAACAAAGCAAGCCGCGATAAAGCACGTCTTGCATCAAAACTTGCTTAATTAAAAAAGAAACCTTTGGGTTTCCTTTTTTTTATTTTTTCCATCATAAGGATGCGGGACAAAGTGGATCAATTTTTCCCTCGATGAATAACATCATTAACTCGTCAACCACAAAGCCCTCACTAAGATTCTACACCTAGTGAGGGCTTTATGTTCGTTTTCATTATTCTGTGGGTGAGGCGGAGCCATCATGGATGTCTTTCCCACTCCCTATTTTTTTATTATTAGGGAAGAATACGCTCCTTGAGATTCAAACTAATTCGTTAGAACCAATCTACCAGTTCAAATGTATAGGTTTGATCATTATAATAGTACTGATACTCTCCTACATCGCCCAAAGCCTGAAAAATAGCATTATTTTCAGTAGAGGCCAATGTAATCATTTGTTGCATTGCTTCTGCTGTTCCGAATTGCAAGACTACTTTATCCGTACCTTGTAGTCGCTGATCAGTGATGGACTGTAAAACTGCAGCTTCATCAAAGTTTGTGAAATAGACTCCCTTTTGAACATAGTAATTCAATGAATTATCTGTGCACTTCGGATAGGTCAATACTCTAGGTTCGTAATATTGTTCTTCTCCCCAGTAGTCGAGGAGGTCGGTATCAGCAATTCTACTTCTCTCTAAGATTTCATCAGGCACACATAGATAATCGTATGAAATATCTGTATGCGCTTCTCCACTTATAGCTTGATCAAAAACTGGGTCTCCCCAAGTCGTATCAACACCATAATATTGTCCATTTATCTTGACTAGATTCCAAGCATGCCCAAACTCACCGTTTTGCCCATTTTTTGCAATCCCTGTGACATAGATACAATCAATGCCTGCTTTTTTACATAAATATTGGAAGGTGCGACTATAGCCAGCACAAACGGATTTCTTATCTAATAGTACACTGGTAATTCCTTGGCTTCTCCACGTGACAGAGTTGGTCTGTAGGGCTTCAAGGTCGTAATCCGTTTGCTTTATAATCACCTCGTAAAAATATTTAACCTTCTCATAGTCCGACCCTGTTGGTGCCTGAGCAAGTATCTTATTCACTTCCTCTTCTATTTTATTTCGTGTCGGAGATAAATCAGTCGGATACGCTGGCTCTTCTAAATCCAATATATCAACTCCGCCAGTCATTGCCGCTTCATCTGTTAACCAGTAAAATTCTGGATAATCATGAGCGACAGAAAAATAGACGCGCGAATATATTTCATCGTTAACAGAATCAATATCGATCACTTGCATCCGCTTGCTGAGTCCATTAACAAATTGGAGATAGACACGACGTTCCTTATCAGTATCCAATTGTTGGTAGTAGAAATTTCCTTGAACCTCTTCTTTTAATGCTGTTAATTCTGCTTCTAGTTGCTTTTTTTCTTTAGAAAATTCAATTTTAGCTGCTTCCAAACGTTCACTCAGCTCTTGTCCTCCTCCTGAACAAGCAGAAAGGACTGTCGCCGACAATAATATGGTTAAAACGCCACGAGAAACTTTCCTCATATTTACCTCCATTCTTGTTTAAGTATAACATAATTAGGAGGCTTCTGACGAACTACACAAAAAAATTAGACTAGAATTTTCCTAGCCTAATAATATTGTTTTATTTAGGTAATCCTACCTCAAAAATAGTTCCTTTCGGTTGGTTATCTCTAACAGAGATTTTCCCACCTAGTGTCTTAATAATTTGCTGAGCCAACGATAATCCTAGACCGAAACCACCTTTTTGACGTGTTCTGGCCTTATCAACTCGATAAAAGCGATCAAAGATTTTCTTCTTATCGGCATCGCTGATTCCCAAACCATTGTCGGCAACTGTGAAGTAGACAGATTTATCCTTGATATTAGCTGTAATTTGAATTCTGCCATCATCGTCGGTATACTTCATGGCATTGTCAAATAAAATGGTGAGCAACTGTTTAATCAGGACCTTGTCTGTTCGAATCGGCTGATGAATCAAATTATTAACTGTTAGTGTTTTTCCATTTTCTTCGGCAATCATAAGGTAATTAGCAAAGATTTCATCAAAATAATTCGGTTGGACATCGATCATATCGACTTTTAAGCCATCATCACGACGAGCCAAATTGAGCAGGTTTGTTGTCAATAATCGCATATTTCGAACTTCTTCCAAACTAGATCCGATGCTTTCACTACTCTCTAAAATCGTCGCTTCGGGATGGCGAAACAGGCTCTCCAAACGATTTTGGAGAACAGCCAGCGGCGTACGCAACTCATGACTAGCATTTTCGACAAAGTCCTTTTGTTTTTGATAGCTGATTAGAATTGGACGCATGCTAAGATTTGATAGGTAAATACTGGCCAAGATAGAAATGAGCCAAGCTGATACCATAACAATAGCAACTGTCGATTCATAGGTCTCAATGGAGGATTTTATCTGGCTGACATTCACTAAAATTGTCGCATATTTTATATCATAGGACGAATAATAACCTAGTTCATCTGTAGCCAGCTCAATCGTCACATAGCGATAATCTTCAGACATACCGAAGCTTGATTCAACTGTTGCTTCCTTAATTTCGCCCAATTTTTCCTTATCTAACGGTAGGTCGGCCAAACCAGTAAAAGTATCTGGATTAACCATTTCTCCACTTTTACTATAGAGTAAAACATGAGTATTGACACCTAATCTCAGCTGATCTCCATCTCTAGTATTTTTTTGATCTTTAGGAACAGGCATGCTATCTGAGCTAGAGCTCGTCGTTTCTTCACTAGTTGGGCTATCTTGAAGTATAAAGACAGAGTTGGGCTCATAGGTTCTTGCGATTGCAAAACCAACAGCCATCGCTGGTTCTTCCTTAATCCGTTTCAAGGTATTATCGGAATTTTGATACATAGTTGAACGCATTAATTGAAAAATAATAGCTGTCATCAAGCCAAAAATCAGGGTAAATACTGCAAAATAACGGATAAAGAAGGAAAATTTATCCGTATACACTAATTTTCTGATTCGCTTAGGCATTTTTTAGAATGTACCCGACACTACGCAGGGTTTGAAGATTTTCCCCGAAGGTCGTTCCTTTCAACTTTTTCCTAATTTTAGAAACATATACTTCTACTACTGAAATAGTAGTGTCACTGTCAAATCCCCAAATACGGTCAAAAATTTGAGTTTTTGGTAAGATAACATTTTGGTTTTGCAAGAAATAAACTAGTAGGTCAAATTCTTTTCCTAGCAGTTCAACTTCTTCGCCATTTACCATCGTCATATTTGTAGATAGGTCAACTGTCACATCTCCAAAGGTTAGTGTGTTTTCATTAAACTTACCCGCTCGTTTTAATAGAGCTTGAATTCGCATCTTCAATTCTTCTAAATAAAACGGTTTTGTCAAGTAGTCATCAGCTCCCAATTCAAAACCATGGCCTTTATCCTCTAGACTTTCCTTGGCTGTTGTAATCAGAACAGGGGTCGTAACACCTTTTTCACGTAACTCTTTCAAAACTTGGAAGCCATCTTTTTCAGGCAACATCAAATCCAAAAGAATCAAATCATAAACGCCTGTTTCCGCCTCATAAACGCCCTCTTCGCCATCAAAAACCTGCATAACATCCGCAAAATCATCTAAGAAATCGAAAACAGAATTTGATAGGCTTAAATCATCTTCCACTAACAATATTTTAATCATCATATACTCCTTACGTTTCGGTTTAATAAACAAACCAAAGACCTGGGCACAGGGCATGGTCTTTAATAGAAATGGTTAGATAAAGTCCCGCTGTGACCATCTTAAAAATGAATGATCGGGTAGGCTTTAACTAACTATTTATTGATACGTGTTCATTATATCATGGAACAAGTAGAAACCAAAATCTCAATGTTTATTGATTAGAAGAACTACTATCCCCTGAAATGTGAGCTTTAATTTCTTGATTCTTCTCTTTTAAAGCATTCACTTCATCAGAAGAAGTACTCGAGTTTGACTGAGTTGCTCCACTTGTTGCATCAGGAGGGGTTGTACCTTGGCTAGGACCTCCTTGACCTGGTGGCATGCCTTGGCTAGCTCCACCCTGACCTGGTGGCATGCCTTGGGGTACTCCACCCTATCCTGGTGGCATGTCTTGGGGAGCTCCACCTTGACCTGGTGGCATACCTTGGGTATTCGCAGATGCGGCTACCTGTCCATTCGTTGCTGCAGAATTATTTTGCGCCAAACTTGCCTGACTTTGTGTTGAAACTCCTGTTGAGCTTTTCGAAATACTCATTCCCCCTGCAAAGCCCAAGGTAGCAGCTGAAATAGCAACAGCAGCTAGTACTGTTTTTGACTGTGACTTAAATTGATTAATAAATGACATGAAATTCCTCTTTTCAATAGAATATTATCAGAATGAGGCCCGCTAAATAACTCCTCTTTACCTGATGATAATAGTATAGTACTAAAAACTTAAACCAAGCTAAAGAAATCCAGCATTTTTATAAAAGTTTATTACATAAAAAAGAAGCCCTCTCGGACTTCTGAATTACAACTCTGTAATATCACCTGTGCGTAGATAAACAACCCACTCACAAATATTTTTAGCATAATCACCGACACGTTCCAAGTAGGTTAAAACTTGGTAATAGTCGCGACCAGCAACCAAGGATTCTGGATTCTTCTTGATTTCTTCCGTTGTCAATTCTTGGATACTTGAATAAAACTCATTAACAACCTCGTCACGAGCAGCTACTTCATATGCGACTTCCATATCCGCATCACCAAGATAAAGCTCCAAAGTTTCTTCAACAAGTTTTCGAACTTCGCGGCCCATCTTCTTCACTTCATCTTCAACTACTGGAATACGGACTTCGCCTTTCATACGAATAGCAGCTTTTGCGATCGAAACTGCGTGGTCTCCCATACGTTCTAAGTCACTTGTTGCTTTCAAGACAGTGATTACTCGACGTAAATCTGTAGAAACTGGTTGTTGCAAAGCAATAATCTCTAAAGATTTCTTTTCGAGTTTAATTTCAAAATCATTGATTTTTTTATCGGCTTCGATCACTTCTTTAGCCAATTCACGATCATGAGTTGTAAAGGCACGAACAGCATTATTAATTTGAGCCAAAACTTCATTTCCCATCGCGTAAAATTGGTTGTGGAGTTTTCCTAATTCTTCTTCAAACTGCGCTCTTAACATATAAACCTCTTTTCTTTTTAACAGGATTAACCAAACTTACCTGTAATATAATCTTCTGTCTCTTTGTTTGCAGGGTTCATGAACATTTCTTTTGTAGAATTGTATTCGATTAAATCTCCATCTAAGAAGAAACCAGTTCTATCTGAAATACGAGACGCTTGCTGCATTGAACGTGTTACCAATACCATGGTGTACTTATCCTTCAAACCATACAAGGTATCTTCAATCTTACCAGCTGAGATAGGGTCAAGTGCTGATGTTGGCTCATCCAACAAGATAATTTTAGGACTAGTAGCCAAGACACGCGCTACACAGACACGTTGCTGCTGACCACCTGACAAACCAACTGCTGAATCGTGTAAACGATCCTTAACCTCGTTCCAAATAGATGCACCAATCAAGGCACGCTCTACAGTCTCATCAAGAAGTTGCTTGTCCTTAATACCATTAATACGAAGACCGTAGACAACATTTTCATAGATAGACATAGGGAAAGGGTTTGGTTGTTGGAAGACCATCCCGATTTCCTTACGAAGATCAACAGTATCCGTACGAGGACTGTATATGTTTTTTCCGTTGTAATCAATCGCACCTGTCAATGTTACCTCTGGATTTAAATCTCCCATACGGTTAATAGAACGCAAGAGGGTTGACTTACCAGAACCAGATGGTCCAATCAAAGCAGTAATTTCATTTGGATAGAAATCGATTGACACATTATTCAAGGCTTTTTTCTTGTTATAGTAAACAGACAAATCTTTTACTTGTAAAATAGGTGATGTCATTTGTTCCCTTTCTATCCAAAATGTCCTGAAACGTAGTCACTAGTTGACTTGAGTTTTGCATTCTGGAAGACGTTTGCTGTCTTATCATATTCAATCAAGTCACCCAGATAGAAGAAAGCTGTGTAATCACTTGCACGAGCTGCTTGTTGCATATTGTGCGTAACAATGATAATGGTGTAGTCCTTCTTCAATTCAAACATAGTTTCTTCTAACTGCATAGTCGCAATCGGGTCCAAGGCTGATGCAGGCTCATCCATAAGCAAGATTTGTGGTTTTACAGAGATAGCTCGTGCAATACACAAACGCTGTTGCTGTCCACCTGATAAGGTAAAGGCTGACTTGTGCAAGTCATCTTTTACCTGATCCCAAAGGGCTGCTTGTTTCAGAGAAGTTTCAACAATCTCATCCAAAACCTGCTTATCTTTCACGCCTGCACGTTCATGTGCAAATGTGATGTTACGATAAATAGATTTTGCAAATGGGTTGGGACGTTGGAATACCATTCCGATATGCTTACGAATTTCGTAAACGTTCATATCTGGTCTATTGATGTCGATTCCTTCATAAAGAATTTGACCGGTTACCTTAGCAATATCAATAGTATCATTCATACGATTAAGACTGCGAAGATAGGTTGATTTCCCACACCCTGATGGTCCAATCAAGGCTGTAATTTTATTTTTTTCGAACTGCATATCAATGCCCTTGATCGCTTCATTTTTACCATAGTAAACATGAACATCTTTTGTCGAAAGGGCGATATTCTCCTCTGGAAAAGTAATGATATGGCGTTCATTCCAGTTGTAATCTGCCATTTTTTCTCCTTATAAGTCAGACTTCTAGGCTGCTGAAGTCATTTTCGCATGAAGTTTCTTACCGATATATCGTGCAGAAAGGTTGAAAATCAAGATGAAAACCAAGAGGATTGCTGCTGAACCAGCAGAAACTTGGGTTGCATCTGGGATTGTACCTTCGCTGTTTACCTTCCAGATATGAACCGCAAGGGTTTCTGATTGACGGAAGATAGAAATCGGACTAGTAACACTCAATGGATTCCAGTTTGACCAGTCAAGAGCTGGAGCTGACTGACCAGCCGTGTAGATAAGAGCTGCTGCCTCACCGAAGATACGACCAGATGCCAAGACGATACCTGTTACAATCCCTGGAAGTGCTTCTGGAATAACAACATGGAGAACAGTTTCCCAACGTGATAGACCAAGAGCCAATCCTGCTTCACGTTGCGTATGGTGAACGTGACGAAGGCTGTCCTCTACGTTACGCGTCATCTGTGGTAAGTTGAAGACTGTAAGAGCCAAGGCACCTGATAAAATAGAAAAACCGTACTCAAACTGAACAACGAAAATCAAGTAACCAAACAAACCAACGACAACGGACGGCAGGGATGACAAAATCTCAATACAGGTACGGATAAAGTTAGTCAATGGACCTTTTTTAGCATATTCAGCCAAATAAATACCTGCCCCGGTTGACAAGGGAACAGAAATTAAGAGCGTTACAACCAATAGGAAGAATGAGTTGTAGAGCTGAATTCCAATACCACCACCAGCTTTGTAAGATGAAGATTTACTTGTCAAAAAATCCCAGCTTACATGTGGCAGACCACGTAGCAAGATGTAAAGAATCAGTGACGTCAAGATAACGACAATCACACCAGCGATTGAGTAAAGAATACCAGTCGCCAATTTATCAAATTTTTTAGCGTGCATAGTTTTTCTTACCCTCTCTCGTAATAAATTTCATAATCATGTTAAAGATAAGGCTCATCAAGAGCAAGACTAGGGCCAAGGACCATAGGACGTTGTTCTGAACAGTTCCCATAACCGTATTACCGATACCCATTGTCAAAACAGAAGTCAAAGTCGCTGCTGGCGTTGTCAAGGAAGTCGGGATAACCGCAGAGTTCCCCACAACCATCTGAATCGCCAAGGCTTCACCAAAGGCACGCGCCATACCAAAGATAACGGCCGTAAAAATACCTGGCTTAGCTGCGTTCAAAATAACACGCCAAATCGTCTGCCAGCGAGTGGCTCCCATAGCCAAACTTGCTTCGCGATAGTGACGAGGTACTGCACGCAAACTGTCAACCGTCATAAAGGTTACTGTTGGCAAAATCATAACGAAAAGTACAAATACACCCGACAAGATACCGAAACCTGTTCCACCGAAGATTGAACGTACAAATGGTACAACTACTTGCAAACCAATGAAACCATATACAACCGATGGAATACCAACCAAAAGTTCGATAACAGGTTGTAAGATTTTTGCACCACGTTTTGGTGATATTTCTGTCATGAAGACCGCTGCACCGATTGCGATAGGTGTCGCAACAACAGCTGACAGAATCGTAACAATGAAAGAACCTGAAATCATTGGCAGGGCACCAAATATTTTCGAGCTTGGTTCCCACTTGCTTCCAAATAAGAAATCAGTGATGCTCACACCGTCAACAAAGAAAGTCGATAATCCACGCTGCGCAACGAAAATCAAAATCATTGCAACAATAAAGACAATCAATGATAGACAAAGGAATGTAATTACCTTACCAAACTTCTCTAATCGAGAATTTTTAGATGGAGACGATAACTCTTTTGCTAGTTGTTCGTTTTTCATGCTTACTCCTTCTCAGTCACCGTGCCATCAGCACTTTTCACAACTTTCATATCGTTGATAGAAATGTATCCCATACTTTCAACGATACCATTTTGAACTTCATCTGACATCATGTAATCTAAAAATTCTTCTGTCAAATCAGTCGCTTTTCCCATCGTATACATATGCTCATAGGACCAAATTGGCCAATCATTTGTTGCTACATTTTCAGCAGTTGGTTCAAAACCGTTTAGCTTAATTGTTTTAACGGAATCATCTATATAAGCAAATGATAGGTAGGAAATTGCACCTGGTGTCTGAGCAACAATAGATTTTACCATACCGTTAGAATCTTGTTCTTGACTCTGAGCTGCGGTTTGTCCATCCATGATAACACTATCAAAGGTCGCACGTGAACCTGAACTAGCTGCACGGTTAATGATTGAAATTTCCAAATCCTTACCACCCAGTTCTTTCCAGTTGGTAATCTCACCAGTAAAAATTTTACGCAGATCTTCTGTAGTAATATCTCTAACCGATACTTGCTCATTTACAATAACGGCCAAACCAGCTACTGCTACTTGATGGTCAACAAGTTTACTTGCATCAATACCATCTTTTTCCTCAGCAAATACGTCAGAGTTACCAATCTGAACAGCTCCAGACTGAACTTGTGACAAGCCAGTACCTGATCCTCCACCCTGAACATTGATGGATTTACCGATATTGACACTACCAAATTCATCTGCTGCTGCCTCAACAAGTGGTTGAAGCGCTGTCGAACCTACGGCTGTAATAGACTCTCCTCGATCGATCCAAGAAGAACAACCAGAAAGAGCCATACTACTCAAAAGAAACAAAGCTGCAATTCCAAGCTTCTGCTTTTTTTTCATTTCGTTTTTTCCTTTACATTTTTCAGTGGAATCTCCTAAAATTAACTCTGTATTTTACATAGAATTTACAAGATATTTCCACTCATCCACTATATCATATAAAAAGACAAGTTGCAAAAAAAATCTGCTGATTTATTTTAAAATCTCAGCCCTTTTGGAAAGCCATTTTTAAGCGTTCCAGATACAATTTTTGCGAAACCAAGACCGTTCCCCTGAACTGCTACCTGATACCAGCCATTAGCTAAATCCTTGGACACAGCTATTGTTTGTCCAGCAGTGTAGGACGAGAATTCTTCTAAGCTGATTTCCACTCGATTTTTAACCTCCGAACTATGGAGTGCTAGACCTAAAGCAAAACTTGGTTCAAATCTTTTTTTCTTAAACGTCCCCAAGTGAAGGCCATTTCGAGCAATCTTTACTTTTGATAAATCAGGAAGGCCATGTGGCAGTAGATAGAGATTGTCGCCAAAAACCTGCAGTAAACCATCCAATTGAACCTTTAAATGCTTCTGTTCAAATTCTTTCCAGAGAGCTTGCTGTTCTCTATTCAAATTGGATTTTCCTGGTTTTAATTTTTTCTGACTGGCTTCCCCTAGAAATCTAAATTTGGCAACGAACTGACCTTCTCCTGCAAAATGGTGGGGATACATACGAGCAACTTCTGTATAGCCGATTCCTTCTACCATTCCATTGATTTTAGGAATGTCTATCAGTTCCAAATCATATTGTTCTAAGAGCCAAGTCACTACTTCTTCATTTTCCTCTGGTGCCCAAGTGCAAGTAGAATAAATCAATTGACCACCTGGAGCCAACATGTTCAAGGCCGATTCTAAAATCTCTCTTTGCAAGCTTGCACATTGTGCTGGATAATGTTTGGACCAATATTGAATCGCATCGGGGTCTTTTCGAAACATCCCTTCACCTGAACAGGGAGCATCTAGGACAATCATATCGAAATATCCTGGAAAGACCTTTTCCAAGCAGTCTGCTGATTCATTTGTTACAACAACATTCCTCGCTCCGAAACGCTCAATATTTTCAGCCAAGATTTTTGCTCGTTTGTTGGAAATTTCATTACTAACCAAGAGCCCTGTATTTTCTAAGTATGAAAGCAAGTGAGTAGACTTTCCTCCCGGCGCTGCTGCCAAGTCCAATACTTTCATCCCTTTTTCCGGAGCTGCAATCTGACCGACAACCTGTGCAGCTGGCTCTTGTGAGTAGACTAAGCCAGTTACATGTTCTGGAGACTTTCCTGAGACCTTACCATAGTATGACCAAGTCATATTAGGGATTGGTTGCTCAAAGTCCAATTGGCTTTCTTTGAGAGGATTTGTGCGAAAGCCTGAGATTGGGTCTTGTTCGAAACTCTCAAAAAATGCTTGGGCTTCACTACCAAGCAAATGATTATATTTATCTATAAAATCCTGTGGTAATTGCATTAGAATATATACCCCTTCACTTCCTCAAGATGGGATTCTGATACTAGCATGACAAACTCTCGCTTATCATAGGCCAGACTCGGACCATCAAAACTTAACATGACTAAACCTAAAGAAGAACCAATAATACTGGCTGCTGCGTAGTCCCATGGGCACAGATAAGAAGCATAGGCAAATAATCTTCCTTCCAGAACGTGGGCAAAACCAATTCCAGCACTTCCTACAGATCTTGTACCTAAACTTTGATTTGCTAATTCTGCCACTCCATGTGCATTGGCTGCATACAACTGTGCATTGATTCCTATCAAACTCTGGCGAAGAGGGTGCAGCTCTGGTTTCTTTAAGCGCTCTTGATTGCAATAAACAGGGAATGAATCTCCTCCATGGAAAAGTTTGTCTCGCATGACATCATAAATGATACCGAACTTTCCTACTCCATTTTCAAAATAGGCAATCATAATGGCAAAATCAGTTTTCTGAGCAATAAAATTTGTGGTGCCATCAATTGGATCAATAACCCAAACATTTCCCTCATGAATAGAAGAAACATCTCCACCTTCCTCACCTAAAATCCCATCACCTTGATAGCGAGATTGAATCTGTTGAGTCAGCATTTCTTGCACTTGTTTATCAAGGTGCGTTACCAAGTCTGTAAAGTCACCCTTTTCTTCAATCTGAAGATCATCATGTAGATGCTGTCGGAGAAAATTTCCAGCCTCCAGGACAATCGTTTGGGCAAAGTGATACTTAGTTTCCAAAACGAATAACTCCTTTCCCCTTATCTCGAGCAGCCTTAACAACTCGATAGGTTGAATATCCAGAAACTGCTTCAAAGTCACGATCAATTTGACGTTCCTGTCCCTTACTTTTAACAACATCTTTGAAGCTTTTATAACTAGCTAATATAGCTACCGCATCTGCTCCTTTTTCATAAGCTGCCTCCACCTGATTCAAAAAAGAAAGCACGGAGGAAATCTCCTCTGTGCTCCACGAAAAATCAAGTGGATATGAATAATTTTTGTTCATATCTTTTATCCTATTTCTGCTCGTAATGTGGCATTTCTCAATTCTTGTTTGCGGTACTTGCGCGGAAGAAATGCACGAATTTCATCTTCGTTAAAACCAATCTGCATCCGCTTCTCGTCCAAAATAATCGGACGTCGTAAGAGACTTGGATAGGTTTCAATTAACCCAATAAGTTGCTTCACAGAAAGCTCATCAACATCAATATCTAGCTTCTGAAAAACTTTTGAACGGGTAGAAATCAAATCATCTGTCCCATTTTCTGTCAATGCTAAAATGTTCTTCAATTCCTCAGCAGTTAGAGGGCTAGTCATAATATTGTGCTCAATAAAAGGGACTTCGTGACTTGTCAGCCAAGCACGAGCTTTACGACAACTGGTACAACTCGGTGACAAAAATAAAGTAATCATGTCTTCCATCCCCTCTAAAAACATTTTTCTTCTTATATTATACTCTAACTTAAAAGAGTTTTCAATAGTAAATCTAATCTCTTCCCTGTAATTTTTCCAAAGATTCTATTTTTTTCTCTAAGCGTAGCAATATTTCGTTTTGTTCATCAATTTTCGCCATCAAGGTATCCAACTTCGTTTCACGCTCTGTTTCAGAGAAAAAACGAGTTATCGTGGAGGTAACCATACCAAAAGTACAAATACCAACCAACATCAGGAGGATAGCTATAATTTTAGAAATCGTATCTTGGGGGACAATATCTCCATACCCTACAGTTGTCATCGTTACAATGGACCACCAAAGTGCATCGAAGAATGATTTCCCTTCAATCACTGATAATAAGACACTTGCAACTAGCACCGCTGAGATATTTAACATCAACACTTTGGATAAACTGTTGGTATGCAAAAGCTTGTTGATTGTATCCCAGAATCGATTAGACAGGGCAAATATTCTCGTTACTTTGACCAATCTGAAGAGTCGTGCAAGTCTTCCCAAGCGAAGAAAACTGAAGAATGAATCAAATGGAATAATGGCAATTAATTCCAAGATATGCCCCTGTACATATTCAAGTATGTTATCCGCATAATAAAGCTGAGCAAAATAATCGCAGACAAAAATAAACCACAGGAGCCAATCCAGTACCCGATAACCACTAGAATTGGCAATACTAGCATCCATTAATTCAAGTACGATAAGAAATACATAGACTACAGCTATGTAGGTCATAGCCTTCTCGTAAAAAGGATGACGAATCAATCGTTTAAGCATATTTCCCCCATTGCAAGGCAAATTCCTCATCAGATTTCATCTGCTCCATCAAACCTTCAATCCCATCAAATTTGACCATATCTCGAATTTTTTCAAGCCAAAAAATAGTTATTTTTTCTCCGTAGATAAAGCGGTCAAACCCAAAAATATGAGCTTCTATCCGCATCTCAGTTCCATCAAAGGTCACATTTTTTCCAACGCTTGTCATAGCTCGATAGCGTTTTCCATCTACTTCAACATCAGCGACGTAGACTCCCTCAGATGGTAAATGGACTCGGTCAAAAGGAGCCAGATTTGCAGTCGGATAACCAATAGTGCGCCCTCTGGCATCTCCATGAACAACAATTCCCTCCGTCATAAATGGATAACCTAAAAGTTGATTTGCTAGAGAGACATCCCCTGACTGGATAGCCTGACGAATGCGAGTTGAAGAAACTTTTTCTCCGTCCAGGCTCACTTCACTTACAATTTCTACCTGACCATCAAATAGCTCTGTCAAATCTTTGACATCTGCTCTGCAATTTCCAAAATGATAGTCGAAACCTGCGACCAAAATCTGGGCATTGAGACCTTTGATATAGCGATCCAAAAACTGCTGAGGAGTATTATTAGCAAATTCACTAGTAAAATCAGTCAAAATAAGATTATCAACACCATATTTTTTCAATAAGAGGTAGCGTTGCTCTTGACTAGTCAAATGCAGTAAAAGTTCTGGGCTAAAGCGAGAAAAAGCCAACCGAGGTGACTCTGGAAAGGTCAATACAGTTACTGTCAAACCTCGCTCATCTGCTACTTTTCTTGCTCGATCAAGTAAAGCCTTGTGCCCAAGATGAATCCCATCAAAGTAGCCTAGTACTAAAACCGTCGGCTCCTCTTGATTCAATTCACTATAATCTTTAATTGTTCTAATGTTCATGTTTTCTATTTTATCACAGTTATTGAGAAATTTCTTAGACCAAAACCTTGCTCGGTTTATACAGCTGGTCGCGTTTTTCAAAAATAGCAATCAACTGACCATCATGAAAGCCTGCTAAGCGCTCTGCTTCTGCATCCAATTCTACAAATCGACCAAATGTAGCATCTTGCACCTGCTCTTCTTTCAATTCTACAACAGGTAAATCCCCGATACCACGTTCAATAGGTTGGAGAAATGAAAAATCATTTTCAGCTACCAGCGAAGAAATTTCTTCCAAAGTCAAGGCGTCCGCTAGGTCCATTCCTGCTGACCCAGTTCGTTCCAACTTAGACATGTGACTGGCGTAGCCTAACTTAGCCCCTAAGTCAACAGAAAGAGTACGGACATAGGTGCCCTTTCCACAACGAACTCGGAAGGTAAACCGAGCACAGTCATCTGCCAATTCAATAGGGCTGGTACGTTCAAAACTATATATGTCAATTTGGCGTTGGGGACGTTCGACTTCTTCACCCGCCCGTGCGTATTCGTATAGCTTGCGGCCATTTACTTTAACGGCGGAATACATAGGCGGAATCTGGGTAATAGTACCGACAAAACTAGCCATAGCCTCATCAACTACCTGCTCTGCTATGTCCAAAACCGGTGTCCGCTCAACAAGGTCGCCAGATGCATCTTCTGTCGTGGTCGAGTAGCCAATGGTAATCTCCCCCTCGTAGATTTTCCCCTCGTCCTGCATATACTCAATCATACGAGTAGCCTTGCCGACTGCAATTGGCAGAACCCCTGTCACATCTGGATCTAGCGTCCCACCGTGTCCAATCTTCTTCTCCTGCAGAATCTTTCGGAGTTTAAAAACTGCATCATGCGAGGTCATCCCCGCCTCTTTTTTTAAATTAATAATTCCTGAAATCATGTTTTCATTATAACACAAAGGACCGCTCTTGTGGGCGGTCCGGTTGGAAACTTGATGAAGTATAGCAAATTACATCTGCCTCACTCTTAACAAACGATTTGCACGGAAACGTCGCAAAAAATTCGAGTGAAAGACGGTAATATCCGCAATACCAATGAAGAATAGGGAAAACAGAAGATTTTCGGCTGAAAAATCCAGTAGAAAACGGATTGAATATGCCCCCCCCTAGTCAAACGGATACAATTATGACCAATGGAATACTGACGACGGCCTTAGTTTCTCTCTGTAGTGCCTTTTTCCACTCCTCATTTTCCCAATCTTGAAACTCTTCCAGTGGGATACCTAGGTACTCATCCTTTATCCACAAAGCAATCACAAAATGAAGAACAAATACTAAGACACTATACAGCAAGATATTCTGATTGTTGGTTTCGAAAAATCTTATTTTTTCGATATTGTTCAGTAAAATACAAAGTAACATAGCCAAAGTGATTCCCAACCATATTGATATTCTCCTCGGAGCGTATTCTTGCTGACTTAAATATACTTTTTGGGTTTCAGAATCATAAAATAGGCTTTGCTTTCCTAATCTACCAAAGACAATCATTGTTTTGGTTTTGAGCATCATTCCCTCCAACATGTACTCAATCGTGCGATGTCATGCCCGCTTCTTTTTTGACGTTAATAATTCCTGAAATCATGTTTTCATTATAACACAAAGGACCGCACTTGTGGGCGGTCTGGTTGGATTAAATTTCCCGATGAAAATCGCTGTCAATTTCAAAAAATGGTTGGATATTTTGGACGTATTCCAAGACGCCCTGAAACTCTCCCTGGTCATCACGCACGGCCTTATAGACCACATAGACAAACTTGCCCATACTCTCAGACTTGAACCACATGGTCACCTGGTCTTTTCGCCCTGTGCAGAGCAATTCAAAAATCTTCTTGACCTTGTCTAAGATTTTGGGTGGATGGCAGAGCTCCACATGACGTCCAATCTGGCTCGGAGTACGTTTGAAAATCATGTCTTCAACAGGGTGGCTGTCATTATAATATTGGAAAATGCCATCATGTTCATTGCTATCTTCCTAGTAATCCATCCAATATTTCAATCAATTTTTCTTTTTCCTGACTCTCATTTGTTTTAAACCTGATTAGGGGGATGTTGCATTTTTTCAAAATGTTATCCTTCATAATATCACGTTCAAACTGCTTAGAATTACCTTTGTGGAATGCATATCCATCTACTTCTACAGCTAGTACAGGTGCTTTGGTAAGTCTATTGATTATCAAAAAATCAAGGTGCGTATTTCCATGCCTTGCATACTTCGCTTCCACTTCTGTTAGTCGAGTAAAATCCTTCACAAGATTATGCAGTTTATAGTCATGTATAACATCTAGACTATTATATTTTTCATCGCTCATAAATACTTCCTTAATCCGATGATACATTAAATTCTCAGAATCATATCGCGATATCCGTTTTCGTTTTCTAAAATATTCCTCCTTTTCTTGCTCATACTGTTTGTATAAGTAATCGAAGATGGAATATACAGGGCTCTCTCTTACTTCAAAATTATTATATTGTATATATCCCAATAAATCACTAATATTTTTATCTAATGATTGCTCATTCCCAGTCATGACAAGAAATAATTTATTTTTAGCTCTTGATATCGCCACATTTAGTAAGTACGGATCATCCGTAAAACGTGTTATGCTGTTATCAACCGTGGAGATGATTATCGTATCTTTTTCTTTTCCCTGAAACTTATGGACTGTATCGCTTTCCAAATCATCAATTTGCTCTTGCAACTTCTCTTTCTGCTTTCGATAAGGCGTGACAACTCCTGTCCGCTCCCGATAGATTTCATAATTTGGAATAACATCTTTCAGAATTATATCAATCTCTCTCTGACTATAGTGATCACGAGCGTGATTTCCCTTAGGTGTTCTAATAGCCTGAAGAACATCTTTTTCCCCTTTATCACCTGTCATAATCACTAAGTCACCATTATAAAACTTTTGATTGCAGAAATTGATAATTTTGGGATGACATCTATAATGCTCTCGTAATAGCGTTTCTGGAATATTCGGAATCACTTTTAGTACCGATTGAAGAAAACTGTTTGTGTATTCATAACCACTATGAACACCGTATTTATGGAAAAGCTGAGCACTACTTTCTTTGACATCTTTTGTGACAATATGCGGTAGCTGTTTACTATCTCCAACAACTACAACATTTTTAGCACAGGATAATGCTAGTGCCCCAGTTGTAATATCCACTTGTGAGGCTTCATCTATGATTAAATAATCATAGGTAATATTCTTTCCTAAACTTGTTGTTGATGAAAATGTTGTACTAAGAACAATAGGATATTCTAGAAGAACTCGTTTCGATTGTTCCCTTAAATCTTCCTTTGTAAACTGTACTCTATTTCTTCCATTCCCATACTTACTAACTAGAAAATTTTTGAAAATCTTTAATGAATCACTGGTCAAATTGTTTAAAACTTCCGTACCATTTAAGTGAACCAATTCTTCTTGAAGAGTTTCTAATTTATTCCTTATTTCTGTTTGTTTATGCTGGTAAAATAGGTTCTGAAATTGTATTGTCAAATCAGATAATTCTTGTTTATAAAGTTCCCAGTTTTTAACACCATATAATAAAAAGTTTTTTATCTTAAAAATTAAACCTAACCTTTTATTCTTTTTATAGAATTCCTCAAATTCATTCCAAAGCTTAAATAACTTCTTAGCAGAATATAGGTTTAATTCTATAGGCGATATATCTATGTGCTCAAAAAAATCCTTGAAATGATGATATTCCGTTTCTAGTTCTGAGAGTTCTTGTCTCAGATTAGCCACTTCTTCCTGAATTTCAAAAATACGAGGAAGCCTACGAATCTTTTCATTTAATTCCTTATCAAGACTTTCCATACCATTATCTTTTAATCTCCAAGAAGAAAAATCAGGGTACATACTATACTGATTGAGAATAAAATTATTTTTATTTTTTTCACTTCCAAGGTAAGCCACGGGAAAGTCAAGACCATAGTTCTTCAGTTTTTCGTAAATATTATCAATGGCTGCATTATTATTAGAAACAATTAGAACCGTCTTATTCCGTATCACTATATTAGCTATAATATTCAGAATCGTTTGTGTCTTACCAGTTCCAGGAGGTCCTTGAATGACACTAAATTGATTTATTAGGGCATTTTTTGTTGCTTTATATTGACTATTATTGCAACCAAAAGGGAAAATCAGTTCCCCATGAAGCGGCAAGTTATTCTTCTTACTGGGACTTAGATAGCTCGCTAAAGCAACTGTTTTGTCTACGTAATCCAATTCCTCATACCTTTTTAACAAGAGCAATTGATCAGTCCCAGAGTTTCTCAGAGGATTCAGCTTAGATAGTTCTGTCAAATAACTAAAAACATGACGATTATTTGAATGTGTCAATTCATTTTGCCGTATTTCTAGGTCTCTCCCCATATATAATTTTCCAGTGCCATTTTTGTAGCGGATGATATAAGCTCGTGAGTGCGTTCCATTGAATTCAACAATTGACTCAATATTATTTAATAAAACCCCATCTTGCCTTCTATAAACTCCTATCTCTGAAGGATTCAACTGTTTGGAAAACTTCAGCACCTCAACTCTCTGCATATTGTAGCGATAAGGTTGGACATTATTTTTAAAATAAATTTCAAAGTAGAGCCTCCCTTTGTAACGAATCGATTGAAGCGATTCGATATTTTCTGACTTGTCCTCTCCATCAATCAAAATTATTTTTCTATCTTTCACCATATCTCCACTCTCACTTTCAATCTTAATCTTCCTCCCCCCTCAACGCCTCAAACTTGGCTTTCATAGTTGGATTATTGCGGGTTAGTTTTTTGACGGAGACATCGTCTAGTTTATTATTGGCTAGGCGAAGCTGGTTTTCGCTAGTGGTCAGGGCTGCCTTGACAGCTTCCATTCGCTTGATTGCCTTGTCGATTTCATCAATAGCCTTTTGGAAATTGTTGCTGGCCGATTGATAGTTTTTTGCAAAAGCATTCTTGAAAATTTCCAAATCTTCTTCAAAATGAGTAATATCGATATTCTGCTCCTTAACCAAGGCTAACTCCTGCTGGTATTGCAGACTATTAAGCGCAGCATTTCGTAAAATTCCAATTAATTGGATAAAGAACTGTGGTCGAATAACATACATCTTCTCATATTCATGACTAACATCCACAATCCCTGTATTGTAATAGTCATTGTCCGCCTCTAGCATGCTGACTAATACAGCATATTCGCATTTTTTCTCCCGACGGTCCTTATCCAACTCCTTAAAGAAATCAGCGTTTTTATGCTTGGTCTTGGTCGTATCTGCCTCGTTTTTCATTTCGAACATGATGGAAATAAATTCCAAGCCCGACTCGTCAAAATCACGGAAGATGAAATCTCCTTTTGAACCGGACGCTGATACTTCGTTGTCCTTCGCAAATTTGGCACGTGGAAAAGCATAGGAACGAACCTTGTTAAACTCCGCCTCAGCAAACTGCTCCAAGCTCTCACCGATCGCCTTAGTAGACTGCTGGGCCTTGAAATTTTTGTAAAATTCCACCTGCTCATCCGCCGCCTTGAGCCGCACCTCGTACTCCTGACGAGTGGTCGCCAGGGCTAACTCTTGCTTTTGTTCCTGCAAAACCAAAGCATTTTGTGCCGCATCCCGCTCTTTTTCCACCTGAGCTACCGCCTGCTGCAACTCCAAGTCCTTGGCAAGACCGATTTGCCCCAACTGAGCCTTAAGCTCTTGGATTTCTTGGTCTTTTTGGGAAATAGCAGAGCTGATTTCCAGTTCCGTCTGACTAGCAAATTTATCAAGTTTTGCGGTCAGTTCCAGAATCTCCTTATCCTTATCACTCAATCTAGCCTGCAAATCATTTTCAGCCTTCTGGCTTAATAATTCTCGTTCCCGCTCCAATCGTTCATGGATTTCCTTGTCAAACTCCGCACCACGCACCTGGGCTAAAAGCTGACTATATTCTGTTTCATTGACCTGAAAGGCCGTCCCACAATGGGGGCAAGTAATTTGATGCATATGCTCTCACTTTCTTCTTTTCAAATAAGATATTAATTTATGTAAAACCGTAGCTACTCCCAGCGCCAATAAAAAATAAAAGAAACGAACCGCATTTCTAGCATCTGGAAGCGATAGAGCCCAAAGGACAAAAATCGTTATGGCAGTCGGCCATCTCCATCCCCAGGTCATCTTCCGTTTGATAAACCATTCCATCCAATCTTCATTAGAATCAAACCGTGTTTCATAATATTCTTCTTTCAGTTGTTCCCACCACTTTTTCATAGTAGCCTCCTTTCAAATCACAGACCTTCTAATTCAAGCTCCAGAAAAGTCCTCCACTTTTCCTGCAAGGGTTGACGTACAGGCGGCTCCTGACCTTCTAAGACTTTTTTGATACATTCATTTTGCACCAACCAGCCTGTCATGTCTTTTTGAGCATTGGCAAATTCATTACCAAAATCTTCTGGAATTCGTTCTTCAAAAGTAATCAAGGTCTGATTTTCTAGCTGAGACAGTGTAAATGAAACTATTGCTGAATCCCACCTGTAGGCAATTTTCTCATTTTTTCGGTATTCCAGTAAATCCATAACTTCACGGAATCCTTCCATTTCAAAAACCAGCGTATTTCCTACAATGTTTAACTGTGGAAACCAGCGGGCAAAACCACTATCTGTCGCCAACAAGTCCCAAGCTTCTGCCAAACTAGCTGGAACAGGGTAGGAAATAGTTAACAGATACATCTCGGACTCTTTCTGAACACTAATCTTCATACATAACTCCTCTTCTATTCCCCTATTATACCAAAAAATACTGGTCCATAACCGATATTTCCATTGTCTCTATTCTTTAATCATAATCAAGCATGAGTGCTATTCATTCCAGAGGATCGAAAAACGGTATCTTGAAATCTGAATTATTTTTTATAACATCTTTCATAGACAGTACTTACCTTTGTTTATCTGGCTCATACTCCATGTTTTGTATCCCCTAGCAATGTTAGACTTTCCTGCCACATAATGAACATTGTCATTTTTGCAACACTTCTATTTTTTATACTTTCATTTCAACTATCCGCTACCTAATTTATTTTATCATATAGAATAGAGTTTAGTATTTCAATCATTCCTTTCTCATTTTATGCTATACTAGATGTATTGAAAACAAGGAGGTTTATATGGTTAAACTAATCGCTCTTGATATGGACGGAACCCTCTTAAATGAGAAAAAGGAACTGATGCAGCCACAGATTGATGCCATCCATCAGGCTGTTGAAGCAGGCGTCAAGATTGTTCTCTGTACTGGTCGGCCCTTGGCTGGTGTTAAGCCATTCGTAGAGCAGCTCGGCTTTGACACCGAGGAAGAATTTATCATTGTCAATAACGGCTGTTCAACCCATTCGACAAAGGATTGGAGCCTGATTGACTGGGAAGAACTATCTATCTCTGATATTGATTATCTTTCCACTTTTATTGAAAATGATGATGTGCAAATTTCTCTCTTTGACGAGGAAGACTACTTCGTTCTTGCAGAAAAAGCCAATGCACGCGTTAATTTAGACGCAGGTTTGGTAGGAATGACTCCTCAACCAATTGATTTAAAAGAAGCCAAGTCAGGTCAGCATCGCTTCTTTGAAGCCATGTTCGTCGGTGAAAAAGAGCATATTGATGCCTTTGAAAATCAACACAATCCTGTACTCAGCCAAGGCTATTCCACCGTTCGTTCACAGGACTATCTCTTGGAAATTTTACCAAACGGTGCAAGCAAGGCAACTGGTTTGAAAAAACTGGCAGACCGCCTCGGTATCCTTCCTGAAGAAATCATGGCTATGGGAGATGCCAACAACGACCTGGAAATGATTGAATTTGCTGGACTTGGTATTGCCATGGGCAACGCTAACGAGCAGGTCAAGGCGATTGCCCAGGACATCACAGACACCAATGAAAACAACGGCGTTGCCAAGGCTATTGAAAAACATATTTTGAAAAAATAAGGAGACAATATGAAATACCCAACACTCTTAGACCGTTTCTTGGTCTATGTCAAAGAAAATACTCGCTCAGATGAAAATTCGACAACCACTCCTTCTACCCAAAACCAAGTCGAGTTTGCACAGAATATCCTTCTGCCTGAAATGAAACGCATCGGCTTACAGAATGTCCACTACCTGCCAAATGGTTTTGCTGTGGGAACACTGCCTGCCAACGACCCAAGTTTGACGCGTAAGATTGGCTTCATCGCCCACATGGATACGGCGGATTTCAACGCAGAAGGTGTGAATCCTCAGATCATCGAAAACTACGACGGCAACCCAATTGCCTTGGGAACTTCTGGCTACGAATTGCATCCAAAAGACTTCCCACAACTTGCCAACTACCAGGGTCAAACCCTGATTACCACAGACGGTACCACCTTGCTAGGTTCTGATGACAAGTCAGGCATTGCAGAAATCATGACTGCCATTGAATTCCTTGTTCAAAACCCTGACATCAAGCACTGCGAAATCCGTGTGGGCTTTGGTCCTGACGAAGAAATCGGTGTTGGTGCAGACAAGTTTGATGTAGAAGACTTCGATGTGGACTTTGCCTACACTATGGACGGTGGACCGCTGGGCGAACTCCAGTACGAGACCTTCTCAGCAGCAGGTGCCAAGATTGATTTCCTTGGACGCAATGTCCACCCAGGTTCAGCAAAAGACCAGATGATTAATGCCTTCCAGTTGGCTATTGACTTCCACAATGCCCTTCCTGAAGCAGACCGCCCAGAAAAAACTGAAGGGTATGAAGGTTTCTTCCACTTGATGAACATGGAAGGTAGTGTCGATACTGCTTCTACCACCTACATCATCCGTGACTTCGAGGAAGAGGATTTCCTTGCCCGTAAACAGCTCATGCTGGACATCGCTGAAAAGATGAATGCCAATTTTGACACTCCACGTGTCATTGTCAACCTACATGATCAGTACTACAACATGAAGAAAATCATCGAAAAAGACATGACCCCAATCAATATCGCTAAAGATGTCATGGAAAATCTAGGCATCAAGCCACTGATTGAGCCTGTTCGCGGCGGAACAGACGGCTCTAAGATTTCCTTCATGGGCATTCCAACGCCAAATATCTTCGCAGGTGGTGAAAACATGCACGGTCGCTTCGAGTTCGTCAGTCTCGAAACCATGGAAAAAGCTGTCGATGTCATTCTCGGAATCGTCTCTTATAAATAATCTTTCAGTCGGTTTTCTTTGGAAAATCGACTGAAAGATTATTTTTCAAAAAAATGCACATTTATCTTGTATTATTGAACTAATACTGATATAATAGAACTATAAAAAAGAAATGGAGTTTTATTATGACAGAAGAAACATTAGCACAGGGAATTCTCATTGGCATTTGGGGTACAACACTACTATTTTCATTTATTTGGTATATTCTTGTTGCTATTTCCAACTACATCCTCTTCAAAAAAGCAGGCTACGCTGGTTGGAAATCATTGATTCCAATCTACAATCTCTATATCCAACAATGCATCACCTTTGGCTATGAAAAAAGATGGTTCATTCTATTCTTACTGATTCCACTAGCAGGGCCATTATATGGCATCTATCTCGTTTACAATTTTGGTCGTAGCTTCGGTTTATCAGCTGTACAAGCTATCTTCTATGTTCTTCTTACACCTATCTTTAACCTCTACATCGCCTTTAATGACGGAAGTCGTTACCAAGGTCCACAAGAATTCTTTATTGACTAATGTAAAACAAAGCCTCTATTCAGCTCAGAAAAGGGGCTTTTTACTTTTTTAAAAAATATATAAAAAATTTATATAATCACTTGATTTTAGCAAAACATAGGTATATAATTTATATATAAAATAATTATATATAGCCTTTCAGTTTACTTTTAATACTCGCTCCAACTATCTGGGAGATAGTTGGAGGCTGGAAATAAAGCGAACAAAGTTCGTTTCAATTTCTGTAGGCTGTACTAGCGTACGGCAAAGCAAGTTAACAAAGTAGTAAAAGATAAACTGGATGGCTATAAAGATAAAGAGGTGAGTTTATGTACTACCCCGTATCCTCTATCTTGATTGAATTTCTGGTCTTAGCCATTGTAGAAAAGCAAGATTCCTATGGCTATGAAATCAGTCAGACCATCAAGATAGTTGCTGATATAAAGGAATCCACACTCTACCCTATTTTGAAAAAATTGGAGAAGGCTGGCTATGTCACCACCTATACCCAAGAATTTCAAGGGAGAAAGCGGAAATACTATACCATCACTCCTGCTGGACGTGAGCACATCCCCTTCCTGCAGGGTGAATGGAATAGCTACAAAGACCATATTGACGGAATTATAGAAGGGAGCTTACGAAAATGACACGCGCAGATTATTTGAACCAACTGGAACAAGCATTATTTCAACTTCATCCAAGTGCCAGACAGGAGGCTTTAGACTACTTCAATGAATATTTTGACGAAAAGGATAACGACGAGGAAGCTATTATAGAGCTAGGAACACCTGATGAAGCAGCAAAAGAAATTATTGCCAATCTACCTGAAGATGCCCTAATCACCGAGAAAGACCAAGCAAGTCCACATTCATCTAAACCATTTGATTTCAACTTTGATTTTGATTTTCAATTTGACTGGGAGAATTTTTTCAACAATTTCAAACATTCAGCCTATCAAGCTAGGGAAAGAATTGAATTGACGGCGAAGATTGAAGAATTACCTGATTTTTCAAATCTACAGATTATTCTCGAAGACCAGGCTCTTAGTGTTCAAAGTTACGACGGAGAAGTTGTCTTATTGCACAATCCTGTTTCAGAAGATGGCAGCTACCAGGCTTTTGACTATCAACTAGTCCAAGATAGTTTGTACCTATCTAGCAAGCCACTCCCAGACCACCTCTACTTCTCAAACAATCAAACCAGCTCTGCTATTCTCAAAATCCCTAAAAGACTCCTGCCCCTTACTAGTCTCAATCTGAGAACGACAGATAGCAGTCTGACGATGGCGGCTGTGCATGCGAGCGAACAGCTAGTCATCAATGCTGAAGATAGCAGCATCAGCATGACGAAACCGAACTGTCCAAGCTCTGCTCTACGGTTAGAAGACTCTACACTAACTATCTCAGATGGACAGCTGAGCGAGTTAAAATTGGAAGCCAGCGATGCTGTTATCACTCTCTCAAGCATGAGCCTTTCACATGCAAGGATAACATTAGAAGAATGTGTCTGGAAGTTGAAGGATTTTGTCCTTGAAAAGAGCCTTAACTGCCAGGCTGAAGATTCTGTCCTAACCTATCAACCAAGTACAGACATCAGTTTGGACATCTGGGAGGAAGATTCTAGCCTTAAACTTCCAAAGGATAAGGCGTTTACAATGATGAAAGAGGGTGACATCACTCATCTCAGCTACAAGCAAGAAATTAGCCCTGCTCAGCTAGTTATTCATTGTCAAGACTGCCAACTAAATGTGGGATAAAATAAAAGAAACTCAGATATTTTAAACATAAATACAAACCTAAAAAGCCCTCCTGACGGAAGGCTTTTTAACTTATTTAAACAACAAAATGGAAATCAGTGCCAAGATGGCTGGTCCACCTTGGGTCAAGATGATTTTTGGACTTGAAGTCACAGCTCCATAACCTGCTGCTCCAATAACGAACAAGACAAAAATAGTTGTCACTTCAAGGTTTCCTGTGAAAATTCCATACAAGAGAAAGACAGCCAACAAACCATTGTAAATACCTTGGTTTTTGAAAAGTGTCGTCACAGACTTCCGTTGCAATTCATCCTTTGTCATATTAAAGACACGACTAGTAGAGTCTGAGTGGGTCGCAAAGGTTTCCAAGTACATGATATATAGGTGCTCAATAGCTACGATACTAGCTAGAATAGTGGTAAAAATAGACATAATGTCTCCTCTCAAAATATTATATAGGTAGATTTTGCAAGCCAATCAACAGTTTATCAAGAGTGGCTAGGAATTGCTCGCTCTCCTCAACAGTTAGAATCTGATTCATCGAAGCTTTAATAGCTAGGTGGTGAGCAGAAGGACTCGTGACTAGCGCTTCCCTAGCCTGCTCAGTTGGCCAGACAAGTACTTCTCTCTGATTGTCAGGATTTCGCTTGCGAATGATATAGCCGCTCTCTTCCAACAATTTGAGATGACGTGTAACCGCTGCGCGGTCTATCTGAAGCCTCTCCTGCAAAGCCAACTGATGCAGGGGTGCATCTTTTAATAATGCTTGCAATATTGAATAGCGTGTCAAACTGATTCCCAACTGCTTTTCAAAAAGATTGGAAATCGTCTCATCTGCCACTTTCAGTCTGTATAACAAATCTTCCATTTCTTGCATTATCTACCTCTTTTGATTGATTAATCAATCATTGATAAGTCAATTATACTACAATCCGAACAATTTTCAACTATTTTGCCTATCTATTAAAAAAATATGTTGCCTACACCTATATTTTGTTATAATTAAGAAAATAACTAGCAGAGGGATGGGACTTACTTATGGAAAACACTCCTAGACTAAACTTGGTCATAGATGTGCTCATGCTCGCTGGTGCCATTTTGGCACAAAGCGGTGCAGAAATTCACCGAGTTGAAGATACCATGATTCGGATTGCACATTCACAAGGAATTGAACGGGCCAATGTCCTTGCCATCCCTGCTGCTATCTTTTTCTCCATCGACCATACGAATATTTCGCGTATGAAACGCATCGTAAATTCAAATTACGACATGCAGAAAGTTTGTGACGTCAACCAAATCTCCCGTTCCCTAGCCAATGAAGAAATCAGCCTAGAAGACGCTTGGAGCCAATTAAATGCAATCAAACAACAAAAGCCACCTTATAACAATATCCAAATAACCTTAGCTGCCGTAGTAGCCGCACCATTTTTTACCATTATGTTCGGAGGTTCTCTTTTAGATGCAGCAGGTGCTGTCCTCGCAACGGCTTTGGCTTTCCCTATCTCACTGATTGTCGAACGCTACGTTGGAATTGATTTTGTTACCACCTTCGTTGGCGCCTTTATCTTCTCACTTACCTCTTACTTATTAAGCGCAACCACTACTCTCCCTATTAATCCCAACTTAATTAACGCAGGGGCAGTCATGCCTTTTGTACCAGGGATTGCTTTTACAAATGCTGTAAGAGACCTTATGACCAATCATATCAATACAGGGATGACTAAATTTTTCCAAACAGCGCTTATTATCTTATCGCTCGGTGCAGGTACAACTGTGGCCTTTATGCTTGTGAGGTAATCTATGACACCAGTTAACTTCTTATTACAGGCACTCGCCTCTTATATCGCTATCGCAGCCTTCTTAATTGTTCTCAATGTTCAAAGAAAAATGCTGGTCCCTGGTGGACTCCTAGGCATGCTAGTCTGGCTCATCTATCTTTCATTATTAGGACCAACTAATGTACTGATTGCAACCTTCCTAGCAGCAATTATCGGATCTTGCATTAGTCAAATCATGAGTATTTTGCTTAAAACACCATCTGTTATTTTCTCACTTGCTATCCTAGCACCGCTTGTTCCAGGCTATCGAGCCTACATGACCACGACTTATTTCGTTTCTGGTGACCACGCTCAAGCCCTAACCAATATCACTACCGTCTTAACTTTAGCCTTAGTCATTCCCATCGGTATGGCCAGCGGAACAATATTATTACGCCTTTATAAGGTTCTTCGAACAGGCAAAAAAACAGCCTAACCCCTTGAAAATAAGGGGCCTTTTTGTTAAAATGAAAACTTATCAAAGGAGATGCTATGAACCAAAACGTAACCAATTTAAAACTTGCTGAACGTGGTGCCTTGCTATCTATCGGTGCCTATATTATCTTATCAGGTATCAAACTCGTTGCAGGACAGCTCTTTCATTCAGATGCCTTACGAGCAGATGCCTTCAATAATATTTCTGATATTATCGGTAATATCGCTGTACTTATTGGACTAAAAATGGCACAGAAACCAGCTGATACCGATCATAAATTTGGACACTGGAAAATGGAAGATTTAGCAAGCTTGATTACATCCTTCATCATGTTTGTCGTTGGTTTCCAAGTACTCTATGATACCCTCCAAAAACTAATCAGCAATTCTTCTATCGAAGTAGACATTATGGGGGCCATTGTCGGAATCTTTTCTGCACTAGTTATGTTAGCTGTTTATTTATATAATAACCGCTTGGCAAAAAAAGTACGTTCCAAGGCCTTAGAAGCAGCTGCCAAGGACAATCTATCCGATGCAGTCACTTCCATAGGAACTTCTATCGCAATCTTTGCTGCGGCTTTCAACTTCCCTATTGTCGATAAAATTGCAGCCATCATCATTACCTTCTTTATCCTAAAAACAGCCTACGATATTTTTATGGAAAGCTTCTTTACCCTATCTGATGGATTTGATGAAAACTTATTGAAAAAGTACGAGGAAGATATTCTCAAACTCCCAAAAATCGTTTCTGTCAAATCACAACGTGGTCGGACTTATGGAGCCAATATCTATCTTGATGTTGTTTTAGAAATGAACCCAGACTTATCCGTTTATGAAAGCCATGAAGTGACTGAGCAGGTTGAGCAACTCCTAACACTCAAACATGGAGTTTTTGATGTGGATATTCACGTAGAACCATCTGAAATTCCACACGATGAGATGTATGAGCATGTGTACGATAAACTCTTCCGTTTTGAAACAGAGATACAAGCTCATGCGAATGGGTATGAAGAATTGATTGACGACCAGTATCTCTTAATTGATGCCAAAGGCCGCTATCGAAATAAAACTCAGATGCTTGCCGGCCACCCCATCCAAACGACGTATTTATCCAATTACCAAATGACCTCCATAAGCCAAAAATCAAAATTAGTTACGTTTGAAATTGGTGATTATGTTCATACGTCACTTTGGCGCCGTCATGAAAATTGGACTGTTATTTTCCACCAGATTTCAAAAAAACAAGCCTAGTCGAATGACTGGCTTTTCCTTTACCTTAAATTTTGGTTTTATACTCAATGAAAATCAAAAGTAGCCTAGGAAACGAAGCCGAAGATAGAACTGGAGTTCATCAAGGCAAGGTGACAACGGATAATTTTGATTTTCGAAGAGTATTAAAAAAAGAGCGCATGGCTCTTTTTCTTTATATTATTAGTTTTTTACTACATCGGTTGCAACATCCTCACCAAACCATTTTTGGGAGATTTCTTGAAATTTACCTTCTTTATATAATTCAGCAAATGCCTTATTAATGTTTTCTACGAGTGTAGTATCTGATTTACGAGCACCGACTGCGAAGGCTTCATTTTCAAAACCTGCATCAATGATGTTGTAATCTGCAATAATTCCCTCTTGTTGCAAGTAATAATTTGCATACACACGGTCAATCAAGAGGCCATCAATGCGATCGTTTTTCAAGTCAATCAAGGCTTCATTGAAGGTCGCATACTGACTTGCATCGTTATTTTGAACAATATCTTTCAAAATAGCTGGTTGTGATTCAAATACTGAGTAACCAGATGAACCTGCTTGCGCACCCAAAATCTTATACTTCATATCAGATACTTGGCTAATATTGGAAGATTTTTGGGTTACAAGAACTTGTTGGTTATCCATGTAGGGATTTGTGAAGAGAACTTTTTCCTTACGCTCATCTGTAATAGAATAACCATTCCAAATTAAATCAATATTCCCGTTATTCAATTCGGTTTCTTTCAAGTCCCAGTCAATTGGTTGCCATTTTACAGTAATTCCATATTTTTCAAAGACTGCATTAGCCAAGTCAATATCGAAACCTGTGTAAGAACCATCTGTCTGTTCAAATCCCATTGGAACAAAGGTCTTATCAAAGCCAATCGTAACGGATTTTTCAGACTCGTAGGCTGTCCAATTATCAGACTTAGTAGCCGAATCATTGGAGCCACAAGCAGCAAGAGTTAAAGAAGTTACAATAGCAAGAGCTCCAAGCATCATTTTTTTAATATTCATCATCATATTTGTTCCTTTTCTTAGTGTTTCGGTTCAATTTTGATGATTTCATCTGCGATATTCTCAGCAAACTGCATATCATGGGTGACCACAATTTGCGTGATTCCAGTAGCCCTATTTTCAAGAATCAGTTTCTCAACTTCTTTTCTTAATTCAGGGTCTAGGGCCGAAGTTGGTTCATCATAGCCGATAATCTCAGGATCAATCATCATCGCACGCGCCAAAGCCACACGTTGTTTCTGTCCGCCCGATAATGAAAATGGGTAGGCAGTTGCGTGGTTAGCAAGTCCAAGAGTATCCAAGAGTTTAAGGGCCTTGTCTTCCGCCTCTGAACGCGACATATTTTGCGTTTTCATAGGAGAGAGAACCAAGTTTTCCAATACGGATAGGTGCGGGAAAAGCTGGAAGTCCTGGAAGACAAAGCCCAGCAAATGTCGTTTTCCCAACTCCTCTAATGGCAGTTCTTGACCATTATACATCAAAGTTCCTGAATCAATAGTCTCTAAACCAGCCAACATCCGTAAAAGAGTTGTCTTACCACCGCCAGATTGACCAACGATGGCAACAATTTTCCCTTCTGGAATGACCAAATCATAGTTGGAGAAAATCTGTTTATCTTCAAAGCGTTTTGACAAATTGCGTAACTCTAACATGACTTCCTCCTATCTATAATAATCAAATTTCTTTTCTACTTGTTTCGAAATCAGTGTTACCGCACCGATCATCAATAGGTAGATTGCACCTGCGATAAACATAGGCGCCAAGCTGGCATCACGATTGGCAGCAGTACGACTAGCCAACAACAAATCGCTAACCCCAAGTGCATAGACCAAAGAAGTATCCTTTACCAAAGTCATGACTTCATTGAAAACACTTGGCAGGACAATTTTCACGACCTGTGGTAAGACAATGTAGCGAATGGTCTGAACAGGGGTAAATTTCAATACCTTAGCCGCTTCATACTGACCTTTTGGAATAGCTTCAATACCACCACGGAAAATTTCAGAGAAATAGGCCGCATAGTTGAGCGTAAAGGCCAGAATCACTGCAGGCATTCGGTCAAATGTAATACCCACACTTGGTAAAACGTAATAAACAAAAATTAATTGTAAAAGCAAGGGGGTTCCTCGCATAATTAATACATAGAAATGCAATAACCATTGTAAGGGTTTAAATTTAATCTGCATTAAAAAAGCGAAAACAGCTCCTAATGGCAAGGATAATATCAATACTAGAAAAAATACTTGCAAGGAGACTGCTGCACCATTTAGTAGACTGGGCAGAACTTCCAAAACATAATCCATAGAGCTCTCCTAAAAGAATTATTAGGTTCTAGTATATCAAAAAATATCCTTAATTTCAAAGAATTTTTCAGAATTTTTAATAAATTTAACAAAATTTTGTATATTTTTTCAACAGTGCAAAAAGAAGGCTGGAAATCCATGCCTTCCTTCTTCTTATTCAACAGTAACAGACTTAGCCAAGTTACGTGGTTTATCAACATCCAAACCGCGTTGCAACGTCGCATAGTAAGCAATCAACTGTGTCGGAACGACCATAGCAATCGCTGACAAGAATGGATGAACTGTTGTAACAGTAATGTCATCTTCTTCCTTAGCTACTGCTTCATCTACAATTGTCAAGACATTGGCACCACGCGCCACTACTTCCTGAATATTGCCTCGAGTATGGCTTGCAAGGTGTGGATGATTTGAAATCAAAGCCAAGACAGGAACACCGTCTTCAATCAATGAAATGGTACCGTGTTTCAATTCACCTGCCGCAAAGCCTTCACATTGGATGTATGAAATTTCTTTCAATTTCAAGCTGGCTTCCATCGAAACGTAGTAGTCACTACCACGACCGATATAGAATGCGTTGCGAGTGGTTGATAAGAGTTTTTCAACTTTTTCAGCAATCACATCTTTTTCTGACAAGCTGGCCTCGATAGATTGAGCTACGATGGACAATTCATGCACCAAGTCAAATTCTTTCGCGTAGGCATTGCCATTTGCATCACCGACAGCCTTAGCCAAGATTGCCAAAGTCGCAATCTGTGCAGTGTAGGCTTTTGTAGAAGCTACCGCAATTTCTGGTCCTGCATGGAGCAACATGGTGTAAGTTGCCTCACGTGATAGGGTAGAACCTGGAACGTTGGTTACTGTCAAACTTGGAATGCCCATTTCATTAGCTTTAACCAATACCTGACGGCTATCAGCAGTTTCACCTGACTGGCTAATCATGACAAAGAGTGGCTTTTTGCTCAAAAGCGGCATATTGTAGCCCCACTCAGATGAAATTCCCAACTCCACTGGTGTATCTGTCAATTTTTCCAAGAAGTCTTTTGCGGCAAATCCTGCGTGATAGGAAGTTCCAGCAGCCAAGATATAGATACGGTCAGCTTCTTGTACTGCCTTAATAATATCCGCATCAACTGTTACCTGACCAGCTTCATTTGTATAGGCGCTAATCAATTTACGCATAACAGTTGGTTGCTCATCAATTTCCTTGAGCATGTAGTATGGATAAGTTCCCTTACCAATATCTGATAGATCAAGCTCAGCTGTATAGCTACCACGTTCAATCGCATTGCCATCATAGTCCATGACTTCAACACTATCTTTTTTCACGATAACCAATTCCTTATCGTGAATTTCCATGTATTCACTTGTCTCACGAATCATAGCCATGGCATCTGAGCAGACCATGTTATAGCCATCGCCCAAACCAATCAAAAGTGGAGATTTATTTTTGGCAACGTAGATAGTATCTGCATCCCTAGCATCAATCAAGGCAAAGGCATATGAACCTTGAATAATCTTCAATGCTTTTTTGAAGGCTTCTAGAGTTGACAAACCTTCTTCTGCAAATTGACCAATCAAATGCACAGCAATTTCTGTATCTGTCTGACCTTTCAAGTCATGACCTGCAAGATACTCTTCCTTGATTTCTGCATAGTTTTCAATCACACCGTTGTGAACAAGGATATGTCCAGCAGTTTGAGAAGTGTGAGGGTGAGCGTTGTTCTCAGTTGGCTTACCATGAGTCGCCCAACGAGTATGACCGATCCCTGTTGTCCCTTCGGTCTTATCGCCAACTTTTGCAGACAATTCTGCAATGCGACCAACAGCTTTCACAAGATGAGCTTGCTCACCACCCGTCACAAAAATACCTGCTGAATCATAACCACGGTATTCTAATTTTTCAAGTCCTTGAATCAAAATATCAGTTGCGTTTGTATTTCCTACAACACCAACGATTCCACACATACATATCACCTACGATGTTTGTTAACATCGGCTTTCATTTCTTTAAAAATTGGTCTAGTCTAATTTATATCTAAAAAGACCAGTGAAATCAGTATATAACAAGATTTCATCCTTGTCAACATTTTAATTGGTCTAGTCTAATTTCAAAATACAGATCCAGTCATCTCATACTCAATGAAAATCAAAAGTAGGCTAGGAAACGAAGCCGAAGATAGAACTCTGTTGCTTTCTAATTTCAAGGCAACAGGCTAAAAAGCTCCACAGGAGCTTTTTACTCATCAAGGCAAGTTGACAACGGATAATTTTGATTTTCGAAGAGTATCAACACAATAAAAAAAAGCTGATTCTACTGAACCAGCCCTGTCTTAATAAAACCAAATTCTGAAAGTGGACTAATCCGAAAAGTCAGTCTACCAACAATATCCTCACTAGAAATCAAACCAAAACTACGACTATCCTGTTGATTCGTTCGTACATCATTCAACACCAAATAGTGCCCCTCTGGAATGACATTGTACTTTCCATTTGTCAAGGTTTCCAATGTAAAGTCATCTGTATAACTTTCTTGTGAATGAGGCGTTTTTAAATAGTTCTCTGTAACAATAATATCATTACGATAGAGAACATCGTCCATATAGGTAACCGTCTCGTTTTCCAATGCAATCACACGACTCACATACTCTTTTCCCTCATGGTTATACAAAATAAAATCTCCATGAATCGGGCGGACATTTCGCACCGCCATGATAAAGTCGTTTTCCTTCAAATAACTATTTGCCATCTCAGGGGTAATCGTGACTGGCTCAAGTAACCAAAATCGTAGGCCAATGATTCCAAAAATCAATAAGACCAATAAACTGATTTGTTTTATTAAATCTCTTTTTACCATAATCTCTCCATTTCACTAGTATTATACCACAATTTAGAGCTATTAGTGTCTGAGATGCTGGTAAATCTCTTCAGCAATAACTTGATTTCCTAGCGGTGTCAAATGAAGACCGTCGCTATAGTATTCAAGATGTCCCTCCGTCACAGTGTAAAGGTTAATAACTGGTAAACCAAGTTCATTTCCGATAGCTGGGATAATCTTTTGTAATTCATCTTCAATAATTTGATTATTCAATCCAAAACGACTGGTTGGTACGTAAGGCGGGATGACTAAATAAACATCCGGCTGGCTTGCTAAAACCATATACTGCTCTGCCATTTCCCTATACTCTCGAATAAATCTCTCCCTATTCCAATATGGTCCTCGGCTATCGTTACTACCAATCATGATAATGACAATATCTGCTTCACTCTCAAGTGAAAGTTTGGCATTCTTCTCTTTAAAGTAAGGAAAATCTGCAGTTGACTGAAGTGAACGCCCACTCAATCCGTAATTTGAAACTTGATAGTGATGCCCAAGTTTCTCAGCTAGAATACAAGGATAGGCATCTTTTTCACGATTCTCCAAGCCATATCCATAAGTCAAACTATCTCCGACTGTTGCAACTTTTACGGCCCCACTTCCAGCGGTTAGGACCTCAGGATACATTATATCTGACACACGAACTCCTCAATTTTTCTTATTTTCTATTGTATCATGTTGAAAAAAATAAATAAACTTCTGAATTTGTGATATAATTAACTTATGAAAAAACAAGTTATTATTATAGGCGGAGGAATTGTTGGCTCTACTGCAGCCTTTTATCTCTCCCAAGAAGAACAAGTCAATCTTACTCTCATTGATTCAGGTATTGGAACAGCCACACGAGCTGCCGCAGGTATCATCTGCCCATGGATGGCTCAGAAAAAAAATAAAGACTGGTACAAGCTGACTTCCGATGGTGCTGTTTTCTACCGTCAATTGGTAGCCGATTTGGAAAAATCGGGTGCTACTGAAATTCCATTCAAACAGACTGGAACCATCGGCCTAAAAAGTAAGCCTGAACTACTTGATAAAATCCAAAAAATTGCCGAGGAACGTCGCGTAGATACTCCGACTATTGGCGAAATTACTCCGCTTGTAGGCTCGGAAATTAACCAGTACCTGCCACTACTTAAACCAGACTATTTTGGTATCCATTTAGAAGGTGGCGGTCGTATTGATGGTGGGCGTTTGATTGATATTCTTCAGGAACAATTTTTGAAAAATGGTGGTACACGTATCTACGGACAAGCAAAACTGCTCGACAACCATACTGTCGAAGTAGATAATCAAGTGCTTACTGCTGACCATATTATCTTAGCCACAGGGGCCTGGTTGCCACATATTCTTGAACCTCTTGGTTATCAAGTGGATGTTCGACCACAAAAAGGACAATTGTTAGAATTAGATACAGAATTCGATACTGATAATTGGCCAGTTTGTATGCCTTACGGAGAGATTGACATCCTACCATTTGAAAATGGAAAAATCATTATTGGTGCAACTCATGAAGATGATATGGGGTACGATTTAGAACTAGACCCTGAAAAAATCCAAGCCATGCATGATAAAATAGCTGAATTCATGCCTGATTTGGCAAACTATCCTGTAGCCAGAACTCGCATTGGAACGCGCGCCTATACTTCAACTTATTCACCATTCTACGGAAATATTGAGGATATGCCTAATGTCTGGGTAGCTAGTGGTCTAGGCTCTACCGGCCTGACAAATGGCCCAATTATCGGTTGGCAAATTGCTAAAGAAATTCTCAATCAAGAAACAAACTTTGACCGTACACCATATTCTCCAAATAGATATATTCTCAAAAAATAAGATACAATAAGTTTAGATTCTACTAACCCTTTAAATGTAGATACTAAGACTAGTTGTTATCCAATCAATAAATACAATAAGCAACGGGGGAACCTCGTTGCTTATTTCTATCTAGAACGCTACTGTCCTAGTTTCAAACAATTTAACATGCGACTATATCAATTCAAATACTATCTCTATATTAGATACATCATATCAGAACTGACTAGGGAGCTCAGAAAAGTGATTTATGAGAGCTAAAACTTCTGTGCTACTGCCAAATTCGACCAGTGATAAGTACTTGGCTTTCTGACGTGGAGACAAATCACTCTTATTGATGAGACTTGCAGCCTCCGCTTTTTGCGAAGCAAGACAGACGTCTTTTTCATCTAATAGTACTTTCCGCTGAACTTCAGTCAGATTCTGATGAAGTAAAACATCATCATACGAACAGATTGCTTGCGCCGAAGCAGAAGCCATAGGAAAAGCTAAGCCTCCAGCAAGGGCTAGACCCAAAACTGCTTTACCGAGTTTATTCATATTATTACCTCTCTTCAAATATAACATAAGATTTGATAGAATTATTACCTTTGTGGTGCGCATCACAATTTTTTTCTTTTGTAATAACCAGAATACTTCTATCTAGTATACCAGCCACTACACTATTATTATAAACAACACCCCTAAACTCACCGTCAACTTTTTCTGATTTTAATCTATTATATGATTTAGCATTATAAACTACAAATTCTCCTATCCTCGAGATTGGTTGAATATGAAAAGACTGAACCTGAGTCCAGTCTTCCACTATTTCTGACGTCGTTGCTTTCTACAATAGTTGCTGAAAGCATCAATTAAAAAGGGGGGATTTTCGACAAATTTTAAATCTTATCCTAGCGACGGAAACTTGATTCTAGTTTGAATGATTTACTTTCTACAATATGCTTATGTGTTCCGTAAGGGATTTTGCTAATAATTTCAACATGGAAATCTTTTGAGCCCTTCAAATCCTCATCTGTCAAGTTAGCAATATAGGATCCTGACGCTGTGCGTTCAAGTGGAATACAGTTATGTTCCCCAAAAACGAAGTAAACATCTGGCGCTTCGTCATAGTATTGTTTCAAGAATACTTCTACTTGCGCACCAGGAACACCAGTTTGTTGTGTCAATTTCACATCCACATATGAATTACGAGTGTAATTAGCTGTTTCTCTTGTGTTATATTTTACGTAAGTATTTGATTCAGCTGTATTGGCGCTAACAACAGGGGCAAGCGCTGTAAGACCTGTACTCATGCAGGCTACTGAAAGCATGGCAAAATTTTTCATTTTCTTTGAAAAGTTCATAACATTTTCTCCAATTTCTATTATCTTATGTCCATATTACCCAAACTCAAACTATAAAATGGTAATATGATGAACTAATCCGACTGGAATAGTTTCTTTCGTCCGTAACAAATTTTTTGAATGCATTCTGTTGATTGTTACAAGATAATCCTAATTGAAATTTCTGTTTATAGCAACAGATTTTCCCAGCTTTTTATCTATTTTTCATGAGTTTTTATGACTGTCCTTAGATAATTTACTATATCAGATTTCTTCATATCCACAGCTCTGAGACTATGAGAAACAGGAGTGGGAAAGAAGTTGACTTGACAAAAGAGTTCGTCAACAAGTCTTTATTTCTAGTTGTTGAGCTGAAACGGTCTATTCCCAGACTGTGAATGATGTGAGCTGACTACCGTCAGCCTATATCTCCTACTTCAAAAGGTTCGGGGAACCTTTGGAGGTTGGAGATATAGCGAACAAAGTTCGCATCAGTCGTAGAGATCAGATTTGAAGTGTAAAACACGAACAAATCTGACAATCAACCAATGCGCTGAGATGTTGACGCAAACTCTAAGAAACGAGGCTGGACTTTATGCCCAGCCTCGTTTCCATTAACAATCATATTAAAATGAGCTAATTTTTAACAAATTTTAAACCTTATCCTAGCGACGGAAACTTGGCTCTAATTTGAATGATTTATTCTCTACAATGTTCTTTGCTGAACCGTGTGGAATTTTACTAATAATTTCTAAGCGGAATCTTTTTGCACCTTTCAAATCTGCATCTGTCAAATTAGCTGCATAGTCGCCAGATGGTGTTTGATCGAGTGGGATAACATAGTTTTCACCCAAAATGAAGTAAACATCTGGTGCTTCTGCATATTTCTGTTTTAGTTTTACCTCTACTCGTGCACCTGGAATACCTGTTTTTTGTGATAATGTCACATCCACAGCTGAGCTGCGACGGTAAGTAACCGTCTCTTTTGTATTATATTTTACGTAAGTATTTGATTCAGATGTATTGGCGCTAACAACAGGGGCAAGCGCTGTAAGACCTGTACTCATGCAGGCTACTGAAAGCATGGCGAAATTCTTTACTTTTTTTGAAAAGTTCATAACGTTGTCTCCAATTTCTATTATCTTGTATTCATATCACTTAAACTCAAACTATAAACTAGCAATATGATGAACTAATCCAACTGGAATAGTTTCTTTCATCCGTAACAATTTTTTTGAATGCATTCGATTGATTGTTACAAGATAATTGTAATTGAACTTCCCACTTATAGCAATGGATTTTCCCAGCTTTTTATCTATTTTTCATGAGTCTTAATATACTTCCGAAGTAAATTTTACAATAGATAATCGCTAATTATTCACTCTCTAACCCTTGATTATTGCTTCCTACTTGCTTTTTTTAATAGTCCCCAAACACTACCAAGTAAGAGAGTTAATAGGCTAACTCCAATAATCTGCCCAGAAGCATTTGTACCTGGTTTTGAAGATTGTTCCACACTTAAAACTTGCTTTGTATCCGTTTTGGAGTGAAGAGCCGGATTCTGACCATATTCCCTCATATTATTTGAGGATTGAGAGGTACTTCCTACAATTGCCACAGATCCAACCAGCTCAAATAGCTCGGTTTCTTTGCGTTCTTCATCCATTTCTCTTCTGAACATCTGAGGCTCTTTCTCTGGAACTTCTGGCAATACAATCTCCTGAGAACTCATATCCATTTTAACACTGTCCAATGATTTGGATTTAGGGACCAAGATTTTTTCTTTACTCTCCAAATCATTCATCAATGTATTCGGTTGAATCACCTTTGTTTCTGTTAAGATTGAAGACCTATCTGCTTCAGCCAAGACGCTTTCTGTCGTTCCTTCTGTCAGAAATTCAACTCGAGGAGCATTCGACTCATTAGTCCCCCCCTCAGAATCCACTTTTAATGCGGAAGAAACTCCGCCATCTACAAACCTGTGTTTTTCAGAAATAGTAGATGATGTAGCTACTGATTCGACCACACGAATTGCTGAATGCCCAGGTAAAGCTGGAATATCCTCAGCAACAGGAACTAAAGTTGTTTCAGTTTGGATGACCGTTTCACTTTCTGTACTAGCTGATTCGTCGAGAGAGGCTTCGACTACTGGGGCAGAGATGGTTTCTGGCAATGCAACAGGAGGAATAGCTGGTTCTCCTACCTCCACAGAGACTTCTGGGACTTCTGGTTGAACGGGAACATCTGACCTGTCTTGAGACGAAATCGGGGCTGGTTGGAAGACGGTTTCACTTTCTGCACTAGCTGGTTCGTCGAGAGAGGCTTCGACTACTGGGGCAGAGACCGTGTCGGGCAATGCAACAGGAGGAAAAGCTGGTTCTCCTACCTCCACAGAGACTTCTGGGACTTCTGGTTGAACGGGAACATCTGACCTGTCTTGAGACGAAATCGGGGCTGGTTGGGAGACGGTTTCACTTTCTGCACTAGCTGGTTCGTCGAGAGAGGCTTCGACTACTGGGGCAGAGACCGTGTCGGGCAATGCAACAGGAGGAATAGCTGGTTCTCCTACCTCCACAGAGACTTCTGGGACTTCTGGTTGAACGGGAACATCTGACCTGTCTGGAGACGAAATTGGGACTGGTTGGGAGACTGGTTCGCTTTCTGAACCAGCTGGTTCGTCGAGAGAGGCTTCGACTACTGGGGCAGAGACCGTTTCGGGCAATGCAACAGGAGAAATATCAGTTTCTCCTACCTCCACAGCGACTTCTGTGACTTCTGGTTGAACGGAAATAGCTGACCTGTCTGGAGACGAAATTGGAGCTGGTTGGGAGACTGGTTCGCTTTCTGAACTAGCTGATTCGTCGAGAGAGGCTTCAACTACTGGGGCAGAGACCGTTTCGGGCAATGCAACAGGAGGAATAGCTGTTTCTCCTACCTCCACAGAGACTTCTGTGACTTCTGGTTGAACAGGAATATCTGACCTGTCTGGAGACGAAATCGGGGCTGGTTGGGAGACTGGTTCGCTTTCTGAACTAGCCGGTTCGTCGAGAGAGGCTTCAACTACTGGAGCAGAGATGGTTTCTGGCAACGCAACAGGAGGAATAGCTGTTTCTCCTACCTCCACAGAGACTTCTGTGACTTCTGGTTGAACAGGAATATCTGACCTGTCTGGAGACGAAATTGGGGCTGGTTGGGAGACGGTTTCGCTTTCTGCACTAGCTGGGTCGTCGAGAAATGCTTCGACTGTTGTGTCTTTTGTGGTGGCGGGTTGTTCAGTAACAGTCGTCGCAACTTGATCTTCTTCTTTTACATTTACCCCCTCCATGCCTATGGGACCTGATAGAAGTTCTGACCTCTGATTCTCAACTGTTTCTGATTCAAGAAGTTCTTCCACAGGGACTACCTCATCATTTTTCACAGCATCTTGATCAACTACTACTGGTAGATCGCTCCCCTCTACTTGAGTTTCCTCCTCTAAATCTATAGTTGACTGGCTCTGGTTTTCATTAGCAACTAACTGTTCATCATTTACTGGTTCACCAATGACTGCTACAGGCGATATCGCCTGGTCGTCTACTGGTAAGACGGGTTGATTGATACTATCTACAACAAGGGCAACATCCCCTTTTTCTTCTTTCCCATCTGCAGAGCAGATTTCTGGAGATAGCTGAGAATTTTCATCTGCATTGGGCGGAAGCTCGCCTGCTGGCAACTCCGCTGTCAGAGCTTCTCCAACTGCTGACATAGGGAAGTCTAAACTTTTTATACTATCCTCTAACGCAACATTAAGTAGCTCGGAGCTTTCTGCTTTTTGAATAGCTAACACACCTTGATCATATAGCCTATCTAACTTTTCAAGATATGTTACACGTGCCGATTCTGATAATTCAGATTGTCCTTGAATAGACAGAACCAACGCCTTCTTTGTATCAGCTAGTATCTGACTAGCTATTTCTTTGGCTTTTGCAAGCGGATTGAAATATTCTTCCCATAAGTCTTGACCAAGACGAATCGTATGGACATAATCCAAAAGCGCCCCAGCTGAATTGTTTTTCACATGATTATTCAAACGTGGATTTCCAGAAGCGTCACGAGTGATTCCCATACGCTTCAAACCAATTTGTTCTTGTTGATCATCAGAATCAGTGATATAGACAGCCCTAATCTTACCTTGATTATCGTACTCAGCACCCCATACCGTCACAATATGCGTTGCATAGCCTAATGTTCTATAAGTTAGACCGAGTAATCCTTTGCTCTCCAAAACAGTTCGAACGTCCTCACCAAAACGCTCATAGCTACCACTGAAAATACGATTTGTCAGTTTTTTCTCTTTGAAAACGTCGTAGAAAAAGCCACCCCTATTATCTGGTACTAACTGGCTATCTTCCAGATTGACACCACCCTGTACCTTAGGTTTATATCCATTAATAAACAAGTCAACTAAGGCATCTGACACAAAACCATTTGTACGATAACCGTAGTAAGTTTTGAACATATCAAAGACTCGACTATTTTGCTGATCCTGGAACGAATCAATATAGCGACGTAGGTCCGTTATTGCATAGTTTTCCCCAACATTTACTGTACTATTTTTTTCCTTGAGATATCGCTCAACATAGGAACTATTCTGTTCCAACCACCAATGTACCATGTTGGAAGACACGGCCGCAAAACATAGGTTAAGGTCAATAAATGAAGCATTGAGACTTTTATTGGTATCATAATAGCCTTTTCCTGCCTCAAATGGTGCTGTATAGTTTAAATAGTCTCCATACTTTTCCTTTACAAAACCACCGCTTTGTTCCATTGCAGGAGGGGTAATTCCATGAGCCCATATAATTTGTCGTTGCTCGCCACTCTCCGTTTGATAACTGGTCTGATTCAAAATTTCTTTTGTCTCAGCAACCTCTATCTGATTTTGCTCACTCGTCGTAACTTCTGTATCATTTCTAGAAACTACATTCTCGGTCCCTCCGTCAACTTTCATCTCTACCGCTATTTCTCCTTCAGCGATAACAGGTGATGGGATGTTGTCTGCTATTTCCTCTACAATTTCAAGATTAGAACCATCTAGGGATTCATTTTTTTCTGATTCAATAGATGCCTCATCCTTGACTTGTGATTCTTCAATTATTTCATTCACTCCTGTAACAACTGTATCTGCAGCAACAGTGGATGTATGAATAGTACATAGCAAAGAGACTGAGACCAAGCCAACCGCTGATTTTCTCAAAGAAAATCGTTCTTGAATGTTCATCTTTCCTCCGTTTATCATCAAAAATTTGAATAAACTATTCTATTTACGACTTATTTTTATTTCCACATCCCCCAAGAAAATATTTATAAACAAGCGTTTGAAAGAAATTCATAGTCTATTTCCATAATCACGACAAAAAGGTCCAAGAGGACCTTTTTGATTATTTTACTGTACGAACACGCATAGTGTTTGTTGAACCTGCAACACCTACAGGCACACCAGCAACGATAACAATATCATCTCCTGCTTCAACAAGACCTTGCTCTTTGGCAATACGTTCAGCCAAATCAAACATATCGTCAGTTGAATCTGGACGGTTTGTTACAACTGGGATAACACCCCAGTTAAGCATCAATGATTTTTGTACTTTCTCAGTAAATGTTACTGCCAAGATATCAGCATCTGGACGGTATTTAGAGATTGAACGAGCTGAGTAACCAGTTTCAGTAACTGTTACAACCAACTTGATGTTCATTGAGTGACAAGCGTCTTTTACTGCAGATGCAATAACTTCTGTTTTAGATGCACGGTTAAAGTGATCAGAGTTCAAACGACCGTATTCGTTAAGAAGAGTTTGTGCGTTTTTAGCAATAGTTGCCATTGTACGAACTGATTCAACTGGATATTTACCGTTTGCAGACTCACCTGAAAGCATTGTTGCGTCAGTACCGTCGATAACTGCGTTGAATACGTCTGATACTTCTGAACGAGTTGCACGTGGTTTTTCAGTCATTGTTTCCAACATGTTTGTTGCTGTGATAACTGCTTTACCAGCTGCATTCACTTTAGTGATAATCATTTTTTGGTAAACTGGAACCATTTCAAATGGTACTTCGATACCCATGTCACCACGAGCAATCATGATACCATCTGCTGCTTCGATGATTTCATCGATGTTATCGATACCTTGTTGGTTTTCGATTTTCGCAAACAATTGAACGTGATCGTTACCAGTTTCTTTACAGATGTTACGAACAACTTCTACGTCTTTTGCAGTACGTACAAATGAGATGGCAATGAAGTTCAAACCTTGCTCAAGACCGAAGCGGATATCTGCGTTGTCACGGTCTGCAAGTGCTGGGAAAGGAATTTTAGTGTAAGGAATGTTAACACCTTTTTGTTTTGCGATAACGCCATCGTTTTCAACCAAAACAACAAATTCACGGTTTACAGCATCTTTTTCAACAACAGTCAAGCCAAGTTTACCGTCGTCAACAAGGATTTGTTTACCAACTTCAACATCGTCAAAGACATCCAAACCACCTGCAACGTTCAAAGCAATCACTTCTTTGGTAGATTTGATACCTTGTTTTGTAGCAACACGCAATTTGTCACCAGTTGAATATGCATATTCTTTTGCATCATCTTCAAACAATTCTGTACGGATTTCTGGACCTTTTGTATCCAACAAGAAACCTACTTTTTTACCAGCGATTTCTTCTGCACGACGAACTGTTGCCATACGGTCACCTTGCTCTTGGTGGTCACCGTGTGAGAAGTTGAAACGGAAAACATTAGCGCCTTCTGTAATCAAAGCAGCGATTTTCTGTGCTGATGCCTCAACATCCAATTTTTCACCCCAGTAACCATCGTCACCGAATTTTTTACCACCGCGGATTTCTACCGCTGGACCAAGGGTTGCAACAATTTTAACACGTTTGTTCATCTTAACAAAACTCCTTTTATTTCAATGGTCTTATGACCCTAATTAACACTTTAAAACAACGATGCCTAGATTGACAAATTACGGTTCAAATCAGCCAATTCCAAATCTGCTTTATGCGGATTATTAACCACAATCTTACCGTCAGCAGTCAAGCTGAACAATGCACCTTCTTCTGCAGTTCCAAGAATTGGATTTTCAACCATTTGCTCGTTACGGATACCTACTGCAAGACCTCCACGGCCTTCTTTAAGCAATTTAACGGCATGAGCACCCATACGAGAAGCGAGTACACGATCACGCGCTGTTGGAGAACCACCACGTTGGATATGACCAAGTTCTGTCACACGAAGATCACTTGTATCGCCTGCTGCTTTCAATTCTTCAGCAAACTGTGCAGCTGGCATAACACCTTCAGCCAAAACAATGATGCTATGTTTCTTACCATTGTCGTAGCCCGCTTTAATACGGTCAACAACATCCTTGATATCGAAGTCTTCTTCTGGAACAACGATAACATCTGCACCAGAAGCAATACCAGCCCAAAGAGCGATGTCTCCCGCATGACGTCCCATTACTTCAACAACGAAAGTACGACGGTGACTTGATGAAGTGTCGCGGATTTTATCAATCGCATCCATAGCAGTTGTTACAGCTGTATCAAAACCGATTGTAAAATCTGTACCCACGATGTCGTTATCAATTGTACCAGGTACACCAATAGCTGGGAAACCATGCTCCGTCAAGCGCATTGCTCCGTGGTAAGAACCATCACCACCGATAACAACTACACCTTCGATACCATGTTTTTTCAATTGCTCAATCCCTTTAAGTTGCCCTTCTAATTTGGCAAATTCTGGATAACGAGCTGAACCAAGGAATGTTCCTCCACGTGAAATAACATCACCTACAGAACGTGCAGACAATTCATGGATATCACCCGCAACCATACCTGCGTAACCTTCGTTGATTCCATAAACTTCCATTCCTTCTGAAATTGCTTGGCGAACAACTGCACGAATAGCAGCGTTCATACCAGGGGCATCACCACCACTGGTCAAAACAGCAATACGTTTCATTCGTTAATGCTCCTTTAACTTTTCATTTTAACTGCCCTATTATAACATACTTAACCTAAACTTGCTTGACTTTTTGCTATTTTTTTATCGAAAAATCGTTTTCATAACAAATTCACTTAACTCTTCTTCTAATTGAGGCGTTTTCATAACCATGTGATGCTCAGCTTGAATTGTCTGATTACTATCTTGATAATGAAGTACTACTGGAATGCTTCCTCTATATTTATCCAAAATACGAGCAACGGCATAATCGTGTTCTCGATTTTCCAAAAGAATCCAAAATTTCTCCAAACTGACAGGCTCTAATTTTTCTAGAACTAATTGCAACTGTCCATCGCGCTCTTGCACTCTACCTGTGATGTAGCCCATTCCCCCTTCTTCCAAAATAGAAGCGTATTGGCGATAAGATTCTGGGAAAAGAGTTACGTCAAGCGTCCTCTTGGTATCTGTCACTCGAAGAAATGCCATCTGCTCCCCAGTCTTTTTGGTACGAATCAATCGAATAGCTTGAATCTGCACAAGAACGGTCGCTCGATTGCCAACCGCTAAATCAGCCAAATCTGTAAAACTACGCTTAGACTCTCGACAAATAGTGACTAAAGGATGGGGACTAATACCAACACCTAGCAATTCCTGCTCTAGCATAAATTTTTCGCTGTCACTGTAATCTTCTACATCTGTCCAACTATAACTCTCCTCTGCAAAAAATGTACCAATCGCCTCTGCAAAGACAAAGAGATTGTCTAGATTTTCAATAATCTTTTTACGATTGGCGTCAAAATCATCAAATAAACCAATCTGAATAAGAGGGATTAGTAAATCTTTTTTCTTGAAATTATCTGGCAAGCGCAAAATAAAATCTTCTACAGACTTATAGGGACGATGATCCAATATCCACAAAGCTAAATCTTTAGGCAAACCTTTTAGTGTTTTTAATCCTAGGTAAACCTTACTTTTATCAAACTTATCGTGATAAGGAATATTGTTAATCGTGAGTCGAGCCACCTCAAAGTCAAACTGCATCGCATCTTCAATATAAGCACTGCTAGAATGATTGAGCATGACATCAAAAAAGACATCCGTATAGTGACTCTTGAAATAAGCCATTTGAAAGGCTAAGGCTGAATAAGCATAGGCGTGGCTACGGTTAAAACCATATCCAGCGAACTTAGCCATCATACCAAATATTTCCCTTGCATTCTCTTCAGCATGTCCGTTTTTCAGTGCTCCCTGTAAAAATTCCGCTTCCATTGCCTGCATTTCCTGGGCATTCTTTTTAGACATAGCCCTGCGGAGTAAATCAGCCTTTCCAAGCGTAAAGCCTGCATAGACCTGTGCAATCTGCATGACCTGTTCCTGATAAAGCATGATACCATAAGTCGGTTGTAAAATAGGTGCAATGGTTGGGTCCAACAAATCAACTGTCTCTTGTCCATGCTTGCGTTTTACAAAGTTATCCGAATAATCACTAGCCCCCGGTCTATTCAAACTCGTTGTTGCAACTATATCTTCAAATCGACCAGGTTTGACCCTTCGAAGCAGGCTAATCGCACCAGGCTGTTCAAATTGAAAAATTCCCTTAGTCCGACCAGCAGCAAAAAGTTCCAATGTTTTCTTGTCTTCTAAATCTATCTTGGCAATATCAATTTCCTGCTGATAACGTTCACGTACTCCTTCTGCCATTTTTTGCACAAAGGTCAGATTTCGTAAGCCAAGGAAATCCATCTTCAACAGACCATTCGCCTCAACAGCATGTGCATCATATTGGGTTACCAGCATGTCATCCCCTATTTTAAGAGGGATGGTATCTGTCAAATCCTCATCACTCATCACTATCCCTGCCGCATGGATAGAAGTCTGTCGGGGTTGCCCTTCAATTTGTTGAGCAATCGCAAAAGCTTTTTGGTACTCTATCTTACTATTGATAATCTGACGAAAAGCGGCATTTCGCTGATAGGCAGAAGTAAGACTATCTCTAAATGAAATTTTCTTGGTTATATTACTTAACTCATATTCAGGTGTTCCGAAACGCTTAAATACATCACGAATGGCCTGCTTAGCTCCAAATGTCGAGTAGGTTACAATTTGAGCAGCATGGGTTGAACCATAACGATCTCGTACATAACGAATAAAATCTGCTCGATGAATATCTGGAATATCAATATCAATATCGGGCATTGAATAACGTTCAGCATTGAGAAAGCGTTCAAAGAGAAGATTATGCTTAACTGGGTCGATACCTGTGATATTTAAGGCGTAGGCAACTAGGCTTCCAACAGCTGAACCGCGCCCCATTCCCATGTAGTACCCTTGGCTACGTCCAAAACGAAGTAGGTCCCATACAATCAAGAAATAATCATCAAATCCCATTTGATGAATAATGGATAATTCCTTTTCCAAGCGTTCCTTATACAGTGAATTAGTCAAGCCCTTCTCTTCTAATCCTTGATAGGAGCGCTCGTATAATTCTTCCACTGCAGGTCTGTCACGATTAAAACGCGGCAATTTTAAATCTGTATTTAATTGATAAGAAATCCCTGCAACCAAGTCACGTAAATTATCAACTGCTTGCGGAAACCGATTCGAAAATAGATTGGTTAAGCTATCAGCCGATAAAAGCTTTTGTCGATTATCTATATCTGCAACTTGATTAAGTGGAATATTATCTCGAATAGCATGGAGAACCTGTAGACTTTCCAATTGTTCCTCTTCAAAAAAACGAACCGTATGAATTGGGAGTATTGCTTGCTTAAAGTCTTGAACTGGTGTGTCAACCGTCACTCCGATATAATAGTTAGTACCTAACTCAAGGTGCTCAATGCCAGAAAAATAAGGAACAACCACTGCTATGTCGACTAAATATTGACGAAGGGTTTCAAAATCATCTTGCCCTGTCATCTTAGCAGTCGAAATTTTCAATAGATTGCGATAACCTCTGGTTGTCAGAGCAATCAATTGAGTAGTGACGTCCTGCTCCTCTCCCTGTAATTTCCAGTCCAGTTCACAACCAATAATTGGTTGAAGCCCCATTTTGTTACAGGATTCCATAAAACTATAGGCTGCATAAAGACTGTTTTTATCCATTATCCCCAATGCGTGATAACCAAGCTCTTTAGCCCTGCCTACATAATTTTCTATCGTCACCATGCTATCCATAAATGTATAAACTGTCTTTGTATCTAATTGTGCCAGCATGGTATTCTCCTTTTCATGTTTCTTCTATTATATCAAATATTTATCCAAAAATATTTTTTAAAAATTCAAAACATTTTTCTTGCTAATTTATATAGTTTATTGTATTATTAAGATAAGACATAAACACGGTGTCATCCTAGAAAGGAAATGATTATGGCTTGGAAATTTGATAATAACATCCCCATCTATATTCAAATCAGCAATACTATTAAATTGCAGATTGTGACTAATCAATTAAAATCTGGAGATAAACTTCCCACTGTTCGTGACTTAGCCGAAATTGCTGGCGTCAATCCAAATACCGTTCAGCGCGCTTTGTCTGATTTAGAAACGGAAGGCTTTGTTTACTCGGTTCGTACAACAGGTCGCTTTGTAACAGATAATCAAGAATTGATTACACAAACTCGCCTACATTTAGCACAAAAGGAACTCGAGAATTTTGTGAACAATATGTTAGATTTGGGGTTCAAACACGACGACCTCACTGGCCAGTTAGATGATTATTTGAAAGGAGTCACTTATGAATAACGCATATACTTTGGTTGAGCTACAACAAGTTTCAAAATCTTATGGTGGAGCTGTCGCCCTAAATAATGTCAATTTGAAGTTGACTGCTGGAAAAATCATAGGACTTTTGGGACCAAATGGTTCGGGTAAAACGACCATGATTAAATTGATCAACGGTCTGTTGCAACCAGAATATGGTCAAGTATTGATCAATGGTCGCACCCCATCGCCAGAAACCAAGGCAATTGTGTCTTATCTCCCAGATACGACTTATCTCGATGAGCATATGAAAGTGCTCGAAGCAATTACATTTTTTGAAGATTTTTACGCTGATTTTGATAAGGAGCGTGCTCTCCATCTTTTACAAGATTTGGGCATTGATTTAAACAGTCGTATGAAACATCTCTCTAAGGGGAATAAGGAAAAAGTCCAACTCATTCTGGTGATGAGCCGTCAAGCACAGCTGTATGTTTTAGATGAGCCAATTGGTGGTGTTGACCCTGCCGCTCGAGACTACATTTTAAAAACCATCGTCAACAACTACTCTCCGACTGCCTCTGTTATTATCTCTACTCACTTAATTTCAGATGTCGAGCAAATTTTGGACGAGGTTATTTTCCTACACTACGGAAGTGTTATTCGCCATGGAAATGTAGATGACTTGCGAATTGAAAGTGGAGAATCTATTGATGAACTCTTCCGCCAAGATTTTAAGGCTTAGTTAGAAGGAGATTGCTATGTTTAAAAAATTATTGAAATACGAATTTCAATCCGTAGGTAAATGGTATTTGGGAATTTATATTGCAGCTCTAGCCCTATCAGCAGTACTTGGTTTTTGGCTACAAGCATTGACCCTCCGTGCACAGGCTGGTAATACTGAACCTGGTGGTGGAGAGATGGTCTTATTGGGAACCTCCTTTATGACTTTCGGAGTTTTGATTGCGGCACTCTTCCTATCAACATTTGTCCTAGTCATCAATCGTTTTAGAAAAAATGTTTATGGCCGACAAGGTTATCTCACTATGACCTTGCCCGTATCTAGCCATCAAATCATCTTAAGCAAACTGCTTGCATCTATTGTTTGGTATATCTTGGCAGGGATTACTTGTTTACTTTCAATCGGAATCATCCTTGCAGTCATTCTAGTAGCAAGCGAAGAGGCTATTATGCCAGAAATACAAACTTTTGTTCAAGATATCGACTGGACAGTTCTATTCAGTCAGATTGTCTATTATTTAATTGAAATTACTACTGGTATCCTTTTGATCTACTTCTCTATATCTGTCGGTCAATTATTCAAGGATCATCGCTTCCTCTTTGCAATCTTGACGTATATCGGCATTCTCATCGTTACTGGAGTATTTAGCACTTTCTTTGTCCTAAGTAACTTAGAAACAACTTATTCTACACCATTTTCTCTCTATCCAAGTCCAGTCTTAGCATTAGTCAATATTATCCTAGCTTTTGCTTACTACTTTGGAACCCACTTCATTATGACAAAGAAATTAAATCTACAATAAAAAGCTCTTTACTGGTCTAATCGACCGGTATAGAGCTTTTTTTCTTAATACTGTTGGTCTAGGAGTTCCAACAAAACTTTCTTTTCTTCTTCGCTGGCAAAACTTGCCTGAATAGCGTTTTGATTGAAGCGATAAAAATCAGCCTTGCTAGTCCCAAAATATTCTACAAATAACTGATATTCTCTATTAAGTGTAGTATTAGAAACGGTACGATTATCTGTGTTGATTGTGATGGTTGCTCCTGCCTCAACTAGCTCACGATATGGAAAATACTCAATCGAATCAGCTGCACCAGTTTGAAGATTCGATGTTAGGCACATTTCAAGTGTTGCTCCGCTATTGACAAAAGCTTGGATAGCTTCAGGATTGCGAGTAAGTGCTGTGCCATGACCAATCCTTCTAATCCCAAGTTCAAGAGCTTGAATCACATTGGTCACACATCCACATTCTCCGGCATGGAAAGTCATGGGATAACCTAGTGACTGAGTAAATTGAATAATATCCCGAAGTTCTTCCGTAGGATAGTCTGCTTCATTTCCTGCGAAATCAAATCCCACAAGTCCTTTTGGTGCCAAATCAGCAATAGCCGAAAAGAGTTCCTTCGTTTGATTCGGATTCGTTTGCTTTAAACCACAAACCAAAAGTTTAGCAACCACTCCAAAATCTTCCTGCCCCCTATTTAGTCCAACTAAAACTGCTGAGACCGCTTCTAAAATAGTCAAATCTTGATCCGTCGACAGTTCTGGTGCAAAACGAACCTCAATGTAAATGATCTTATCTCTTGCAGCTTGTCGTACAAGATCATAGGCTGCCAATTCTAAAGCTGATGCAGTTTGTAAGAGTGGGCGAACAAAATCAAATAACTTTAAATAAGCCATTAAACTATCAACTTTTCCATGAACACTAACTAATTTTCTTAATGCTTCATCTTCTGCAGGAATAGTGATTTTAGCCATCTGTGCCAATTGTCGAATGACTCCGAGGGACAATGAGCCATCCAAATGACAATGCAACTCTGTTTTGACCAATTCATTTACATTCAACACTGTTAACACAACCTCCGTCTGGTATATTGTTAACTATCATATCATATTTTTGAAGAAAAACAAGAATTTTACCATAAAACCTGAACTTTCACTTGTTTTCAGTTGTATCATTCACAGACAAAAAAAGAACGACTATCAGTCGTTCTTCAATAACATACGGAAGACATGGGATTCGAACCCACGCACGCTGTTACACGCCTACCGCGTTTCCAACACGGCCTCTTGAGCCTCTTGAGTAATCTTCCATATATGGAGCTGGTGGGAGTCGAACCCACGTCCAAACACCTGCTAACTTATTCGTCTACAACCATAGGTTATGTCTTGCTTTAACTTGAACTCGATACATAACTCAAACCTAGACCAAGCGAGTCAGTAAATCTCTTTTGGAACTGCCTGACTCAATCCCAACGTAGCTTGCTATTTTAAGACCAATCAGCAAACACAAGCAATTCGCGACTGGTCACGCAGGCAGGTTATTAAGCTGCTAATGCGTAAGTGTTTGTATTTTTTGCAGTTATATTTAACTGGCATTTTTACATCTGCCGATGAGTTGCAGAACAAGCCTCATAATGCCTGTCGAATCCGTAACAACCCCGTAGGATTTGATACAGGAATTATTATAGCAGAATTTTTTATAAATAGCAAAATTATTTTACATTTTCCTTACAATTTAAAAAAATTTTGAAATATGGTAAAATGAAAGTATGTATAAATTTTGGCAAAAAACCATTCAAGTATTAAGTATTTTGACCCTTATCGGGACTGCTATTTTTCTGTTTTGGCTCTATAAGATTGGCATTTTGAACGACCAAAATGTCTTAAGCGATTTAATCAAAAGCCAAGGTGCTTTAGGTAGCCTCTCCTTTTTAGCTATTCAGATTATTCAAGTTGTATTTCCGATTATTCCAGGCGGTGTTACGACTGTTGTGGGTTTCCTCGTATTTCATTTTTGGTGGGGATTCTTTCTCAATTATCTTGGAATTTCAATCGGTAGTATCATCCTTTTCTGGTTGGCTCGTCGCTATGGAAAGAAATTTTGTCTCCTCTTCATGTCTGAAGATACGTTTTACAAATATGAAAGCAAAATTGATAATAAACGTAGTTATGAAATTTTCTTTATTCTCTGCATGCTTTCTCCCATTTCTCCAGCTGACATAGTGGTGATGATTACTGGATTAACAAGCATGAGTTATCGGAAATTTATTATTATCACTTTACTTTGTCGCCCTTTCTCAGTTGTGGCCTATAGCTTCTTTTGGATCTATGGAAGCCAATGGTTGCAGCAATTATTAGGATAAAGATGAACACCCTTATCTTCGGACAAGGGTGTTTTGTTTATTCTACAATCTGCTGATACATATACGGTCGACGGTCTCTAAAGAGTCCCCAATCCAAACGCTCACGCGCTCCCTTGTCCAAATCATAAGTAGCAAGTAAGATTGTCTCTTCCTCACGTCCAGCCTTGGTCAAAATGTCTCCTGTTTCATCTGTCAAGAAAGAGGAGCCATAGAAACGCAAGCTAGACGATTGACCACCATTTTCTTCAGAAGGCTGCACTTCTTCCAAGCCAATACGGTTGGCTGCAATGACCGGCGTGATGTTGGCCGCTGCATGGCCCTGCATAGTCCGCTGCCAATGGCCTTGACTGTCTGTATCCAAAATCGGCTCTGAGCCGATAGCTGTTGGATAAAAGAGTAATTCTGCTCCATTCAGTGCCAAACAGCGAGCTGTTTCTGGAAACCATTGGTCCCAGCAGATGCCGATGCCAATCTTAGCGTAACGTGTTTCCCAGACCTTGAATCCAGTATTTCCCGGTGTGAAGTAAAACTTCTCCTGATAGTAATGATCGTCAGGGATATGGGTCTTGCGGTAAACTCCCAAAACACTACCATCCGCATCAATGACCGCAATGGAATTGTAGAGGCTGTTTCCATCTTTTTCATAGAAAGAAATAGGAAATACCACCTGTAATTCTTTGGCGATAGGAATAAAGTGCTGAACAGCATCATTTTCCTCTACAGACTTGGCATAGTTATAATAATCATACTGGCGTTCTTGACAAAAATAAGGACGCTCAAAGAGTTCAGGCAGGAGAATAATCTGCGCTCCCTGACCAGCAGCCTGTCTGACCAAACGCTCTGCAGTTGCCAGATTTTCCCAAAGATTCTGACTACACTGCATCTGGACAGCTGCTACAGTAACATTTCTCATATTATTTATCCTTTTCATAAATTCTTTATGGAAGATAGAATGTACCTGTGATAAGGAAAGGCGGTACAGGCTATACTAGAGTATGCCAAACCGACTTGACGCTATATCAGGGACATTTAGCCCCATAAAGAGGGATTTGCTGGGTAATACAGTGAATATTCCCACCTCCAAGTAGGATGTCGCGGGCTGGTATGCCGACAACTTTTCTGGTTGGAAAAAGCTGCGCTAGGAGATGCAATGCCTGCGCATCATGCTCATCATCAAACTGGGGCACCAGAACCGCACCGTTGCTGACGTAAAAATTCACATAGGAAGCTGCCAAGCGTTCGCCAGCAGTCCGTTCTTCTTCCCCCACTTCATAGACATAGCCTGGCAAATCCTCTTCCGTTATTAGAATTGGATGTTTTGGAATAGGCAGTTTATGAACGGTCAACTTTCTACCCTTGGCATCCACTTGCTTTTCCAAGTAGTCCAAATCAGCCTTGGACATGGTATGTTGGGGGTTTGCCTCATCATCCGTCCAGGCTAAAACTATCTCGGCTGGACCAACAAAGGCTGCAACATTGTCCACGTGCTCATTGGTTTCATCATTGAAGATACCATAAGGCAGCCAGAGGACCTTTTCAGCTCCGAGAGTATCTAGAAGCACTTGCTCAATCTGGACCTTGGTCAGATGAGGATTGCGGCCTGGGCTGAGCAAACAGGATTCGGTCACCATGATGGTTCCTTCACCGTCGCTATGGATGGCTCCTCCTTCTAGAACAAAGGGATGGGAATCATGGACTGGCAGACCGATGGCCTGACTAAATCGACTAGCCACCTGGTCATCTGCCTCATAGTCCTGATAGAGACCGTCATAACTTCCGCCCCAAGCATTAAAGGCCCAATCGACAGACAAAGCGCTGCCATTTTCATGAACCAAGACCGTCGGACCTGTGTCACGAGCCCAAGCGTCGTTTGTGGGGATGTCCAGGTAGGCAATGCCAGCCCCCAGCATGGATTGTGCCTCCTCACGGTGAGCCTCATCCACCAAGAGATAGACCTGCTCGCTTTCAGCAATAGTTTTTATGACCTGGCTAAAGGCTTTTTTTGCCCCCTGACCATCAAAGGGCCAGGATCCTGGGCGAGTCGGCCACACCATTAGGGTTCCATGATGAGGCTCATACTCAGCAGGCATGCGATAACCCGCTGCTTTGGGACTTTCTATCATGACAACCTCCCCTTAAAATCTTCATAGCCAAATTCCTTGATAATACGGCAGTCGCCTGTCTGATCCATCAAGACCAGACTTGGTAGACCGATGCCATTGAAGGTATTGTTTTTGACAAAGGAATAGATGGCCATGTCTTCAAAGTAAAGTTTGTCACCAATCTGCACAGGTTTTTCAAAGGAATAATCGCCGATGATGTCGCCCGTCAGACAGGTATTGGAAGACAGTCTATAAGTATGGGACTTTTCACCAGCCTCAAAGCCATGACGAAGCGGTGGGCGATAGGGCATTTCCAAAACATCTGGCATGTGACAGGTAGCTGATGCGTCTAATACTAGCGTTTCAATACCATTTTCGACAATGTCTAAAACTTCTGTCACCAAATAGCCTGCATTGAGGGCAATGGCTTCACCAGGCTCAATGTAGACTTCTAATCCATAGGTTTCCTGCATGTGCTGGATTGAGGAAATCAGCAAGTCCAGATCATAATCCTCTCTGGTCACATGATGCCCTCCGCCCATATTGAGCCATTTAATACGGTGTAGATAGGGGCCGAATTTGTCCTCAACAGCATCTAAGGTCGTTTTCAAATCATCTGAATTTTGCTCGCAAAGGGTATGAAAATGCAGGCCATCCACCAAGTCCAGCAGGTCTTCTGAAAACTGATCAATGCGAACACCGAAGCGAGAACCCGTTGCGCAGGGATCATAGAGGGCATGCTCGTCTTGAGTGGAGCATTCTGGATTGATCCGCAGGCCGACACTAACTCCAGCTACTCTGCATTTGTCAATGTGCTTGCGGAGTTGGCGCTCTGAGTTAAAGACGATATGGTCTGCAATTTCCAAAATCTCCTCCAAATCCGCATCCTTGAAGGCTGGTGCAAAAACATGGACTTCGCCACTAAATTCCTCACGACCCAGCTTGGCTTCATAGAGTCCTGATGCGGTAGTTCCAGCTAGGTATTGGCTAATTAGTGGATAGGTGGCATACATGGAAAAGGCTTTTTGAGCCAAAAGTACCTTACAGCCTGTGCGGTCTTGGACAGACTTGAGAATTTCTAAATTATTGACCAGCTTAGCCTCGTCAATGACATAGGCTGGCGTTGGAACTTGATCGATTCTCATTTAGTCCACCAAAACTGGATTTTCAACAACTTGCCAAGGCAATCCGTATTGATTGAGCAAGTCCATGAATGGATCTGGATCCAATTCTTCCAAGTTGAATACACCTGGTTTTTTCCAAGTTCCGTCCATGACTAGCTTGGTTCCTATCATGGCTGGCACGCCAGTTGTGTAAGAAATAGCCTGTGAACCGACTTCCTTATAGCACTCTTGGTGGTCACATACGTTGTAGATGTAGATAGTCTTCTCCACACCGTCTTTGATCCCTGTGAAAATACAGCCGATATTGGTTTTCCCAACAGTACGTGGACCAAGGCTGGCAGGGTCTGGCAAGAGAGCTTTGAGGAATTGGATAGGCACTACTTCTTGTCCGTTAAAATTGATTGGATCAGTCCGCAAGAGGCCAACATTTTCCAAACACTTCATGTGAGTCAAGTAAGACTGACCAAAGGTCATAAAGAAGCGAATGCGTTTGACACCTGGAATGTTTTTAGCCAGTGATTCGATTTCTTCATGGTGGAGTAGGTACATATCCTTCTGCCCCACTTCTGGGAAGTCATATTCTCGCTTGATAGACATGGCTTCAACTTCTACCCATTTGCCATTTTCCCAGTAGGAACCTGGGGCAGAAACCTCACGCAGGTTGATTTCAGGGTTAAAATTGGTCGCAAATGGATAGCCGTGGTCTCCACCGTTACAATCGAGGATGTCGATATAGTGGATTTCATCAAAATAGTGTTTCAATGCGTAAGTAGAAAATACACTGGTCACACCTGGATCAAATCCGGATCCCAAAAGTGCTGTCAGCCCTGCTTTTTCAAAACGCTCCTTATAAGCCCACTGCCATGAATAGTCAAAGTAAGCCGTAAAGCCCTCTTCAGCACAGCGTTTTTCGTAGATGGCCCGCCATTCAGGGTCCTCGGTGTCCTCGCACTCATAGTTGGCCGTGTCAATATAGTCCACGCCCGTCGCCAAGCAGGCATCCATGATGGTCAAGTCTTGGTAAGGCAGGGCAACGTTCAAGACAGCTTTTGGCTGATAGCTTTCAATCAAGGCAATCACTTCTTCTACCTTGTCCGCATCCACTTGGGCAGTTTCAATTTTTACGGAAGTTTTTCCTTCTAGGGCAGCCTTCAAATCATCACACTTGGACTTGGTACGGCTGGCAATCATGACTTCCTTGAATGTATCTTCTGCCTGGCAAACCTTGCTGATGGCAACTTGGGCAACGCCGCCACAACCAATAACTAACAAACGACTCATTATTTTTTCTCCTCTTCTTCTAAAATATCTTCCACATATCGAGGCAAGAGAAATGCTCCGATGTGGAGGTTAGCGGTATAGTATTCTGTGAAAAGCTGGCGCGCCTTCCATTTTTCCTTATCATAATCTTCAATTGGATGGTATTTTTTAGAAGCAAATCCAAATAACCAATAACCCGCCGCAGATGTCGGAATATGAGCCTGATAGACACGGCTGATAGGGAAGGATTGGGTCGCCTTCCGATGCATGGAACGAAAGGCCGACTCATCTTCATCATAGAATGGCGAACCATGTTGGTAGACCATAATGCCATCTTCCTTCAAAGCTCGGTAGGCGTTGCCGTAAAATTCCTTGGTAAACAATCCTTCCGTATGTCCAAATGGATCTGTCGCATCATTGATGATGATGTCATACTCATTTTCACAGTTGCGCAAGAAACGCAGACCATCTTGTAAATAAACCTCGACCCGCTCATCTTCCAAGCCAGAGGCATAGTCTGGGAAATACTGACGACAAACTTCCACAAGGAGTTCATCTGGCTCTACAACGTCAATACGTTCGATTTCAGGATACATACTGAGAACTTGGGCAACGCCACCATCTCCTCCACCCAAAATCAATATTTTCTTAGGATTTGGATGAACTGCCATTGGTACATGTACTGCCATCTCATTGTAGACAAAGTCGTCCGCATCTGAAAAGAGAACCCGACCGTTAAGGGTCAAAATCTTTCCAAAGGCTGGCGAGTCCAATACCGCAATGTCCTGAAATTCACTCTTGCCTGCATAGAGCTGCTGGCTGGTCCGAATGGATAACTTGACATCTGGCGTTTGGACTTCTGAAAACCACATTTCCATGACTAGACCTCCTTAATGACATTTATGAAGTTGACATCTGGATCTTCCGTACCTTGGACGGAGCAACCGCGCTCCTTGGCAAAGATGATGTAGTCAACAATTTCCTGGGTCACTCGTTCTCCAGGAGCCAAAAGAGGAATGCCTGGCGGATAGCACATGACAAATTCCCCGCAGACCTGACCAATTGCTTCTTGCAGGGAACGGCTTTCCCGCTCTGCATAAAAGGCTTCCTGCGGTGACAAAACCAGCTGCGGCTGGATGTATTCTCCTGAAATCAGGTCCGAACCATCTCGTGAATAGAGTCGCTTAATGTCAGCCAGAGCTCCCACCAGCCGCTCAATGTCCTGCAAGCGGTCACCGATTGAAATATAGGCCAATATATTGCCAATGTCGCCAAATTCAATCTGGATGTCGTACTCATCCCGCAGCAAATCATAGACTTCAATCCCTGTCAGACCAATGCCCTGCGTATAGATGGAGAGCTTGGTTACATCAAAATCATGCACCGTTTTACCATCAATCAATTCTTTAGAATAGGCATAGTAGCCACCGATAGCATTGATTTCACGACGAGCATACTCAGACATTTCAATGACTTTTTCAAAAGACTCTTTCCCACGAAGGGCTAGATTTCTGCGGGAAATATCCAGACTAGCCAGCAAGAGATAGGAAGCGGATGTTGACTGGGTCAGATTGATAATCTGACGGACATACTCCACATTCATATCTGGACCAACCAATAGAAGCGAGCTCTGGGTCAGACTACCACCTGACTTATGCATGGAAACAGCTGCCATATCAGCCCCCACATCCATAGCCGCCTCTGGCAATTGGTCCGAAAAATGCAAATGCGCACCATGAGCCTCATCTACCAAAACTTTCATGCCAGCTGCGTGAGCTTTTTCAGTCAAGGTTCGCAGGTCCGAGCAGATGCCATAATAGGTCGGGTTGTTGATTAGAACCGCCACCGCATCGGGGTGTTCTGCAATAGCCCGTTCAAAGGCAGCATTTTCCAAAGCAAGAGCAATGCCAATCCGTGGCGCCACGCTCATATCCACATAGACAGGGATGGCGCCACAAAGGACAAGGGCATTGAGGGCTGACTTATGGACATTTCGGGGAAGGATAATCTTATCGCCCGCCTTACAGGTTGCCAAAATCATGGTCTGGACTGAGGAAGTGGTTCCTCCAACCATGAGAAAGGCATGACTAGCACCAAAGGCTTCTGCCGCCAACTCCTCCGCCTCTCGAATAATGGAGACAGGATGCCCTAGATTATCCAAAGGCTTCATGGAATTGACATCAATCCCCACGCATTTTTCGCCTAATAGTTCGACCAACTCTGGATTTCCGCGCCCTCGTTTGTGTCCTGGGACATCAAAGGGAACAATCCGTTTCCGGCGTAACTGTACCAATCCCTGATAAATAGGGGCTTGGTGTTGATTTTTCATATTGAAAAACTCCTTTGCTTGATGGACTCCTCCCCTTTTTTAAACAAGTAAAAAGAGCAGGGTTCATCCTGCTCTACAATCCAAATCGACGTTTTTTATTCTTCTCTTGAGTTTATGTGCCTACCGTTTCCTACTCTCCAGTGCAAATATATACGTACTTTATTGACCGTTTCACAAGATGACGTGTGCTTTCACCACACTAAATTTGATATACGAATTAGGGATGAACCCTAAAATCAACTTATAAAATGTAGGCTTTTAACCCTATCAATAATGTGGCTTACGCCACGCTTCGGCATTCGACCCGCCTGTCCGTAGGCTTTGGTTATGATCAATAGCAGAGCTACTCATCCCATATAGGTCTGATATTTGCTAGAATAGGTATGACTACTTTTCCTAGGCCTGTTTATTGTAACACGGAAATTTCTCTTTGACAAGTATAATTTTTAATATTTTTTTACAAAAAATCCAAACATTAATAAAAAAATGGCTTCAAACGTTCGAAACCACTTTGTTTTTTTATTTAATTCCTAATGCAATTCGAGCATAACGACTCATTTTTTGAACGGTCCAAGCTGGTGACCAAACCAGTCTCACATCTACTTCTGTTACTTCAGGAACATCCTTCAGTACATCATGAATTTGATCGGTGATTAGATCAGCTAATGGACAACCCATGGTCGTCAAGGTCATATCAATTTCAGCCTTGCCCTCAATAAATCGAATTTCATAAATTAGCCCTAAATTGATAATATCAATACCTAGCTCAGGGTCAATCACATCTTCAAGAGCATGAAAAATACGCTCCTGAATGTCTTTAATTTGATCTTCTGTGTACGTCATTTTTCTCTCTTTCTTGTTCACAAGTTCAATACTAGAAAAGAAACAAACCAAGTTTGTATCAAAAAGTCCACTGGACTGCGCTCTCTTTCTCATTTCAAGGGGAGCGGTTAAAAAGGTTCCCCGAACCTTGTCCGCTTTCGTGTTTCTAGGCGGACGTAAAAAACCTCCCCCAGAAAATTAGGCCTGCTCTCTTATTTTCAAGCAGGCGTTAAAAACGTCCACTGGACGTTTTTAATCCTCAATAAAGTCTCTGAGTGGTTTGCTGCGGGATGGGTGGCGGAGTTTACGGAGGGCTTTGGCTTCGATTTGGCGGATGCGTTCACGGGTTACGTTAAAGACTTTACCAACATCTTCAAGCGTGCGCATTTTACCATCATCTAAACCAAAACGAAGACGCAATACGTTTTCCTCACGGTCAGTAAGAGTATCCAATACCTCATCTAACTGTTCACGAAGAACGACACGAGTTGTGTAATCAACTGGGTTTTCAATAACTTCGTCTTCGATAAAATCTCCAAGATGACTATCATCTTCTTCACCAATTGGGGTCTCGAGTGAAACAGGCTCTTGTGCAATCTTGAGGATTTCACGAACTTTCTCAGGCGTCATATCCATACGCTCAGCGATTTGCTCAGGAGTTGGATCTTGGCCCAATTCCTGCAAGAGATTGCGTTGCTCACGGACCAATTTATTAATGGTTTCTACCATGTGAACAGGAATACGGATTGTACGCGCTTGGTCCGCAATGGCACGAGTGATAGCCTGACGAATCCACCAGGTTGCATAGGTTGAAAACTTGAATCCTTTAGAGTAGTCAAACTTGTCAACGGCCTTCATCAAGCCCATGTTTCCTTCTTGGATAAGATCAAGGAACTGCATACCACGCCCTACATAACGCTTAGCAATGGAAACAACCAAACGCAAGTTGGCTTCAGCCAAACGTTGCTTGGCTTCTGGGTCACCTGCTTCAACTGCCAAAGCTAGTTCTTGCTCTTCCTCGTTGGTCAAAAGAGGCACAACACCAATTTCTTTCAAATACATGCGAACTGGGTCGTTCACTTTTGCAGAAGTGCTTCCGAGCAATTCTTCATCAGATAATTCTGGTTCTTCCTCTACCTGCATAGCACGAGCAGAAGGGTTCCCTTCTTTATCGACAATCGAAATCCCTGCGTCCTGAATACGTTGGAGCAAATCATCGATTCCGTCAGCATCAAGCGTAAATGGAATAACCAGTTGGTCATTGATTTCATCGTCTGTAGCTGAACCTTGTTTTTTATGGTTACGGATAAATTCGGCAACTTGTACATCAAAAGTAGTTACTTCTGTTTTTTTATCTTTTTTATTTGTCATATTTACTCCATTTGTCTTCTTCTATCGAGGAGTTTTTGCAACTCATCGAGGGCAATATCTACATTTCCCACATGGGAATGTTCACGGATTTTCCGTGCTAGGTGCTGGTTCTCCTTCTTTAACAATTCCTTGTCTCGCCGAATTTCTAATTCTTCGATTTCGTGTGGAGACACTTCATTAGGTAAACGTTCTTCCTGCATACGATACCAAGCCTGTTGAGCGGAATCGTTCAACTGTGATAGTTCAAAACTGGTAATTTCCCCAGATTTTTTTAACATATCATAAATAGCTTGCAATTCTGGCGTCGCAAAATAAAAATCTTCTCGTAAACGGAACTCATTGAGAATATAAGGATGTTCAACCATCCGATAAAGTAAATGGTTTTCTGTTCGAATAAGACTCGTTATACGAGCAATCGTTTGGACTGGTGGCAAATAAGACTGACCAGTCTGTGATTGAAATACCTGTTGTGTTCTCTCCTGGCGCTGGTTCAGACGAACAGCATTTACTGCCTGTTCCACCTGATTATAATCAAAGTCAGAAAGTAAATCCGCCACCTTATAAATATAAGAATTTTGAGCTGTAATGGATGATACTTTGGCAATAATTGGTGCAATCTTATCTACAAACTCAATCTGCATTTGTAGATTGTCAGGATTTTCAGGTTTCAAGTATTGAATCAAAAACTCTACATCGCTGATTCGTGACTTGGTTAAAACCTGTTGCAAGGCTTCTTCCGAATTTTTCTGCAAAAATTCATCTGGGTCCATATTATCTGGCAAACTCACGATTTCAACCTGAAAATCTTGTAGTTCGTCCAGCGCCTTCATGGTAGCTGCCTGTCCAGCCTTATCCCCATCATAAGTCAGAACAATTTTCTTACAAAACTTAGCTAGGTGTGCAACATGCTCTCTTGTCAAAGCTGTTCCCATGGAAGCCACTGCATTATCAATCCCTACACGATGAGCAGCAATAACATCTAGAAAACCTTCCATGAGATAGGCTTCACGTTGCTTCTTAATAACCGCTTTAGCCTTGTCCAAATGATACAATTCATAGCTTTTATTGAAAATCGCAGTACTACGAGAGTTTTTATACTTAGCTAATTGTTTATTGTTTCGATCTTCTTCGGTCCAAATCCGACCTGAAAAAGCTACAATTCGACCATATTCATCCGCCAAGGGGAAAATAATCCTCGCTTGAAAGGCGTCATAAATAATATTATTCTCACTTGGATTGAACAAACCCGAATTCAATAGACTTTCTTCGTCATATTGACCTGATAGTTTTTGGTAAAGAATATTCTGTTCGGCCGGAGCTAAGCCTAGCTGGAATGTTTTTATGACATCATCTGTCAAGCCACGTTGGTGTAGATAAGCTCTAGCTTCCTCACCCATTTTGGTTGTCATCAAAAGGGCATGATAAAACTTTGCGGCATCCCGATGAATATCATACAGGACCTGATGCGGACTAATCCTTTTCTCCTCTTGATGATAGGACGGAGTTATATCTACTTGAAACCCTGCCTTCTCAGCTAAGATAGCTGCCGCATCCGCAAAAGAAACACCACGAACTTCTTCGACAAACTTGAATACATCTCCGGACTTACCACATCCAAAACAATGGTAGAACTGCTTGTCTTCAATCACATTGAAAGACGGGGTTTTCTCCCCATGAAAAGGGCAAAGACCGACATAATTACGTCCGGCCTTAGTCAAAGAAACCGTTTCACCAATAACGTCAACGATATTGAGAGCTTGTTTTATTTCAGTAATTTTATCCTTTGAAAGCACATTCCCTCCTCATATCATACTAGCTAATTTAAAAAGTGAACACTCTTCCCTTAGTTTAACATACTCTATTATATACTAAATACGGGAAAATGTAAAATTTCTAAAACAAATTACTTGTAAAATATTTTTTTATGGGTATAATAGGTTAAGTAAAATATTTATGAAAGGACATATTTAGGATATGTTGAAAGAATTGAAAAATTTCTTGTTCCGTGGGAACATTGTTGACCTTGCTGTAGCAGTGGTAATTGGTGGAGCGTTTGGCGCAATTATTAAATCATTTGTTGAAGATATCATCACTCCATTGATTTTAACTCCTGCATTGAAAGCAGCAAACGTTCAAAACATCGCTGAGCTTGCTTGGAACGGTGTTAAGTACGGTAGCTTCTTGAGCGCTGTTATCAACTTCTTGATTATTGGAACTTCAATGTTCTTCGTTGTTAAAGCAGCTGAGAAAGCAATGCCTAAGAAGGTTGAAGAGCCAGCTCCTGCTGGTCCAACTCAAGAAGAATTGCTTGCAGAAATCCGCGATTTATTGAAAAAATAATCAATAATATTGAAAAACAGGTCTCCATACCTGTTTTTCTTTTCCATAATTACAAAAATAAGATGTGAGCCTCCACTCACATCTTTTCTTATCCTTCGTATCCATTTGGATTTTTCGATTGCCAGTTCCACGTATCGCGACACATATCTTCAATTGTTTTTTCTGTTTTCCAGTTCAACTCTTTCCAAGCCTTGTCTGCGTTGGCGTAACAGGTTGCCACATCACCTGGACGACGGTCAACAAGCTTATAATGTACTGGAACGCCATTTACCTTTTCAAAGGCTTTGACCAACTCCAATACACTTGTTCCTTGACCTGAACCAAGATTGTAAGTGTGTACACCGGCAGTAGTTGAAATTTTTTCAAGCGCCTTGATATGACCGAGTGCCAAATCAATCACATGGATATAATCACGCACTCCAGTACCATCAACTGTATCATAATCGTTACCAAAAACGCTGAGCTCCTCACGTTTACCAACGGCTACCTGTGCAATAAACGGCATCAAATTATTAGGAATACCAGCTGGATCTTCCCCAATCAAGCCTGACTCATGAGCTCCAATTGGATTGAAATAACGGAGCAATGCAATACTCCACTCCTTATCTGCTACTTCCACATCACGCAAGATTTGTTCCAACATAACTTTAGTATAGCCGTACGGATTCGTTGCGCTAGTTGGCATAGTTTCAACCAAAGGCGATGGATTATTGAAACCGTAAACAGTCGCACTTGAGGAGAAGACAATTTTCTTAACACTAAATTCTGCCATGACTTCTACCAAAGCTAGGGTTGACATGATATTGTTTTCATAGTACATAATTGGCTTAGCCACTGATTCTCCTACTGCCTTAAATGCAGCAAAATGGATCGCTGACTCGATGTTTTCTTTCTCGAATACCTGACGCAATCCCTGTTTATCTGCTACGTCTAGCTGATAGAAGGTCGGTCTCTTTCCTGTAATTTCTTCAATACGATCCAATACCTGGATGCTTGCATTAGATAAATTGTCAACAATTACTACTTCTTTACCTAAATTCAACAATTCGACAACCGTATGACTACCAATATAACCTGCACCGCCAGTAACTAAGATACTCATCTCTTTACTCCTTTTCACCTGGACAAAAATTCTATATCCCTATTATATGTTACCTGTTGTAAAAAGTAAACAAAAAACAGCCTTTCGGCCGTTTTCAAATTCAATTAGAATTTTTTACGCTTGCGAGCTGCTTCTGATTTACGTTTACGTTTTACAGATGGTTTTTCGTAGAATTCGCGTTTGCGTGTTTCTTGAAGAGTACCAGCTTTAGTAACCGCACGTTTGAAACGACGAAGAGCATCATCAAGTGATTCGTTCTTGCGTACTACTGTTTTTGACATTTTTTTCACTCCCCTCAATTTCAAAGTCTTTATCATTTTACTATGATTCAACTCATTTGTCAATATTTTTTAATTCTAAAATATGAATTTTACGCTCTTATCCTATCCTATTCTTTTTTCCTGTCCACGCCAGTATTGTCCCAAAGAAGAATTCGTAAAGGACAAAAAATAATACAAAGCAATGCAAGAAAAACTCTTGTGGCAAAATATATATGACAGGATCCTTTGCAGGGTCAAATAGCCATGTAGAATCCCCTGGAAATAGCACCGTATGAAATAATACAAAAAACTGATCAAAGCCAACAAGAACACCTAATAAACCGATTATCATTGGCGTAAGCATGGTCCAGAAAATGACCTTTTTAACCAAGTCTCCATAACCTTTTAGCAGTATGTTTTTTACAAAAAGCACAAAGGCAGGGAGGGTGAGGATAAAAATCCCCTGAGTTAGATGGAATAAATGTTTCACATCCGCAAAATGTTTCAGACCATCAGCTGAGGATGAAAAATTTGGCATGTCTAAAACACTTGCAAATGGATTGGTCAGATAGTTCATCAAGATATTGAAATTATAGGAAATATCTGCCGCTTTCATGTAGACTACTTTTTCCAATCCCAAAAAAGAAATCTCAAGCGGATAAACTAGCCAAGCTAGGTAGATGGTTCCTAGAACTGCTGCCGACAAGACAAATAAAATCGTTCCGATAATCTGTAACTTAGTTCTCATCAAAACTCCATTCATCTAGGCTGTTGAGGACATGGGTTGGAGCCAAGGGTAAGTCTGCTACTTCTTCTGGCTTGGTAAATCCAGTCAGGACTAAAAGAGTTGAAAATCCATTGTCAATCCCTGCACGAATATCCGTCAGGTAGTTATCTCCCACCATAACCGTTTGGCTGCGTTCTGTGCCTAAAATCTCCAGAGCCTTGTCCATGATAATGGCTTCAGGCTTACCGATAAAGGTCGGCTCTACTCGGGTAGCAGCTTTCAAAAGTGCAATAAGTGAGCCTGCTCCTGGCAAATGACCTCTTTCAGTCGGAATGTTCAAATCAGGATTGGTACCGATAAAGGTCGCTCCCTTTTGAATAGCCAAGGTGGCAATGGTTAGTTTTTCATAAGTTAACTGAGTATCCAAACCGACAACAACATAGGCTGGATTTTCCGTATCTTCCACATAACCTGCCTCAAAAATGGCAGACTTGAGCCCGTCTTCTCCAATGACATAGACTGTCTTTTCCTTGCCCAAATCATTCATATAATCTACCGTTGCCAGACTGGCTGTATAGATTGTTTCAAGCGGTGTCTCAATGTTAAAGTTTTCAGCCAACATAGCCTGCACCATCTCAGGACGGCGGGTGGTATTGTTGGTCACGAATAAATAGGGAATCTGGCGTTCCTGCAAGCGATGAATAAACCGCTCACCAGCAGGAATCCGCTTTTTCCCTTCATAAATCGTACCATCCAAATCAATCAAATAACCTGTATATGTCATTTTTCCTCCTTAATCAAATCGTGTTTCCCAATGCTCAGACCGACTAGCTTCCAAGCAAAGGGCTAACTGCTCAGCTGTATTTTTCCCAAGGTAGAGCGGTGGTAAGTCATCTAGACTGAAAAAGCCACTGGCAACTGTTTCCGAATTGGGCTGAAACTCCCCGCCAAGGAGACGACATAGAATGAAGACCTTGGTCACGCGGTGGGCTGACTTGGCAGGATTGTTCTTATGCTTATCCAAAATCGCAACGACTCGCAGAGCCTCCACATCCAGCCCCGCTTCTTCCTTTACTTCCTTGACAACATTTTCCTTGACGGACTGGTCCACATCGCACCAACCACCTGGCAAGGACCAGAGCCCATCGTTTTCCTGGACAAGTAGGATCTTATCCTCTTGGAAAATAGCTGCGCGGGTATCCAGCTTGGGTGTCTGATAGCCTGTTTCATTGCAAAACAAGTCTGTCACCACTTCCAAGGGCTGTCCAGATGGCTCTACCAACATTTCTGCCGCAATCTGTCTGATTTCTTCGAAACGCTCCATGTCATAAATATCTTTTCCATAGGCCAAGCCTGTCTGAGCCAAGGCTTGTAGGCGAATAGCCCATTCCAACCACTTATCCTGCGACATGACTTTCCCTCCATTCTATGACAGCTTGCGCATGGATATGCCCCTCTACCACAATCTCATGCTGGCTGACACCAGCTTCTGCCACCATGCGTGAACTCACCAAGCTAGTTGCCTCTACTTCCTTGAGATACTTGAGTTGGATTTTTTTAGGGACATGGCAGAGCAGAAAATCATAGCCCAGTGCTTCATACATCCATTCCAAGTACTTGCCATTATTGACATGCCCATTCATATCCAAGTCAAAATAGCGAACAGAAAATTCTTGAACAGATGGATTTTCCAAGAGCTGATACTTGGGAGCCCGAGGTAATTTCTTGACCTGCTCAGACTGATAAGGGGCAATCAAATCTTCTGGCACAGGTGCCACCTTGCGAGTCTCAAAATCAATCAGGACAAAATAGCAGAGAATGTCCAGCAAAAGATTGCCCGCCTCATCGTAAATATAGAACATCCGATGACAGAAAAACTTGTTATAGGCAACTGCTTCTGTCTTTATCGTGATGGTTTCATTGTACTTGGGTAGGCGTTGAATAGTTAGTTCGTAATCTGTCACCACCCAAATCAAGCCAAATTCATGAAAAACATAGAGGTCACTACGCCCCAGTTCTTCCGACTGCCGACCTGACACACCAAGACAGTAGGAAATGAAGTCCGGCAGTTTGATTTCTTGTTTGACATCCACCATATCAAAGGGAATGGTGAACTCTTCTTGGTAGCTTAGTCCCATTGTTTTCTCTTTCTAATCTTCTATAATGAAACGCTCGGCAACTGTATCGCCCAGAAACAGACCCTTTTTGGTCATCCGAAGCCAACGTTCTTCTTCTTGCAAGAGACCTTCATTTTTCAAGTCTCTGACCACCTGACCGTAGCGGTCTTCAAAGGAGATACCAAACTTTTCCTCGAATCGCTCAATGGACACGCCAGTTTTTTTCCGTAAACCTAAAAACATCTCTTCTTCCATCTGCTCGGTCTGGCTGAGGAATTCTTCGTGTAAGCGAGAATGGCCTTTTTCACGGATGGATTTGAGGTAGTGCTGAATGGGGCCGCGGTTGCGGTAGCGCATGCCGTCGATGTAGCCAGATGCTCCAGCTCCTAGACCATAGTACTCCGAGTTGTCCCAGTACATGAGGTTGTGGCGACTTTCAAATCCTGGCTTGGTGAAGTTGGAAATTTCGTAGTGCTCAAAGCCATTTTTCTCCAGCTCTTGTAGAATGTAGTCGAACATATCCGACTCCACATCTTCGTTGGGCAGATGCAGGTTGCCACGGCGTTGGCGGTTCATGAAGACCGTGTGGTTCTCCAAAATCAAGCTATAGAGGCTCATGTGGGGAATGTCCAGCTCCAAGGCCTTGGCGACATTGTCCACCACCTGCTCCATGGTCTGACCAGGCAAGGCATAAATCAGGTCAATGGAAATATTGTGAAAACCCGCTTCCTTGAGGGCTGCAATGGTTTCATAAATCTGAGCTTGGTTGTGACTGCGACCGATTTTTTTCAACATACGATCATCAAAGGTCTGAACGCCAAGCGACACCCGATTGCACTTGGATTTTTTTAGAACCGCAATCTTATCCGCCGTCAAGTCACCTGGATTGGCCTCGATAGTGAACTCTTCCAGCTGTGACAAGTCCAGCAGGTCCTCCAGATTGGTCAGGAGATAATCTAGCTGGTCTGCCGAGAGAGCCGATGGTGTTCCGCCTCCGATATAAAGTGTGCGGAGGGCTGGCAGGTCGTAAAACTTGACCTCTTCCATGAGGGCTGCCAAATACTCATCAACAGGCTGGTTCTTAATAAAGACCTTGGAAAAGTCACAGTAGTAACAAATCTGGGTGCAAAATGGAATGTGGATATAGGCAGATGTCGGTCGTTTTTTCATAAGAACTATTATAGCACACTGTCTATAAAAATATTTTTTACAGCCATCACTTCCCCCTCAAAACAATGATATAATATAGTAAACTTACAAAATCTACAAAAGGGATTAAGTCATGAACAAAGAACGATTCTATGATGTCATCAACGCTATCTTATCATTCTTATTCTGCCGCTGGCTCTTTATGACCTTTCTTTTTTACCAGTTCTCGACCATTTTTATGACAATTGATTTTTTACCTAGTCTTACAGCAATACTATTGATGACTGGGGTTTGCTTTACTCTATTTCGACTGGTCTATCAGCCAGGCATTTCCCGACTGACTCTTTTGTTTTTCTATGGATGCTATGGTTTTCTACTGATCTACCTCCTCTTTTTCAAAAGCATGGGCGTCAGAGGTGTCAACTGGGATCTCCTTAGTACCTTCTCTCAAGACCTATTTCTCAATCCTGCTATATTGGTCTTTAACCTCTTACTCTTTTTACCACTTGGGTTGCTTTTTTCATTTTCTTGGAAAAAACTTTCTCTCTTTGTGGGTGCTATTTTACTGGTTGAAGCTTGTCAATTCTTCTTTTCACTGGGCTTCTTCGACCTTGGCGACATCTTGCTCAACACCTCTGGTTTTGCCCTCGGAAACCTCTTGGGACAATCCACAATCGCTCAATCTTTCAAAAATAGAATACAGAAAAAATGACCCCGAAAGGTCATTTTTATATGCTACGCTTCCAAATGCCAGATGTCTTCGTTGTACTGTTGAATAGTACGGTCTGACGAGAAGAAACCTGCTTTAGCGATATTGACGATGACTTTTTCCAACCAGCTGTCGCGATTTTCGTAGTCTACTAACATCTGCTCTTTAGTCGAGATATAATCTTCCAAATCAAGCAAGGTCATGAAGTGGTCATTGTGCTTAAGGTTGTCCTGCAAACGCCAGAGACGCTCATCGATCCCACCAGCATGACGAATGGTATCCGATGTAATGAAGTCAATCAATGGACGAATGGCTTCACGTTCGTAGAAGGAATATGGATGGTAGGTTCCATTTGCATAGTGTTCGATAACTGTTTGGCTATCTTGACCAAAGATATAGATATTTTCATCACCTACCAACTCATGAATTTCCACATTGGCACCGTCATCTGTACCGATGGTCAAGGCACCGTTGAGCATGAATTTCATGTTACCTGTACCAGAAGCTTCTTTGGATGCAAGGGAAATTTGCTCTGAAATATCTGCCGCTGGAATAATATAACTCGCCTCAGTTACGTTATAGTTTTCAATCATAACGAGTTGCAAGTGTGGTGCCACTTCTGGGTCATTTTTGATCACCTGTGACAATACCAAAATCAAATGAATGATGTCCTGTGCGGTTGTGTAGGCAGGTGCAGCCTTTCCTCCAAAGAATACTGTCAATGGGCGGGTAGGAATGTTGCCTGCTTTAATATCCAGATACTTATGGATAACATAGAGAACATTCATCTGCTGACGCTTGTACTCGTGCATGCGCTTGATTTGTACATCAAAGATGGATTCTGGATTAACATGAACACCTTGTGTCTTGGCAATATGACGCTGCAATTTGCGTTTATTATGCTGCTTTGTCTTTTCCAACCAAGATTTCAATTCCTTATCATTTTTGTAATCCAATAGCTTTTCGAGTTCACTTGCATCGTGATGGTAGCCATGTCCAAGTAGGCCGTCCAGGTAGCTTGCTAGACTTGGATTAGCATGCATGAGCCAGCGACGGAAGGTAATCCCATTTGTCTTATTATTGAATTTTTCAGGATATAGCTCATAGAAAGCTTTCAACTCTGAAGTTTTCAAAATCTCTGTATGAAGTGCCGCCACCCCATTGATAGAATAACCATAATGAATATCCATGTGTGCCATGTGAACACGGCCATGTTCATCGATGATATTGACAGCAGGATCATCCTTCACTTCTTTGGCACGACGATCCAATTCTACGATGAACGGTACCAAGTGCGGAACCACATAGTTCAGAAAATCAAGCGGCCATTTTTCCAGCGCCTCTGACAAGATGGTATGGTTGGTATAAGCAGTCATTTTCTTAACAATTTCAACTGCCTCATCAAACGAAATACCACGAAGCTCCAAAAGGCGAATCAATTCTGGAATAACAAGTGATGGGTGAGTATCGTTGATTTGAACCACCGCATAATCAGGCAAGTCATGGAGGTTTGACCCTTTGGCAACCGCTTCATCAATCAAGAGTTGCGCAGCGTTAGAGACCATGAAATACTGCTGGAAGATGCGGAGAACTTTTCCTTCATCGGTCGAATCATCTGGATAGAGGAAGAGAGTCAAGTTTCGGAAAATGTCTTCCTTGTCAAACTCTATTCCGTCATAAATAATATTGTCATCAACTGAACCAAGGTCAAACAAGCGAAGACGATTCTTGCGTTCCATTTTATAACCAGGTACATCGATGTCATACAACTTAGAAGTCAAGGTAAAGTTAGCAAATGGCACCTGATAAGAAATCGGTGACTCCGTTAACCATGAACGTGGTGTAATCCACTCGTTTGGCACAGCAGACTGCTGATGGTATTCAAATAGTTGTCTAAACAGTCCAAAGTGATAATTCAAACCAACCCCATCACCATTAAGACCTAGACTAGCAATTGAATCAAGGAAGCAGGCAGCCAAACGACCCAAACCACCATTTCCTAGTGATGGCTCCATCTCCACATCTTCAATAGCAATTAAGTCTTTACCTGCTGCTGCAAGCTGGCTCTTCACCTCATCATAAACACCCAAGTTGATCAAGTTATTAGACAAGAGCTTACCAATTAAGAACTCTGCTGAAATATAGTAGACCTTTTTCTTTTGGTCATTTGTATACTTAGCTTCACTCTGCTGTTTTGTAAAAGCAAGCAAGGCGTAATAGAGTTCTTGGTCTGTACAATCTTCAATGCGTTTGGCATACATAGACTGAACAAAATTTTGTAAATTAATCATAAGGCTTCTCCTGGATATATTAACGTAATCATTCAGAAAGGTTTCGCTCTACCTTTGTAAACGTTTTCTCAATTATACCCTATTTATAAAAAAAAGACAAGCCAACTTCCGTACAAATAGAAATTGGTTCGCCTTTTAAACGATTGCAGTTTACTACAATCAAAATTATTCTTAATTATTCTGCAATCAGAGTTTCCAAACCAACTTTCATCATATCCGTGAAAGTATTTTGACGCTCTTCTGCTGTGGTGTCTTCCTCTGGATTAACCAAGCTATCTGAAATCGTCATAATGGCAAGCGTTTGAACGCCAAACTTAGCACCTAGGTAATAAAGTGCAGCTGCTTCCATTTCTACAGCCTTGACACCTAGTTGACCTAATTCTAAGTTGCGACTAAACAATTTTGGAGAATAGAAACTATCTGATGATAAAACATTGCCAACATGCGTTGTCATGTTGAGTTCTTTGGCGATATGATAAGCCTTATCTAAAAGATCAAAATCAGCGATTTGTGGCAAATCGTACTCTGGCCAGTCAATATTGATCATACGAGAGTTGGTCGCAGCTGCCTGAGCCAAGACCAATTCACGGACATGGACATCCTCGTTCAAAGAACCTGCTGTTCCCACACGAATTAGTTTTTTCACACCATATTCGTTAATCAATTCATGGGCATAGATAGAGATGGATGGCATTCCCATACCTGTTCCCATGACAGAGACACGATGACCCTTGTAGGTACCTGTGTAGCCGAACATATTGCGAACTTCGTTGAAGCAAACTGCATCTTCAAGGAAGTTTTCAGCGATAAATTTAGCACGGAGTGGATCACCAGGAAGCAAAATCTTATCAGCAATTTCGCCTGGTTTTGCGGAAATATGGATAGACATGTAATGTACCTCTTTGTTCTATTTTCGAATGCTTACAACTCAGCTAAGATAGCTTTCACCAAGCCCTTGAAGTTGCCCTTGATTTGCTCGGTTACTTCTACAACTTCTTCGTGATTGAGTTCAGATTGGAAACCAGCCGCAAAGTTTGTGATAGCAGAAATACCCAAGACTTTCATACCTGAGTGAGCTGCCACGATAACTTCTGGTACTGTTGACATACCGACTGCGTGAGCACCCATAGTCTTGAAGGCCAAGATTTCAGCAGGTGTTTCATAGGTAGGACCTGTCACACCGAGATAGACACCATCGTCCAACTTGATACCCAATTTTTCCGCAATGGCATGGGCTTTTTCACGGTATTCTTTAGTGTAAGCGTTTGACATATCTGGGAAACGTGGACCAAATTCTTCCAAGTTTTCGCCAATCAATGGATTTTGACCAGTCATGTTGATGTGGTCTGTAATGGCCATAAGGGTACCTGGACCGTAGCCAATACCACCTGCTGCATTGGTTACAATCACGCCTTCACAACCAAGGGCTTTCATAACACGGACTGGGAAGGTCACAACTTCCATCGGATTTCCTTCGTAGAAATGGAAACGACCTTGAAGAGCTAAGACCTTACGTCCTGCCAAATCACCGTAAACCAACTTACCAGCGTGGCCTACAACTGTTGACTTACCCCAGTTTGGAATATCTGCATAGTCGATGACAATGGCGTTTTCAACTTCTTGGGCCAATTCACCCAAGCCAGAACCCAAAATCAAACCGAATTCAGGTTTTACCAAACCTTTTTCTTCCAAGAACGTTTTTGTTTCATTGATTTTTGCAAGTAAACTCATATTTTCTCCTTTTATAAATAATCCGACCAGTCATATTCTGGCATTTTTTCCTTGATGATGTCGAGCGGACGACAGAGAAAGGCTGTCTGTTCTCGCTCGATAATGGGACGGTTGAGAAGAGCAGGCTCTTCCACTAAACGCTCAAAGAGTTGTTCTTCTGACAAACCTGCTCGCTCTTCTTCTGTCAACCGAATAACTGCTGAAGGTTGACTGCCCATTTTTTCTAAGAGTGCTGCCAATTCAGCTCCCCTTAATGGCGTTTCCAAATAATTAACCCACTTGACTTCCATATCCTGACTGGACAGCAATATTCTTAATTTTTTACACTTGCTACAGTCAGGATTGTAATAGACCGTTAGCTTCTCCATTAAACCAATTGTGATAAGAAGCTTTCGCCAATCATGGCTGTGTCCACTCCGAAGTTTTCCGCAACGGTTGCTGAAATGTCCGCAAAATGACCTACTGGCAAGACACCACTACCTTTGAAAGCCTTGCTGTATGCCAAGAGTGGCACATATTCACGTGTGTGGTCTGTTCCAGCATAGGATGGATCATTGCCGTGGTCAGCAGTAATCAAGAGCAGGTCATCTTCACGCATATTGTCAATAATCTCTGGAATACGTGCATCAAACTCTTGCAAACAATCGCGGTAGCCTTCGATATTGCGACGGTGACCATACACAGCATCAAAGTCAACTAAGTTTGTGAAGGAGAAACCTTCCTCGAAGTCTGATAACTTCAGAGTATCAATCAACACATCGACACCGTGCATGTTGGACTTGGTGTGACCCATATCATTTGTAATACCTGAACCATTGAAAATATCACTGATTTTACCAACTGAGTAAGTTGGTACACCCGCATCTGCCAGTTTGTTGAGTACGGTTGCTTCAAACGGTGATACTGCATAGTCGTGACGGTTGGCAGTTCGTGAGAAATTGCCTGATTCACCAACGTATGGACGGGCGATGATACGGCCTAGAAGAGCTGGGCGTTCAAGGGTAATGGAACGAGCGTATTCACAGATACGATACAACTCATCAAGTGGAATAATGTCTTCATGGGCTGCAATCTGAAGCACAGGGTCTGCGGAGGTATAGACGATCAACTCCCCTGTTTCCATTTGGCGAGGACCAAAGTCATCAATGACAGCTGTACCTGAATACGGCTTGTTTGCTTCGCGGATGATTTTACGACCTGAGAATTCTTCGATTTTTGTCAAAATCTCTTCAGGGAAACCATACCAGAATGTATCAAATGGCTCAGTAATATTGAGACCCATAATTTCCCAGTGTCCAGTCATGGTATCCTTGCCGAGCGATACTTCTTCCAACTTGGTCACGTAACCAGTTGGATGGCTTTCAGCAGGAACTGTCGCAAGCGCTGTATCTCGAGGGATATTTCCAAGACCAATCTTGGTCATATTAGGCACCTCAAGCCCAGCTTTTTCAGAAATGTGACCGAGAGTATCAGATTCTGTATCTGCTACACCCGCATTGAAAAATTTATCTGAGTCTGGTGCTGCGCCGATTCCGACAGAGTCCATAACTACCAAGTGAACACGTTTAAATTTAGGCATAATTGTCTCCTTTATTTGAATAGTTAGATTCAACCAAAATCAACGTCCAACCAAGTTGCTAGACTGAAAATGATCGTTACCACATCTAAACATTTTAATGGGGTGCAATACTTATACAGTCAAAGCTCTCGGCATCAAACTTCCTAACCATCAAAACTAGATACTGTTACTCGCTTCACTGCCTGCTGTTCAGCTATCGCTTTTTCAGTACCTATCGTCTGACTGCTACGAGGTAAGGGGATAGATTTTTGAAGAGTCTAAACGTTCGTGTTTTCATTATACCATAAAAAAGCCTCTCATTGTAGCAAAATGAGAAGCGTTTTCAATTTATTTCTTTTCGATGATGTTCGGTCCTTCTGGTGTACCAACAATTACCTTGGAAATCAATCCAATAAAGAGACCGTGTTCTACAACACCGACGGTCCGATCCAATTCTTCCGCCAATGCATATGTGTCTTCTATTCTGCGCAAATCAAGGTCAATGATAAAGTTTTGCATATCCGTGATATGTTTTTCTCCATTACGCATACGGAAACTTGGACGATACCCTTTTTTCTCAAATAGTCGGAAAAGATTTTCCGCACCGTACTGTACAACTTCCACCGGCAACTTGAAGGCTCCTAGGGTTTGAACCACCTTAGACTCATCCACAATCCAGATGCAGTCCTTACTATTGACTGCTACCACCTTCTCCATGAGAAGCGCTGCGCCACCGCCTTTAATCCCATTGAAGTCTCCATCAACCTCATCTGCTCCATCCACCGTCAAGTCCACATATTCGACTTCGTCGATATTTTTTAGTGGAATCCCAAGGGACGCAGCATGTTCTGCCGTAGCATGAGAGGTCGTTACGCCTGTGATCTGCAAGCCCTCTTCCGCAACCCGACGACCAATCTCCTGCACGAAATAGTATGCAGTCGAACCAGTTCCCAGCCCAACAATCATCCCGTCCGTCACAAATTCCGCCGCCTTAATCCCAACCTGCTCTTTTAGGTTTGTCATCTTTGTCTCCTTTTAAAAAACTGATACAACTATTATAGCATGAAGCAAGCAAGACAAAACAAGAATTTTCGAAAATTGTGGGGGAGATGAGTTAAAGGAGGAAAACTTCGAACACGTCCATACCAGATATACTGTGTTAAGCCAAAACAGTTTCAACCTACGCATACGCAAAGAGTACAACCGGTCCGTCCGAGCAGCTAGTCTGTCGATACGTTACTTCAACCCACGTACTCGTGAAGAGTGCGACACGGTGAGGAGGTGGTCCAACATCTTGACAGCAGGATTTCAACCCACGCACTCGTGAAGAGTGCGACAGTATAGTCTGCGCTTGTGACATAACATCTGCCCATTTCAACCCACGCACTCGTGAAGAGTGCGACCAATCACTTCTTCCAAGCTACGCTTGGAAATGCTATTTCAACCCACGCACTCGTGAAGAGTGCGACGCATGATAGCGTGCGATTGTTTCGCTATATGTGATTTCAACCCACGCACTCGTGAAGAGTGCGACTCAATCCATCGGTCAAGCTAATACCAAAGCGCTCATTTCAACCCACGCACCCGTGTGGGGTGCGACAATATAAGCCTTAATTTCTGTCCAGACATCTTGTGATTTCAACCCACGCACCCGTGTGGGGTGCGACCGGACGCTCCTTATCTACTTGACAAGTTGCATGATATTTCAACCCACGCACCCGTGTGGGGTGCGACTGGAAAAGTCTAACGGCTGGCTGGTTCAAAAAGCATTTCAACCCACGCACCCGTGTGGGGTGCGACCTTAAACAACACAATAAACGTTTGGGAAGGATTATTTCAACCCACGCACCCGTGTGGGGTGCGACACTCACATACATTATACCATAAAGGAGACAGAGAGTATTTCAACCCACGCACCCGTGTGGGGTGCGACCTTCTATCATCTGAAACAGTATGCTACACTGATTATTTCAACCCACGCACCCGTGTGGGGTGCGACAGAATGACTATGCCTTTTGAATACAAGGGCAAATTTCAACCCATGCACCCGTGTGGGGTGCGACGATGGAGTAATGTCTAGTTTTGCCCCCTCGCTAGATTTCAACCCACGCACCCGTGTGGGGTGCGACAAATTCTGAAACAACAGCTTGCGCCTTTGTATCTATTTCAACCCACGCACCCGTGTGGGGTGCGACAAAAAGCAAGAACTGTTGGAATTATTTAAAGGAATTTCAACCCACGCACCCGTGTGGGGTGCGACGCGACTAGTAAGACCAAATAGACCTAGCCCCCATTATTTCAACCCACGCACCCGTGTGGGGTGCGACAATTCCGACAAAGCCGCCATCATTTGACGATTCAATTTCAACCCACACACCCGTGTGGGGTGCGACTGCCATGACCAACAGCCCAAGTGGGAACTTGCTTATTTCAACCCACGCACCCGTGTGGGGTGCGACCTTGCTACTCTGTTTAAAAGTTTTACAATAGTAATTTCAACCCACGCACCCGTGTGGGGTGCGACACTAGCACTAGCACTAGAAGAAGCAATACGTTGATTTCAACCCACGCACCCGTATGGGGTGCGACTTGATATGGAAAAATACGGGGTCCGTTTGGATATTTCAATCCACGCACCCGTATGGGGTGCGACTTTTACCAAGCTATGTATTCGGCAATTTTTACCGATTTCAATCCACGCACCCGTATGGGGTGCGACTCACTTCTAGGTTTGCATTTATATATGACATTGATTTCAATCCACGCACCCGTATGGGGTGCGACAGGCTTGATCAGTAACGACTACATTAGCAGTTCCATTTCAATCCACGCACCCGTATGGGGTGCGACGCTTGACAAAATTTAAAATTCGTGATTTGATGTTATTTCAATCCACGCACCCGTATGGGGTGCGACCGGTTAAACAATGAAATTTGTTTTCAGGTGTGTATTTCAATCCACGCACCCGTATGGGGTGCGACGTACTATTGCCGTTAATCGTAACTTCAAAAACAAATTTCAATCCACGCACCCGTATGGGGTGCGACATAATCAACCGTCCGACTGTTATGTTCAGTCACAATTTCAATCCACGCACCCGTATGGGGTGCGACGTGGTAGATTCGGAAGTAACAATTGTAGGTACAATTTCAATCCACGCACCCGTATGGGGTGCGACTATCACGTTCTAACGTTGTTTTAAACTGTATAGTTATTTCAATCCACGCACCCGTATGGGGTGCGACGTTTTTCGTTAGTCATTTAGTACCTCCTCTGCATCATTTCAATCCACGCACCCGTATGGGGTGCGACAATCCATCATCAGTAATATCCATCGGCTGACTAGTATTTCAATCCACGCACCCGTATGGGGTGCGACTCGTATTACCAATCCTGATAAGATAAAGCTTAACGGATTTCAATCCACGCACCCGTATGGGGTGCGACGTTTTCCATTTTATTACCTTTCTAATGTAGTTGAATTTCAATCCACGCACCCGTATGGGGTGCGACATTTCCAAGCCCTTGTGGTGGATTTCCTCTGTGTATTTCAATCCACGCACCCGTATGGGGTGCGACGTGACCTTTATAAGGAAGAATACCAACAGGTATTTGTGTATTTCAATCCACGCACCCGTATGGGGTGCGACACAAAGTGGACTTCTATCCAACCAAACGTAGTAATTTCAATCCACGCACCCGTATGGGGTGCGACTAATTTAGACATGTGGACTGTTAAAACTCAAATATTTCAATCCACGCACCCGTATGGGGTGCGACTGCTGATACTGTTTCAAAAATTCAAGGTAGTTATATTTCAATCCACGCACCCGTATGGGGTGCGACTCGTCCTTTCCAGACTGTGTTAGATGATGATTATATTTCAATCCACGCACCCGTATGGGGTGCGACTCTGCTGGTGGAAGTAGTGGAACAGCTGCGGACGATTTCAATCCACGCACCCGTATGGGGTGCGACTAATTTCTTTTTTGGCATCACGACCTGTGTTAGCAATTTCAATCCACGCACCCGTATGGGGTGCGACAAGACTATGAGGTATATTATCGCTATTTGTCGAATATTTCAATCCACGCACCCGTATGGGGTGCGACGATAGAGTATTTGGAAGATTGATTTATTTTCAACTATTTCAATCCACGCACCCGTATGGGGTGCGACCTTGCTCTGCGAATTGAATCAACGCAACTTTGGCATTTCAATCCACGCACCCGTATGGGGTGCGACTGCTTATTCATAAATTTCTGTAATTCAATAAGACTATTTCAATCCACGCACCCGTATGGGGTGCGACGACATCGTTGGATACTTTCGTACCAGGGAAGAACATTTCAATCCACGCACCCGTATGGGGTGCGACCCGCTTTCCATCATCAATGTACTAACAAAGTCTTATTTCAATCCACGCACCCGTATGGGGTGCGACTAAGGAGTTACCATGAAACCATTTTCTGATATTATTTCAATCCACGCACCCGTATGGGGTGCGACAGTGCCATTTGACACTGTTTTATAAAAATAAAGTTTCTACAGATATAGAATATACCATAAATTCACTCTATTTTCACTGTTTTTCATATGCTTTTCACGCGAATCTCCCCACATTTAATGAGTGAGCCCGATTCGCAGAGATAATCTATAACAGAAGGACTCCTTGATCTGGATCATAACTAGTATCTCGCCCAATCGTTTCCACACGATTTTGCCAGTTTTTTCCTAGCATATAAAAGCGGATACTGTCCTGTTCCTTGTCAATGATTTCCAATAATCTATTCTTTACTTCAACGAATTCTGCTGGAGTGACTGAACATTCGAAAACAGAATGTTGCACACGTTGTCCAAAGTCAATGCACAGCTTGGCTACTTTTCTCAACCGCTTTCGTCCAGCTGCTGTTTCTGTATTGACATCATAAGTCACTAATACCATCATAATATAGCCCCTATATCATAAAGGGAGGATAACTGTCCAACTCGCCTCGAATAGCCTTTGCAAGCAATTGTGCCTGAACGTAGGGCAGTAACATCAATTTGACTTTTTCCTGCGTAAATGGATGCTCGACTTCTGTATGTTTCCGCTTTTGCCAGGCTTCAATGAAAACTGCTCTGCCTTTTTCAGTCAATAAAACACTCCCATTTTCTTTGATATCAAAATGTTTTTTCGTTAGCTGCCCTCTATTGATTAAGGAAAATACAAACCGATCAACAATGAAGGAACGAAATTCCTCAACCAAATCCAAAGCCAGACTCGCACGACCAGGACGGTCTGTGTGGAAAAATCCAACATAACTATCCAGACCAACCGCTTCAAGTGCTGATTGGCATTCATAGGTCAACAGACTGTAGCCGAAGGAAAGTAAGGCATTCACACAGTCCAATGGCGGCCTTCTGCTGCGACCATTGAATTGAAACGTCTCCTTATCAGTCAAAACCATTTCGTTGAATAGGCGGAAATAGTGATTTGCTGCCTGCCCCTCAATTCCAAGCAGCGTCTCCTTATCCAGAGCGGTTTGAACCATTTCCACTGCCCAAGTCAGCTCTGTATTGACCTCTTCAAATAGATTCCCATCCACCCTATCTTTATGATCTCTACGAAATCGCAACAGGTATTTTCTGGAATTAGAGATTTTAGACAGAATAAAACGTTTGGCAAATTCCAGAGACAAAGCATCATCAGCTAAGCGATACTGTTGCCGTCTTAACAGAACATTTCCATTCGTCGGACCTACAAACCGGCCACAAAATCGCCCCTGAGGTGTATGGAAGGAAAGGTTAATTTGATGTTCCGCACACAGTTCAATCAAAGACGGAGAGGCTCCAAGATAAGAAAAACACACAATACCGTCTATAATTCGATAGGGAAAGCGATGAACAGCAACGCCATTTTGCTTAATGACAATATTGTCCCGCTCTCTAGTCAAATAAAAATCTTCCTGAGTCAGATAGAGTGTATTCAGCAGTTTCTTCATAACCCCTCCTCGCTTGCCATGGATTGTTGGATATAATGAGCAACACTACGCGTTTTTTTACTCAATCTAGGCATACAAATATCTACCAGTGAGCAAAGTTGGCAATTCTTAAAATACTCAGCCTTTGGCAAATCTCGTTTCTGATAAAGTTCATGCATTTGTCTGGCTAATTCAACAACCATATGCCTCAATTCAGCACTAATGCTAATTTCTACTTTTTTATTGACACTATGATAGTACAGATAGCCCTTATCAATTTTGCAACCAAGTGCTTCCTCCAAACACATGGTCTGTGCGACCAATTGAACAATATCCCGTTCATCTTTTTTCGGTTTACCACGCTTGTATTCAACGATAGTTGGAATCCATTTGCCACGTTTTCCACTCAGTGAAATGCCTGCCTCATCTTTATGGAATTCCACAACATCCAAAATCCCGTAAAGCCCTAACTCCTTAGACGATACCTGCATCGCCCTAGAAATCAAGAAATCCTTACGTTTTTCTTTGATATAGGGATTGTCAGCTTTTTGATGAAGAAACTGACCGTGAGTGGTTGCTTCATTTTCAGCCCATTCTTGATAAATATGGATCAAGGCCCATTGACGTTTGCAGAACTGAAAATGTTGAATACCAGACAACATCAAATAATCATCTTCTGCATAGGCCATCTTACAATCCTTCTAAAATCTCAACTTTCAATCCCTTAGCCTGAAACTCAGCCAGCTCTTTCTGATTCAGTCCAATCGCATACTCTTCATAGCTTGACTTGTCTTGTTTTTCCTTATCAAATTCTAACAAGTCGAAGATGCGTGCACTAGAAACATTGCCCAGTTTATTGGAATGAGTGAACCAGAAAACTTCACGAACACGCATGGAACCTTCTGGGCGAGCTGATGACGCATCATTTTCAAATAGGGTAATCAGGGTTTCTTTCAAGACCTCAGCATCTTCTGCCGTAAAGCCTGTCTTCTCTGCAAAATAAGCATTGATAGACCCCTTTATAACATACACACCATAGTCTACAAAATGCTTGGTTCCCATGGTGTCAGAAGAGCGACCACTCTCATTTTTAGCTTCCATACCGTTAGTACTACGAGTAATCTGCAAACTTGAAATCACGATAGGTTCTAGCGATTTGGCCATACTAATAGACACCGGTCCACGAACACCAATTGATTTTTTCAAGTAAGTGAAGACCTGACCAAACGAACGGACATCTAGCCATAGTTTATTAGCAGTTTCTTCAATCTCACTGTCAGGAGTTTTTGCAGTAAAATGATTGGAGAAACGTTTTTCCAAAGATTTGAATTCATCTTCAATCCGATCATTGGCTTGGACAAAAATAGAATGCCCCATGTCTTGCATACGATTACGAATTTTCCGCTTAATCGCAACATCACTAATAATCCCTTGGTTATTTGCATTCGTACGTGGCATATTTCCTGATAAAGGATCACCATTAGCATTGGCCTCACGCACCTCAATGGTTACCATAAAATCAATTTTCTGTTCCAACATTCTTTATTCCTCACTTTCAATTTTTTCTTGTTTTGTGTAGAAGTATTGCTTCTCAGCATAATAACCAAATATAAAGCGATAGTCTAATGGATCATTGATACCACGGTCTTGCATCAAGGGACTCAGTAAATCCATGATTTCTTCCCTCTCTTTGTCCAATTTCTTAAAGATGCCAGGACTGTTTAACTTGACTGCCTCTTCATAAGGTTTGATTTTATTGGTCAAATTCATCATCAACTTAGCTGGCTGACTGGTATAAGCAGTCCAGTAGCGTTCTGCATTGGTGATGCGATCATTTTTTGAACCATCTAACTGATACCGTTGAAGTTCTAACAATTCAAAAATCGCCAACAATCGTCCAAACAAATAGGAACGATTCTTATTCTCGTGGTCTAACATTGGTGTAAATTCCTCCTTATTATTTTTATGTAAAAGAGCCAAGGAAACAAATAATACCTTTTTCCATGTGTTACCATATCTCTGACGTTGCTTGATATTGTCTCTCAATTTACCAAGAATCGTTTCAGGAACATCTTTCCCGTCAATCATACTAGTAGCCAACTTTTGGAACTGATCACTTTTGAACTTGTCGTTATCCAGTTCCAAGAATCGACCTCTGTCTACCCCATAGGCTGCCAAAATAATATCTATATAACTCGGCGGACACTCAGCATACCCCCCGTTTTTCTTTTTAAACGGCCAAGAATACTTGTCCTGCCATTTGTTGAGATTATCTAGTAATTGTGAGACAGCTAGTTGTCTAAAGTATTTAAGGGCAACACGACCATCATTGGTCTTGTTAACGATAGCGATATAGTAGGTCGCCCCATCACCAAATTCTTTTTTACCGTGGATAAATGCAGAGCGGATTTTCTTATTTGCCTCTGTTACTTGAAATTTTGGGCTATCATCTGAAGACGTTTCTCCAAAATCAAACATTCCAGTGTCTTCCACTTTTGGAGTGGTGATATCTAATTGTGTCTCATTGGTCAAATCATCACTAAACCAGTTGATTAAATGCTGTCCTGACCCTAGCCATGCGTGGGTATGTTCATTCTCCAACAAAAATTTTGCCATTAAATGAATCTTTTCCGAAGTCTGATTCCCAACTGTAAAGACATCCTCTCGTTCCTTGAAGCGTCCTTTATAGGTTTCAATGTTATTGCTGACTGAAATCAGTTTGGCATTTCCTATCAATCCGCGGTGCTTGGCAGCCAGCACTTCTTGCTTCCCACTAATATTACAGATGATATCTGCTTGCTGATTCGATTCCACATACGAAATGTAAGCCTTATGCAAGTCTACATAATTGGTAACAGAAACTGTTTGATAGCCATTGAATTGATCAATTTTAAATTCTATAAAAGCAGTCGATAGGTCAATAGTCTTTTCACTATCATCACTGTTCAGAAAAGTTACTTTTAATCCCTCTCTACCGGTTACTCTACCATAGAGGGACTGAACAATTTTATCTATAAAATCATCCTGTAACAGAAAATACTGGATATGACTCAAAAATCTTTTAACTTCTGGTTCCTGACACTGAGAAATCCATTCATCCAGCTGACGATGATAGGTATCATACTGTCCTTGGTCTATCTCTGAAAGATAGTAAGTTAATTTATCAACCAACGGGTGCGGAGCTGGATTTTTCCCCGAACGAGCCACCGAGTCAGAAGTCACCGGAAAGATGATACTCTCGCCATCAGCCATAAAATCTGCCTTCATGAAGTTTCCTTCATTGTCTAGTAGAACAGCTATCGTGTCCTTCCCATTTGAACGACGACTGGTATGGTAAATCGGTAGGAGGGGGCTGGTTGATTTTTGAGCATTGTCTACCCAGCCTGTGTCCTCAGCTGCTTCATAAGCCCGTAAAAGTGCTGTAAAGAAATCCATTAGCGACCTCCTTCCTCATTTTCTTGATCTCGTGAGTATATCTCAAATTCTTCTTCTACTGACTTGATGTTCCCCGAGGTCTTGAAAACATAATTTGAAAGTGTGTTTACAATCTCGCAGTCTTCTTGCTCCTTAAACCGTATGACACCGTTTTCCATGACGGTCCTTGTAAAATAGGAACGAAGCGGTTGATTAGATTCTGTTGGATAGGCAAATGAATGAAACATAATTCCAAAGTCAATGGTCTTATCTGCATATTCTAATTTAGCTGTTTCATAATCTTCCTGGCTAATGGCTTCAACTAAACCAAGACATTCCCTGGTTCCAAGAAAGACATCTCGGCGTCCTCCTTTTTTGATAGACCTTTCCATAATCGCCTCATGTTTGTTGGGTAGGCGATCGTGCACTAAATCTGGGCGATGTTCATTCCAGATAAAGTGAAATTTGACCAGGTATTCCACGTTGCTGAGATAAGAAACATAGCTCAAGTCAGCTCCATAATTAGCCAACAAGGCTCGGACTCCGTGAAGCTCCGTTTGAATTTGATTGACAACCTTCACTTCTGTCACAACATTTGTAATGGTTGGTTTATAGTAAACCGCATCCACCACACCTTTTAAGGCCTGTCGAGTAGGAACGGCATAGCTTGACCTCTCTCCACCACCCTTGGTCGCAGGATTCGTAAAGAGAGCAAGATCACCCTTCACCCGCAGGTAGAAATTCCGTGAACGATACAAAATCGAGTTCCTCCTTTTCTTTTTTTATCATAGTAAAGATAGACTACAACAGAAATGTATAACCTAACTAACAGAATAGCTAGCGGTGGTCACCACAGTCCTCAACCACAGTAACCACTGACTAGCACGTAAAAGTAGTTTTTGTTTCCCGATTGTAAGGCAAAAACCAGATAAGCTACGGCCGTTAGAATAGCTGGTCTCGCTCCAACAATTTGTCTATTAGTTGAAAAACATTTTCCGTTATGCCCCTTCACCTCCTTAGTAGTAATAATTATAACATATTACTCGTTCTATGTATATATTTTATGAGTAAAAAATTAAATGATTTTAGTTCTTCCGAAGAACTTTTTTTGATTTATTATTCTTATCGTGATAAAATCAATTCATCATAGTAGACTATGCGGATTGAAATTATGTTTTTATTTTATGTAATAGAAACTGGCAGATCTTCCTATCTTACCTTACAAGATAGGAAGGTTTGCCTCTTTTTTTAATCCAAGCTTTTCATCATCATAATACTCTTCTTGCAGTATTAAGACCTGTCCATCTAAATAATATCGGACAGCTTGTAGTCGACTGTCATACTTTCTCAAATTGACTGTGAAAGGTTGTAAGTTCTTGAGAATTTGTTTAATCTCAATTAAATCCTGACCCCTTGGATAAGAATTATCTACCAAACGTTCTTCCAAATCGGCGATGATATCCGCTCCGTCACCATATGGAACTAGGACGCCAATACTATCATCTTTGATTAAATCCATTTTCTGCCCTGCCGTCTTGAATGACTGTCTGACTTTGCAGTTCGGACTTTCTTTGAAGCTACTTAGGCTGAGATAGTCATAGACAGATTCATTGGTAGACAGTGGGTAATCAAATTGCTTTGTATTGTCGGCATAGTAACGTTCAAAAAATAGGCGATTTAAGGCTGCTGCATCAATAGGTGACCTTTCTTTTATCAAAATACTCTCAGTCGCCTCCTTTTTATGCTTGATTTCTTTAAGATAGGTGAGGCTTTCTTCTTCCTTGGATAAATTTATCAATGTTACCTGACCGACATCACGTTTTCCTTCACGGTTACAACGGCCAGCTGCTTGGACAATTGAATCTAGTCCTGCGTAAGATCGAACTACTCGCTCAAAATCAACATCCACTCCTGCTTCAATCAGCTGTGTACTGATACAAATTAGGGGAACATCTTCTTTCAACTGCTCTTTGATTTCTTGGATAACATCGAGACGGTGTTGAGCACACATATTGGTCGAGAGATGATAAAGTGGTCTGTCTGTTTGAAATTCTAATAGGCTATACAGTTTTTCTACTGCTGGTTTGGTATTGAGAATGACAAGCGTGGAAGTATCTTCTTCCAAGATAAAACTGGCTAAGTCAGACAATCGGGAAACCGCATTGCTTTCATCGAACTTGCGGAGTTCTGTCCTCTTAAAGACCGCTTGCTCTTCAGCGGTTAAGGTGACAATATCTGCCTGCTCTGCTATTTCCCCTCCATATAAAAGGCGGTGGCTTATGGAAACCGAATCATAGGCAGGTTGAGTCGCTGTACAGAGGACAACTGTAGCCCCCATGACACGACTCAAAAAATTCATGGTCAGATTAAAGAGCGTGGTGACCTCAATGGGAAGGGACTGGACTTCATCTAAAATCAAGATGCTGTTTGCTAAGCTGGAGAAACGTCTGATATTGGCTGACTTGGTCTTAAAGAGGGTTTGAAAGAACTGAACCATGGTGGTCAAAACCACTGGGCTATCCCAGGTATCAATCAAGTAATCTGTCATTAGACTATTGACTGTTTCCTCTCCATACTCTTCATTCTGAGGTGTGGCATCTTGTTGTTCTCTAACTAGATTAGAATGGTGCTCTAAGACACCCTCCTTACCAATAATTTCCTGAATCGCTGCTGCATTTTGTTCTAAAACAGACAAAAAAGGCGTCATGTAAAAGAAACGTTTTTTACCTTTCTGTGTCAGTTGATGAACTGCGTAACGGAGGGACAGGTTGGTTTTACCTGCACCCGTCGGAAGATTAAGGCGATAAATACCTGCAGAATCCGTAGTACCACGTTGTTTAACCCGCTCTCCCAAGGCCGTTCGAATACGGTTTAACTCTGTAGTTGGATTTCCAAATCCTGCATAAATTTCTTCTACTGATTGAAAATACTTCTGAACAAGTTCACTATTTTCCTCAGTATTTTTGGGCTCGATAACAAGGTCATAGGCATTAATCGTATCCAAAATATCTGCATTCTTCAAATAAGATAGGGAGAGTCGGACAAAACAAGAGCTATAAAAAGCCGATTCACTATCATCATTGATGCATAACTTTGCCCAAGCGGTTTGAAAATTTTCAAATGATTTCATCACTAAATCATCTACATTTTGATATCCAAAGCTAGGTAGTTGTTCTTCCAATAACTTAGCATAGGCCTTTATATCTTCTTCATAATGATAGCCTTCTCGTGGCTGGCCAATCCGATAAAATAACTTACTATACCGATATCTACCTGCTCCTTCCATATCTTCAGGTAGAGGGACGTCATAAACACCGTGGTGAGCTGATATAATATAGGCTATTATTTCACGAAAAAGCTGTGCATCGTTTGGGTTTCTCTCCGAGCGTTGGAAGACTTGTACAATCTCTTGAAATAGGTAACGTGCTCCCGCATACGAATGATCTACGTGTAGACTTGGCTCCTCTTTCAGTTTTTTCTGAAAAAGTCTTTCCGCCTTTCCAAGATCGTGATAAAGTCCTAGTAAGAACAAAATATCCCCTTGGCCAATCGTTTCTGCGAGCGATTTCGCCCCCATCGCAACGTTGAACAGGTGGTCCTCTAGATATTGAAATCGACTTTCTTTTTCTCTCTTTTCAATATGCGCTAAATTCATTCTCATGCCTCCTGTTTTATAGTATTATTTTACCATTTTCTGATATGTATAGAAAGCGTTTACTGATTTTTTAGCTTCTATTTTTTCATCGGTTTTAAAACAAAGTGCTATAATAGTACTATTACTAAACTACAGAAAGCACATTATTATGATCACCAAAGAATTCGATACAATAACTGCCATTTCAACTCCTCTCGGTGAGGGGGCTATCGGGATTGTCCGCCTGTCTGGGACGGATGCATTTGCTATTGCCAGCAAGGTTTTCAAGGGCAAGGATTTGGCGACTGTTCCTAGCCACAGCCTCAACTATGGCCACATTATTGACCCTGCGACAGGGCAAGTGCTTGACGAGGTCATGCTGGGGGTCATGCGTTCCCCACGCACCTTCACCCGCGAAGATGTCATCGAGATTAACACCCACGGAGGCATCGCCGTTACCAACGAAATCCTTCAACTCCTGATTCGCCAAGGTGCTCGAATGGCTGAGCCGGGCGAGTTTACCAAGCGTGCCTTTCTCAACGGCCGTGTGGATTTGACCCAGGCAGAGGCCGTCATGGATGTTATCCGTGCCAAGACCGACAAGGCCATGCACAATGCCGTCCGCCAGCTTGACGGCTCCCTCTCCCAGCTCATCAACGACACCCGCCAGGAGATTCTCAACACACTGGCACAGGTCGAGGTCAACATCGACTATCCTGAGTACGACGACGTCGAGGAGGCGACGACAGAGCTGGTCCGTGAAAAGACCCTCCAGTTCCAAGCCCTTTTGGAAAATCTCCTCCGTACTGCCCGCCGTGGAAAAATCCTGCGTGAAGGCATCGCAACCGCCATTATCGGTCGTCCAAATGTGGGAAAATCCAGCCTGCTCAATAATCTTCTCCGCGAGGAAAAAGCCATCGTTACAGACATCGCAGGAACAACCCGCGACGTTATCGAAGAATACGTCAACATCAAAGGTGTCCCCCTCAAGCTGATTGATACCGCAGGTATCCGTGAAACAGATGACATCGTTGAAAAAATCGGTGTGGAACGGTCTAAAAAAGCCCTTGAGGAGGCCGACCTGATCCTGCTAGTCCTCAACGCATCCGAGCCACTGACCGAACAAGACCGCAATCTCCTAGCCATTTCCGATTTGGCCAACCGCATCGTCCTGCTCAACAAGACCGACCTGGAAGAGAAGATTGAAGCAGACCAACTGCCCGAGGATGTCATTCGCATTTCCGTCTTGAAAAACCAGAATATCGACCAAATCGAAGAAAAAATCAACCAGCTCTTCTTTGAAAATGCAGGTTTGGTAGAGCAAGATGCCACCTACCTCTCCAATTCTCGTCATATTTCCCTGATTGAGCAAGCCGTCCAAAGCCTACAAGCTGTCAATGACGGTCTGGAAATGGGCATGCCCGTAGACTTGTTACAGGTTGACCTGACACGCTGTTGGCAGATTTTAGGAGAAATCACAGGTGATGCTGCTCCAGATGAACTCATCACCCAACTCTTTAGCCAATTCTGTCTTGGAAAATAAGAAGAGGCTAAGTAAGTCTTAAAAATAGAAAATAGCTTAGAATTACGTCCTAAGAAACCGTGATTCTAAGCTATTTTTAATGATTCAAATTGTGATTGAAGACGAAAGGTTCAGTTTTTTCACACTTTTTGTATATTAACAGATTAAAACTTGTCCTTCTCTAAAAAATAAACTATACTATGGATAGAAAGGAGGCTTACCCTATGAAAAAAATGATAATCGCTTTGCTTGCCGCTTTTTGCCTTATTTTTTCCTTTATCGCTTGGAAATTGGAAACTTATCAACACGCCAAAGTAGAACTCGATTCAAATGCTGACTTCTATCTCGTTTATCCAGGTAAAATCGAAGCCTTTCAATTATCTAATGACCAGCCAAAGCTCATTCACACTCAAAAAATGAATTCGGACAACTATTTCGGCTCTGGAAAAAATCACATTCTAGACAATCAATATTTAGTTTTTGCCAATGACCAGCAGAAATTTACCAATGACAATTTGGTTTCTATTGATTTCAAAACAGGAGAAATTCTTCGTAAGCCAAGCAAATACGCTACCTACATCAGCGGAACTGATGGACAACATTTTTATACAGCAGGTCCTTTCCATGCCTTATCGCAGTTCGATAATACGTTCAAATTAAAAAATCAATTAAAACTAGATGATGATTTTTTCCCACTTCCATATGTCTATGCAGATGATACATTCATTTATTTAAACGGCAATCAAATAACCACTGGTCAATCAGATTCTCAAAAAAATGTTCTCTATATCATCGATAAAACAAGCTTTACAAGATCAGATATAGTCGAATATGACAAAAATCTAGTAACTCATGAAGGACTCCTTGCAAAGGATACACTCTATCTTCCAATCACTAGTCACCATGCTTTAGATTACAAGGATATTGAGACTTCCTATGATATTTTGACCTTCAATACAAAGACACGTACATTTTCCTCCATAACCTTATCACAGCCTACACCAGGAAGCATCCAACCACTCAAGGAAGATAACCTATTATTCATTGAGCACGAAAGCGATTGGCTATCTGCAATCTCTTTCACCATTTATAATACCCAAACAGGTCAAGAGAGCTACCATCGTCTAGACGAGCTTAATCCTCGTCCTTATTATATTGACCATGTCCGCCAACTAGACGGTAATAGATTATTATTGATTCTGGCTGGTAAGGCACTCATCTATGACTGGCAAGCAAAAAAAGTTTTAAGTCAAACCATTCTATCTGAGGATTATGTCAGCGGGGTGTGGGTAAATGACTGATAAACAAAAACGAATCTCAATCAAAGATTGTAAAAGTCCCAAGATTACTCTTTCTTGGGACTTTCTCATATTCTATCGAAGTTGCATAGCACAATCAATGTACTTACAAATCCTCGGAACCACTATCTAATCGAAGTAAACGCCATTCCCAAAGCAGAACCAAAATAATATTTCCACCTTTCTTGCTCTAAATAGCGCTTAAACATCTTTAATTTATCCGATTGAATCCTATTCAAAGCTAGTTCTTCCGATACACATGGATATATTTTATAGGAAAGATAGCTAATCTTACTACCTTTTTCACACAACTCCATTGCTTCCAACAACTGGAATTTCAATGCTTTGCTCAACTTTAATTCTGAATCAGATAATAGTTCATTTATTTTTTGTATAAACAACTTACTTTTTTTACTGTTTCTAAACATTTTCATTTTTAAAGACAATCATGCGATGGAAATGATGGTGTAAACCTACTCAGTCACCCATCTCTTCCAACTGCTTATCATTTTTCTTTGTCCTCTTCCGCTTCTTTTGTTTCTTGGGCAGCCAGTAAACCTGTTGACATGGCACGACCAGTTAGGGTTGCGCTGATTAAATCACGGACATTGAGGCCTAGACCTTCTGTTGTCTTGTCCATGGTCGTCATCAGGTCTCCCACCATTTTTGAGGCATTCCCTTCGCCGTACATGGTAATCTTATCAACATTTCCAAGTGGTGCGGCAATATTCTTGGCGATTTCTGGAAGGACATTGACCACCATTTCTGTCACTGCTGCATCATTAAACTTAGCCATGGCATCCGCCTTCTTGCTAAGACCTTCTGCTTCGGCTTCGAGTTTCAAACGGATGGCTTCTGCTTCGGCACGTCCTTTGGCCTCAATACCTGCCGCTTCTTGCTCCGCAGCATACTTAGCAGCTTCTGCACGCGCTTTTTGAGCTTCCGCTTCACGCTGCGTTTCGTAGAGTTCTGCTTCTGCCTTGCGTTGACGTTCAATCAAATCTGCTTCTGCAGCTTGCTGACGAGCATATTTTTCTGCCTCTGCCTGTTTGCGGATAGTAGCTGAGAGCTCTTGTTCACGGACCTTAACTTCCTCTGCTTTTACTTCTGCTTCTTTTTGTTGCTTGACAATATTGGCTTCAGCAGTTGCACGCTCGATTTCTTTCCGTTGAGCTTGTTCCTCAATGCCATAGGCTGCGTTTGCCTGTGCCAGTTGGACATCTGACTGACGTTTTAGATTAGCTTGCTCAATAGCTAGTTCATTCTGTTTCTTGGCGATTTCTAAGTCTGCAGCAACACGCGCATCATTAGCCGCCTTATCCTCACGAGCACGGACTTCTGCTTGTTCCCGCTCTGCTTTGGCACGAGCATTTGCAGCATCCTTCTGGATGGTCACAATATTGTCAATACCTAGGTTTTTAATGACATCGTTGTCATCTGTGAAGGATTGAACCGTGAAGGCGATGATTTCCAGCCCCATTTTAGCCAAGTCAGGAGCCGCGTTGGATTGGACTTTTTCTGCAAAAGCCTGGCGGTTATTGACCATGTCACGCAATTCCATCTGGCCAATGATTTCACGCAGATTTCCTTCCAAGACATCTTGAATAGAGGCAGAAATATCTGCAGTTTTCCAGTTAAGGAAGTTTTGAGCTGCCGCATTGAGCAATTCATCAGATACCCCAACCTTTACTTTTACGACCGCATCAGCTTTTACGTTGATAAAATCAAGAGTTGGTACAAAATCTGTGGTCTGCACATCTGTTGAAAACTGCTCAATAGAGATATAGGAGCGTTTTTCGATAAAGGGAATCATAAAACCAGAACGACCAATTAAGGTCCGAGGTTTGCCCAAGCCGGTAATGACAATCGCTTCGTTAGGCTTGGCGGACACATAACCAAATACAAACAATAAAACAAATAGTACAACAACAATAATTGGTATCATAATTGCCAATATATCAAATCCAAAGTCCATATTTATCTCCTTTATTCCTTATCACTCAAATCAACACTTGGTACAGTCGTCGCTGCAGCATTTGTTGCCTGGAAGAGCTCTACTTTTTCATATCCGAATAGACCTGCATAGATGGAGGTCGGGAACCGCTTGATTTTTTTATTGTAGGTAGTTGCCACCGCATTATAATCTTTACGGGCTACCAGTATCCGATTTTCCGTACCTTCAAGCTCTGTAATCAGGTCTGATACCTGTTGGTTGGCTGTCAATTGAGGATAATTCTCAGCCACTACCAACAATCTAGATACTGCAGAATCTAGCTGACTTTGAGCTTGATTATAGTCACTCGTTCCCTGTTGACTGGAACCGATTTTAGCACGCGCTTCTGCAATAGCAGTAAATATTTCTTCCTCGTGTTCCATGGCGTCTTTGACAGCTGCGACTACATTGGGTATCAAGTCATAGCGACGTTGCAACTGCGTGTCTACATTGGCTTGCGCATTTTCAACCTCAGCATAACTGTCAACTAAGCCATTGTATTGCCCAACTGCTCCCATTCCTAAAAACAGCAGAGCTAGGACTGGTATGAGGATGACCAACCATTTCTTTTTCATAAGATTTCCTTTCTAACTACGATTAAATATTCGTAAAAAAGCAAACAACTATCAGAAGCCCTATACGAGCCTTACCATCCAGAAGAGGCTCCGCCACCGCCGCCTCCACCACCTGACCAACTACCTCCGCCAAAACTAGACGATGAGGAATTAGACGAGTGATGATTGTGATAGTGATGATGATCATCAATCAACATCCAGAGTAGATTACCTGGTCCGCCTCCACCACGACTAGATTTGTCAATAATACCAAATAGGATAGCGATCAGAATAACTATGAGAAACAGCCAGAAGCCGTCATCCTCCTCACTTGTACCTTCTTCTATAGCAGCTAACTGATTTTTACCAATGCTTGTCCCATAAAATCTATCCCCAATGGAGTTGACGATATAGGAAATTCCTCTACTGTAGTCTTCCTGTCGAAAGAATTCCCTTGCATTCTCTAGAATATCCTTGGCTTCTACATCCGTAATGACTGTGGCAGCATTGTCTGAGGTTTCTATCCGAAATTCCCTGTCAGCTATGGCAATCACTAAAAGAACTCCGTTGTCCGTTCCTGCAAAACCGACCTGCCAGTGACGAAAGGTTTCATTAGCCAAACTTTCAATATCACTGGACAGACTTTCTGTTACATAAACACCAACCTGTAAAGCTTGCTCGGTGCTTGCCCAACTTCGATTGAGTTGATCAATTTCTGCAATGGTCTCACTCGAGAGTAACTGCGTCTCATCCACTACCGTTGTACCTGTGGGTCGGTCTGGAATCTGATTTGCTCTAGCTAGTGTGGGTGCAAATAGCAAGCAAACCGTTAGAATAGCGAAACAGCCAATGACAATTTTTTTCCATTTTCTCATCAGAACACCTCCTTCGATGAACAAAGATAAGAAAAATTTATTAGGTATATATATACAATTATATCATATTATTATTTTCCCAACAATATATTTATGTTGTTTTTCAGTAACGGTAGAGTCTGTTCAACAAACCAAGGATGTTTAGCTTGCCAGATATTGTTCCTTGGCGATGGATGAGGTAGGGGAAAATAGGTGGGTAGGTAATCACCTGCATTCTCCACTCTCTCGGTCACAGTCCTATGGGATTCTCCTAAATAATAGTCCTGGGCATACTTACCAATCAACAAGGTCAGTTCAATCTGGGGTAGTTGCTTCATAATGAGTGGGTGCCATTTGGGCGCAAAATCCTTGCGAGGCGGCAAATCCCCAGACTTCCCCTTTCCTGGATAATAGAAATCCATAGGAAGAATAGCAAAATGGCCAGATTCATAGAAGAATTCCCTATCTACTCCCAACCATTTCCGCAGATTCTCTCCACTGGCATCATCAAAGAGGCGACCTTTTTCTTGTGTTTTTAATCCCGGCGCCTGCCCAATAATGAGGATTTTTGCGGTAGAAGATGCTTGGAAAAGCGGAACTATTCCCTGATTCGTAAAAGCTTGATTAGCTGCATCCTTCATAATCGCCTGACGAATATCAGCAAGTTCCATGATGTCCTACTTTCTTGACCATGGTCACATCTTCTTCTAAGGCACGAAAACCGCATTTTTTATAAAAGAAAAAGGCTGGAAGAGTGCGTTCGGTTTGCAGGAGAATATGAACAATCTTTCTCTCGACCAGCTGCTCCTCAATTCTTTTTAGAAAGTCCTTACCAATTCCTCGTCCTTGGTAGTTGCGAGCAATACAGAGATCTTCAATACGGTATTCGGTCCCCTCATACCAGTAGCGAATGTGCCCTAGAGAAAGGGCAATGAGGCTACCTTGGTCAAGCAATCCAAAGCAAAGTGCTCTGGGGTGTGACAGCAAATCGCCTAGATAGCGGTCCAGTTGTTCCTCGTCAGACCAATCGTCATTCCATGGCTCCTGACTAAATACAGATAAAAAGAGCTGTTTGACCATTTCTATATCTGCAAGTGTGAGTTCTTTCAGTTCCATTTTCCCTCCTAAAAAAGACGGGCGAACCCGTCTTGATATGAACCCGTATTCACAAGTAAAGTACTTTGATATAAGAGATAGTTTTTCGCTAATCAAGGAAGTTTTTTGAGACTGGGCTCAAGCCCAGCGCCACTTCTCAGAGTTTGTATCAACATCTCAGCGCAGTGGTTGATTGGGTTTAACAGTCCAGTGGACTGTTAAAGGTTGGAGATAGGATTTGTGAAGCAAATCTCTGCAATTCGTGTTTTACACTCCAAATCCGACCTCTACGACTGTTGCGAACAAGTTCGCTTCATTTCCAACCTCCAACAGTCACTACTCTGACTGTTGGAGCTGTGCGGAGGTGGGAGTGAAACAGTCTGGGGATAGATTGTTTCAGGTCAACAACTTGAAACGAAAATTTGTTGACGAACTCGTTTTGAGACCAATCGAGTTCTTTCTCACTCCCCAAAAACGAACAATGAGTAGCTGAAAAACTAGCCTTAGATAAAAGTGCTGTACTGTAAATATGGGTTCGTATTATTTGATCAATTCATAAATAGCTTCTGCGTAAATGGCAGCTGCGCGGTAGAGTTGCTCAACTTCGATAAATTCGTTGGCTTGGTGCATGGTATTGACATCGCCTGGGAACATAGCTCCGTAGGCAACACCACGTTTGAGCAAGCGTCCGAATGTTCCGCCACCGATCACTTGTTCGTGACCTTTCAAGCCTGTGTGTTTTTCATAAACAGACAAAAGGGTCGCGACCATTGGGTCGTCGATCGGGCAATAGTGTGGGGTATGACCATGCTCAGACAGGCTGACAGCTTCCACGCCAAGTTTTTCCAAACCAGCCTTGATAGCTTCAGGGTTGGTATTTTTTGGATAACGGAAGTTGAGGGCAATGGTGTTGTCAGATGAGGTTTCATCAAACTTGAAGACACCTGCGTTCATAGAAAGGGCACCCATTTGCTCATCGTAGATGGCTACGCCGAGTTTCTTAGCGTCATGGTCTTCCAGAAGGACTTGTCCTGCCAAGTTAAGATAGGCTTTAGCTGCTCCGTCAAAGGCGAATTGGCTGAGGAATTTAGCCAAATAGGTTGCTCCGTTGACTCCTTCTTCTGGGGTTGAACCGTGGGCTGATTTTCCGATGACGGTCACTTGTACTTGTCCGTTTTCAAGGGTTTCCGCGTCAGCTTTTAGGCCGTAAGTAGCTGTGAATTCTGCCAACTTACTGTCCAGGTCTGCTAGGTCGCCAGAGATGATAGCTGTCGCAGACTCAGGCACCATGTTCTCACGCAAACCGCCTGCGAAGGAATGCAGTTTAGCAGCTCCGCTATTTTCCCCCGCAAAATGAAGATAAGCTGTGATATTGCCCTTTTCACCATTGATAATCGGGAACTCAGCATCTGGAGAAAATCCGAAATCTGGCAGGGGAAGGCCGACGTGCTCGAAGTAGTAATCCATGTCCGCCCAGCCTGACTCTTCGTCGGTACCGACGATGAAGCGGACTTTTTTCGAAGTCGGAAGGCCCAACTCCTTGATGATTTTCAAGCCGTAGTAGCAAGCCATGGTCGGTCCTTTGTCGTCAGAGGAACCGCGGGCAAAGAGCTTGCCGTCGATGATTTGCGGCTCGTACGGGTCAGTGTTCCAACCGCTTCCTGCTGGCACCACGTCCAAGTGACCGAAGATACCGAGAACTTCTTCGCCCTCGCCAAACTCAAAGTGACCTGCATAGTTGTCAACGTTCTTGGTTGGGTAACCATCACGCTGAGCGATTTCCAGGAACTTGTCCAAGGCACGCACTGGGCCTGGTCCAAATGGATGTTGGGCATCTGCCTGGCTGTCGTCACGCTCAGAATTGATGCGGAGGAGGTCAAAGAGGTCTGCTAGAAACTCATCTTTGCGTTTGTCAAACTCTGCTCTAAAATTTACTGTCATAATTTCTCCTTTTCAGTATCAAAGTAAGTCTATTTTATCACAAAATGAAAGAGATTTCAGAAGTAAAGCAAAGAAAAAAAGTTGGTCTCCCAACTTCTTTCTATTTTTTCCAAGCAGATCGTTCTGCTACAACTGTAAACAAAACATCGGTTGATGAGTTGAGGGCTGTTTCACAAGAGTCCTGAATCACTCCGACCACAAATCCGACTCCAACTACTTGCATGGCTAACTCATTTGGAATGCCAAAAAGACTACATGCTACTGGGATGAGGAGAAGCGAGCCACCTGCTACCCCAGATGCTCCTGCTGCTGATAGTGATGCAACAACGGATAAAAGAAGAGCTGAGCTGAAATCAACACTGATGCCAAGTGTATGAACAGCTGCCATTGTTAAAATATTAATCGTAATAGCCGCGCCAGCCATATTAATTGTGGCACCGAGCGGAATGGATACTGAGTATGTATCTGGATCCACTCCTAAACGTTTGCAGAGCTGCATATTGACAGGAATATTAGCTGCTGAACTTCTTGTAAAAAATGCCGTAACCCCACTAACCCGAAGACATTCAAACACCAGCGGGTAAGGATTTTTCTTCATTACAAGAAAAGCAATCAAGGGATTGACAACAAGCGCGACAAAAACCATGCTTCCAACCAAGAGTAAGAGCAGTAAACCATAGTCTTTTAAAGCTGTCAGACCATTATTTGCAATGGTATCGAAAACCAAGCCCATGATACCAAATGGTGCCAGACCAATAATCCAGCCTACAACTTTAGAAGTCACTTCCGCCGCAGATTGCAATAAATCTTTGGTTGTCTTGCTTGCATGACGAAAGGCCAAGCCAAACACTGCCGCCCATGTCAAAACACCAATATAATTAGCCGTTGCAAGTGCATTGATTGGATTGTCAACAACCTTCAACAAGAGGTCTTGGAATACTTCAGCAATCCCTTGTGGAGGAGTAATGTCCGTAGTCGTTGTAGTAGAAAGAACCAATTTAATAGGGAATAAATAGCTTGCTCCTACAGCAATAAAGGCCGCAGCAAAAGTGCCAAATAGATACAAGCAGATAACTGTCCTCATATTCGATTTTTGACCAGCAGGAGCTTGTGATAGAGCATGCGCAACTAGTGTCAGAACCAAAAGAGGAGCTATAGCTTTCAATGCTCCTACAAATAGACTACCAAATAGAGCAATGACCGTTATTTTTGGAGCAATTAAGCCTAGTAACACTCCCAAAACAACACCAATTCCGATTTTTCGGATTAAATTCATTTTTTTCCATACAGATATTATTTTATTCACTCATTTACCTCCAAACAAACATTTTTCAATCATAGCAGAAAAATGAAGGTTGGTCAATAGCCTTCGCTTCTAAAATCTATTTTCTGCATGATGCAATCTATGTGTGGCGCCCATATTTTTACGAATAAATATACATCTGTAATCAAAACAAAATACTTTATAAGCTTTATCTACTTACTGCCCAGACCTCAACGATTTACGCAATCATTTTTTACCTAAACAGATAACTCCACTACTTACTTTTATTTCAAATGATAGCTAGATAACATTGACCTATAATTTTTTTTATGTGCGAAAAATGTGTTAGGATTGCAATTAAAAGCCCTGCCTTATCAGTAAAGCAGGACTTTGATGACTCAAGAATATCACTAGTAAATATCAATATTTTTGATACCATTCTTATCAAATAATTGTGTTTTCATCTCCATAGTCAACGGAGTAATAACGATTTTTGAATTAGAATCAATATTGGATACGACACCAATAATGCGACCGTCTACAACAACAGGCGAGCCGGATTGCCCCTTAACACCTGTGATATTGGTTTGAAGCAAACCGTCATAACGGACTTCCGTAATGGTTCCATATTCGTATTCCCAACGTCCGTAGAGATTAATGCTGTTGCTGACCATTAAAAATTGTCGACCAACTAGGTCATAGGTGTTGCGGTAAATTCCTAGCCGAGCATTTGCCGTATTGGCTGTCTGTGTTTTTCTGCTAGGAGTGGTGATTTTCACAAGGGCTACGTCACGACTAGCATCCCATGTTCCACCATATCCTGGCATCGGAATGAAGGGATTAAAGGTATTGGTTCTCTTAATTTCTGACAGTTCATAGTATGGTGAAGCATCACCCCAAACAGCATTTCCAGACCAAGTTTGGCTGGTCACACGTCCAGTCCCATTATCAGCCACTACGTGAGCTGCGGTTAATAAAGTATTCGGAGCTATCAGAATGGCTGAACCTTTTTTGGTTTGACCGGAACCAACATTTACTTCCAAATAATGAGATAAATTATATGGATAACTATTGCGTAGAGCTGGATCTGAAACGTGAGTCGTCTGTGCTTCAACCTCTACTATTGTAGGAGGAGCCACCGATAGACCGACACTAAGAAGGGCTACGCCAAGCAGTAATTTCGTTTTCATTTGAAAACCTCCTGTTTTTTCTTTCATTATATCAATCCTAATTACGAAATGCAAGCGTTTCCAAGTTTTTTTGTTCAACGATTTAGGCTCTTCTCATCCATTGACAATAGCTCAAAAATAGGACTAGTACTTATCTAACTAACCCTGTTAAAATACTTTCTGTCAGAAGTATTTGCCTACCACTTTATCGATAAATTCGCTATATAATCTGAGGCAAATTGAGTCAAGCGATTGCGACTGTCTTTAGATTCATAAAAATCAATCATGGCAAAACCAGCTCGTAATTGCCCAGCAATCTGTTCTTCTAAGCTGTGGCTAAATTCATAGCCATATTCTGGGTCAATTGTAATTTGTCCTGTTTCTTCTAATTGTCGTGCATTGAAAGGTAGGCTGTACATTGGAACCAATGCTCTGTTTGGATGCTCCCAAACATCATCAGCATCAAAGACATAAATCCAAGGGTTCATGTAACCAACCATGAGCAAGCCACCTTTTTTCAAGACCCGATAGGATTCCCGCCACATATTGGTCAAATCTTCGATATAAACATTTGAAACAGGGCAAAAAATGATGTCAAAACTCTCGTCTTCAAAAGGAAAAGGCTGTGTCATATCTGCCTGCACCGTTTGCAAATCCAGATTTTCTCGCTCAGCAACTAGCCTATCCTTGTCCAACTGTTCCTTGGAGAAGTCCATAATGGTCGTTTGGTAACCGTGAGCCGCAAACATCGGCCCCTGTTGACCACCACCACAGGCCAGCCCCAACAATTTCTTGCCTTGGGCCTTTTCAAACCAGTCAAGCGGAACCGTCTTTCCAACCGTCAGGGAAACAGATAAGGGCTTGTCTTTGGCAACAAGAAATTCCTCATGACTGAGCGGAACCGTGTAGGCATTTCCCTGTCTAGCTGAAACTCGATTCCAACGTTCTTGATTGTAGTTTACATAATCTGTCATTCTTATCTCCTCTGGAGAGGCCTAGCTAGTGTGACCTCGATTTTCATACTTATATTATAGCACAAAGAAAGAGAAAAGCTACCTTTCGATAGCTTCTTTCCTTATGTCAAGTCGTTAAAATCCCATACATCGTCCACCCAGCCTTCATAGAAATCAGGTTCGTGACAGACCATGAGAATTGAGCCCTTATAGGCTTGAAGGGCACGTTTGAGTTCATCCTTGGCATCCACATCCAAGTGGTTGGTCGGCTCGTCGAGAACCAGGACATTGTTTTCACGGTTCATAAGCAAACAGAAGCGAACTTTGGCCTGCTCACCACCTGAAAGAACTTGGATCTGGCTTTCGATATGCTTGGAAGTCAGACCACAACGAGCCAAGGCTGCCCGTACTTCCGCCTGGTTAAGGGCTGGAAAGGCATCCCAAACGGCTTCCAGCGGGGTCTGACGATTGCCGCCAGCTACTTCTTGCTCGAAATAGCCTAGTTCCAAATACTCCCCACGCTCCACAGAGCCGCCCAGCGGTGGAATAATCCCCAGCAAACTTTTAAGAAGAGTAGATTTACCGATACCGTTGGCACCGACAATGGCAATCTTCTGGTTGCGTTCAAAGGTCAGATTGAGCGGTTTACGTGTCAATACACGGTCATAACCAATTTCCAAATCAGTCGTTTGGAAGATAAAGCGACTTGGAGTTCGAGCCATTTTGAAATCAAATGACGGCTTTGGTTTCTCTGCTTGAAGCTCAATAATCTCCATCTTGTCCAATTTCTTCTGACGAGACATGGCCATGTTTCGAGTTGCAACACGGGCCTTGTTACGGTTAACGAAGTCCTGCAAATCTGCGATTTCCTTCTGCTGGCGCTCGTAGGCCGCCTCCAACTGAGCCCGCTTCATAGCATGGACTTCTTGGAATTGATAGTAATCGCCCGTGTAGCGAGTCAAAAGCTGATTTTCCACATGGTAGACAATGTTAATCACATCATTCAAGAAAGGAATATCGTGCGAAATCAAGACAAAGGCATTTTCATAATTCTGCAAGTAGCGTTTGAGCCAATCAATATGTTCTGCATCCAAGTAGTTGGTCGGCTCATCCAGAAGCAAGATGTCAGGTTTTTCCAAGAGCAATTTTGCCAAAAGAACCTTAGTCCGTTGTCCACCCGATAACTCCGTCACATCCTTGTCCATGCCATAGTCCATGACACCAAGCGCACGCGCTACTTCGTCAATCTTGGCATCAAGCGTATAGAAATCACGGCTTTCCAGACGGTCTTGCAGCTCACCAACCTCTTCCATGAGGGCATCCATATCGGCTCCCTCTTCTGCCATAGACATGTAAATATCATTGATACGAGCTTCTGTCTTGAAGAGTTCATCGAATGCTGTCCGCAAGACATCACGGACTGATTGACCTTTTTCTAGTTTAGCATGCTGGTCTAAATAACCTGCCGTTACATAACGTGACCATTCAACCTTGCCTTCGTCTGGCTGCAGCTGACCTGTCACGATGGACATGAAGGTCGATTTTCCTTCACCATTGGCACCGACAAGACCGATATGCTCCCCTTTCAAGAGACGGAAGGAGACATTCTCAAAAATGGCACGGTCACCAAACCCATGACTTAAATTCTTTACTTCTAAAATACTCATAATTTCCTCATAACATCAAAGAACTGGAGTAACAAACCCCAGTTTTTACTTTTATTTTCGCAGTCTTGAGTGGAATTTCTTCGCCTATCAGCTGTGAAATTCCTACTCAACCTTGCGGGGGTTAGACAACGAAATCAAACTCTGCGAGTTACTGATTTCTGTCTAACTCCCGATTTCCGCACGGACCACATCGGCAATGGTGTCCACGTAGTAATCGACTTCAGCATCCGTTGGTGCTTCTGCCATAACACGCAAGAGGGGCTCAGTGCCACTTGGGCGAACCAAGATACGACCGTTGCCAGCCATTTCTGCTTCCATTTTTTCAATGATAGCTGCAATAGCAGGCACTTCCATTGCCTTGTCTTTCATGCTGTTTTCCACACGGATATTGACCAATTTTTGTGGATAAATGGTCACTTCTGCTGCCAATTCTGACAACTTCTTACCAGTTTCTTTCATGATTTTGGTCAATTGCACAGCGGTCAACTGGCCGTCTCCTGTGGTGTTATAATCCATCAGAATCACATGTCCTGACTGCTCACCACCGACATTGTAGCCTTCCTTGCGCATTTCTTCGACCACATAACGGTCACCAACTGCGGTCACAGCTTTTTCAATACCCTCACGATCCAAAGCCTTATGGAAACCAAGGTTGGACATAACTGTGGTCACAATTGTATTTTTGGCCAATAGACCTCGATCAGCAAGGTATTTACCAACGATATACATGATACGGTCGCCATCGACCAAGTCACCATTTTCATCGACAGCAATCAAGCGGTCACTGTCACCATCAAAGGCAAGTCCAATTTGACTACCTGTTTCCTTGACCAGTTCTTGCAATTTTTCAGGATGAGTTGAGCCAACACCCTCATTGATATTCAAGCCATCTGGCTTTTCAGCCATTACTGTCAAATCTGCTCCCAAATCTACAAAAATTTGACGTGCAGATGTTGCTGCAGCACCATTAGCTGTATCGAGTGCAACTTTCATACCGGCCAAATCTGTACCAGTTGACACCAAGAATTGCTGGTACTTACGTAGACCTTCTGGATATTCTACCACATCTCCTAAACCTTGAGCGGATGGGCGTGGCAATGTGTCTTCCTCAGCATCAAGAAGAGCCTCAATTTCCGCTTCCAATGCATCATCCAATTTGAAACCATCACCAGCAAAGAATTTGATACCGTTATCTTGCGCTGGGTTATGACTTGCAGAAATCATGACACCTGCACTTGCTTTTTCAGTTTTGACTAGGTGAGCAACACCCGGTGTCGCCAAAACTCCCAATTTATACACATGAATCCCTACTGATAGAAGCCCTGCAATCAAGGCAGCCTCTAACATTTGACCTGAGATACGTGTATCACGCGCTACAAAGACACGAGGAACATCCGTCTCATGCTGGCTAAGGACATAACCACCAAAGCGACCCAATTTGAATGCTAATTCTGGCGTTAATTCTACGTTTGCTTCTCCACGGACACCATCTGTCCCAAAATATTTACCCATTTTCATAACCTCTTATTTTGTTTTTGTAAGTATAATTTGCATATTTGCTTCCGTCTGAGACAGTACAACTGGCAAGACATTGCCATCGCTGTCTACAGCCTGTAATTTAGCTGTGCCACTATAATTCTCAGACAGATTGCTCACATCCATCGCAACAGCTTCGACTCGATCAATCTTAGCCATTGTTTCTTCATCCGTTGTCACTTTAACGGTATCTACGTTGACTGAAACCTTAGACAGACTGTAACCTTCTGCCAATTGATTACTATAGACTCGACCAGCTACCGGGAATGCCTTGCTAACTTTTTTACCAATCTTGACGGTAATCGCATCTGGTGCTAGTGTCGCACTCACTCCTGCCGGCAAATTGGTCAATTGTAGCTTGACAGTTTGTGTCCCATCACTCAACTCTCTCAAATCCGCAGTCACTTGAAAAGTCCGAGTTGACTCATCTGATTCTCTCTGTAGGAGAACACGATTAGAGCCCCTTAATTCAACTGCCACCGTCGAAGAAAATCCAGAAATAAAATACTTATTTGTATCATATTCAATCTCAATCGGTACATTGTTCAGTGTGTGAACATAGGTTTCTGACTCCGTGTTCTGTGCAGCTGATTCTGAATTTTTATAGTTGGTGGTGGTTGCATAGAAAAAGAGCAACAATGCTAGAAAAATAGATAGGGTTAAGTGACCTACAGCTCTAAACTTATCGTTCATGTTTGCCACCTCCTAATCGCTTCCAGATGGACTTTTTCTCTACATTTTCAGAAATAAAAGTCGCTCGCAACTCTGCTTCAAACTCATCCAATGTCAAGTCATGTTTGAATATCCCGTTTCGTGCAATAGAGATACTGCCAGTTTCTTCAGAAACAATAAATACAAACGCATCAGATACCTCCGATAAGCCAATGGCTGCACGGTGTCGTGTTCCAAATTCCTTTGAAATTCCTGCGCTCTCTGACAGGGGCAAATAAGCACAAGCAACCGCTACCTTGTCTTCCTTGACAATTACGGCCCCATCGTGTAACGGTGTATTCGGGATGAAAATATTTATTAACAATTCCTGAGATATATCCGCATTGAGAGGAATCCCCGTTGCTCTATATTCTTGCAATGTTTGAGCTTGTTCTACTGCCACAAGTGCACCAATTTTACGCGGAGACATATAAGCAACAGATTTGAGAAAAGCAACAATTAGCTTTTCTTCTGCACTCACAGTATTTGCCCCAAAAATCTGAGTTGTCCTGCCGAGTTTTTCAAGCATGGCACGCAACTCTGGTGCAAAAATAACTACTGCTGCAATAACTCCATACGTGATTACTTGATTAATCAGCCAAGCAATCGTCTGCAGACCGAATAAACTAGCTATAATCTGGACAATAATGAAGAGAAAAACCCCTCGAATCAATGTCATAATTTTAGTACCTGCAATAGCCTTACTAAAATTATAAATCAAATAAACAACTATACTAATATCAATTAGGTGCAACAGTGCGGTCCAAGGACTGGCTATCAAACTCGACCAATACCCTGTATCCAGTAACTGGTTTAGGTTTAACATATCATTCTCATACTTTCTAACTCATACATAGTAATGTACTCATTATACCATATTTTTTCCCCTTTTCTTTAGAAAATAGTGACCTTCCTGTTAAAAATATTACAGATTTACTGCAGGAATATATCACATTCCAACACACTCCATTCTAGAAAATCAGTGACCTTTATGATAAAATAGTCCCATGAAAATAAATACAGCTTTGGGTATTCTAGCAGGAAAAAGTTCCCAGTTCATTTTGAAAAAACTAGGACGTGGTACTACCCTGCCTGGAAAAATTGCCCTCAAATTCGATAAACATATTTTAGATAGTTTGGCTAAGGACTATGAAGTCGTTGTTGTGACAGGTACTAACGGTAAGACCCTGACCACCGCCTTGACAGTTGGCATCCTCCAAGAAGCCTTTGGAGAAATTACGACCAATACCAGCGGCGCCAATATGATTACGGGGATTACAGCAACATTTTTATCCGCCAAGAAAAATAAAAATGGCAAGAAGATTGCTGTCTTGGAGATTGATGAAGCCAGCCTGGCTCGTGTCACCGACTTTATCAAGCCTAGCCTGATTGTCTTCACCAATATCTTCCGCGACCAAATGGATCGCTATGGTGAGATTTATACCACCTACCAGATGATTTTGGACGGGGCTGCCAAGGCACCTCAGGCAACCATTCTCGCCAATGGTGACAGCCCGCTTTTCAACTCGACCACCGTTATCAATCCAGTAAAATACTACGGTTTTGCGACGGACGAGCATGAGCCACGTCTGGCCCATTACAATACCGAAGGCGTTCTCTGCCCGCATTGCCACCAGATTATCCAGTACAAGCTCAATACCTACGCTAACTTGGGCAGCTATATCTGTAACAACTGTGGCTTTAGCCGACCTGAGCTGGACTACAAGTTGACAGAGTTGAAGGAAATCACCAATACTTCTTCTACTTTTGTCATTGACGGTCAGGATTATAAGATCAACATCGGCGGGCTTTACAATATCTACAATGCCCTAGCAGCTGTCAGCGTAGCAGAATTTTTCGGCGTATCTCCTGAGAAAATCAAGGCAGGATTTGACAAGTCTAAGGCCGTTTTCGGTCGCCAAGAAACCTTTAAATTGGGCAATAAGGATTGTACCCTGGTCTTGATTAAAAACCCTGTCGGTGCAACCCAGGCCATTGAAATGATGAAACTAGCTCCTTACGATTTTAGCCTGTCCGTCCTTCTCAATGCTAACTACGCAGACGGAATTGATACCAGCTGGATTTGGGACGCCGACTTTGAACAAATCACTCAAATGGATATTCCACAAGTCTTTGCAGGCGGTGTTCGTTCGTCTGAAATCGCCCGTCGCCTCCGTGTGACTGGCTATCCAGAGGACCAAATTACTGAAACTCCAAAACTGGAAGACATCATGACCTTGATTGAGCAGTCTAGCAGTCAGCATGCCTATATCCTCGCAACCTATACAGCTATGCTGGAATTCCGTGACTTGCTGGCTCAACGCCAAGCCGTTGGAAAGGAGATGAAATAATGGTCTATACGTCATTAAAAAGTCCTGAAAAAGACTACACTTATGATCTCCACATCGCCCACCTCTACGGCGATTTGATGAATACCTACGGTGACAATGGCAATATCCTCATGCTCAAGTATGTAGCTGAAAAGCTGGGGGCTCGTGTTCAGGTGGACATCGTTTCCCTAACTGATGATTTTGACAAGGATTTCTACGACATCGCCTTTTTCGGTGGTGGTCAGGACTATGAACAATCTATTCTAGCAAAAGATTTACCAACTAAAAAAGACAGCCTAGCAGACTTTATCGAAAACGACGGTGTCATGCTGGCTATCTGCGGTGGCTTCCAATTGCTCGGTCAATACTACATCGAAGCTGGCGGCCGCAAGATTGATGGACTGGGTATCATGGGCCACTACACCCTCAACCAAACCAACAACCGCTACATCGGTGACATCAAGATTCACAATGATGAATTCAACGAAACCTACTATGGTTTTGAAAACCACCAAGGCCGTACCTTCCTAGCTGACAACCAAAAACCGCTGGGTAAGGTGGTCTATGGTAATGGCAACAACAAGGAGGATGGCGGCGAAGGCCTGCACTACAAAAACACCTTCGGCAGCTACTTCCACGGACCAATCCTGTCCCGCAATGCCAACCTAGCCTACCGCTTGGTCACAACTGCCCTCCGCAAAAAATACGGACAAGACATCCAACTTGCCAGCTACGCTGACATCCTCAGCAAAGAAGTCGCTGAAGAATACGGCGATGTAAAAAGCAAGGCAGAATTTGAGAAATAAAGCAAAACCGCTTCTGAAATCAGAGGCGGTTTCATTTTTTATATCGTACCAATCAAAAGCACTCCCTCAACCGTAATCTCGGTCAACTGGCTCAAATCCAACTTGGACTGGTCCACTTGGAAAAAGAGAGGCGTCATGTCTGCCAGGACTTGAGCATGGGCGGCTGTAATCGGCATAGTCTGGCTGACCATCACCTGCTCCACCTGCCCCACGTAAGACCTGAAATGGTCCACAATCTCCTGGTTATCATAGGCTTCCTTGCGGAGTTGGTCTTTGGCTAAATGGCGGAGCTCCTTGAGGTGATTGGGGCCTGGGACTAGCTTGAGAATAGCTCCACCAGCTTTCAGCACTCTGGCAAATTCCTGATAATTGGCTGGGGAAAAGATGTCCAAGATGCCGTCAATGGTCTTGTCTTGAATGGGCAACTTTGTCAAGTCACCGACAAACCATTTGACCGACTTGCTGCTGTCAGATCTAGCTGCTAGGAGTATGGAATCCTTGGAAATGTCAAAAGCAAGAATGTCCAAGTCCATTTTCTCGGCTAACTTACGGGAATAAAAGCCCTCCCCACAGCCGATGTCCAAGACAGACTGCAAGCCCAGCTCTGCTATTTTCCCCTCCAAAGCCTCATAGAGATGATCGTAATAGCCCGCCTCCAAAAAGGCCTGGCGGTTTTCAAAGCTAGACTTGTGGTAGTTGGCGGACTGCTTGACCTGGGGCGCCAGATTGACATAGCCCTGCTTGGCGATGTCGAAGGTGTGGCGGTTGGGGCAACGGAGGCTGTTTAGGTCAAGACCAAGAGCCTGCCCACAATGTGGACAGGTGAAAAATTGGTCGCTATTAAGGAAACGTGGGTGTTTGGTCATGTTACTTGTTTTCTTTTCTAAAGCGGTGCAGGGATAGTCCTGATAGGAGCGTGGCAAGGGCTCCTGTAAAGACTAGCAAGTAGCCGACTGGGAGCAGGTAGAAGTTTTCGTGTAGAATGCCATTGGAATCGACATAGTCGACGGAATTGGCCTTGATGAGAAAGCAGGCAAAGCCTAAAACCATGAGAAAGCTTCCGATAATGGTAATGGTCAGGTGCATCTGGGTACGGCGACCTTCGCGACCGTCCTTGACAAGTTTTTCTGTCATGTTGTTAATGTCAGTTCCTCCTAAGATAAGTTGATCTAGGGAGATTGAAAAGACAGAGGACATGAGAATCAAGAGTTCCAAGTCGGGTAGGTTTTTGTCATTTTCCCAGTTGGAAACAGCCTGCCGTGTCACATTGAGCTTGAGGGCAAACTGTTCCTGGGTCAAACCTTCCTTCTTCCGTAAGTCTTTGATTTGTTGTCCAAAGTTCATTTCATTCTCCTCTCTGGGAGCGGGACAGAACTCGAAAAATGAAAAAGAGTTCGTCGTTCCGCCCCCGCACAGTTGATTAGGTCAGATTTGAAGTGTGCAACACGAACAAATCTGCCAATCAACCACTGCACTGAGATGTTGACACCAACTTCGAGAAGTGATGCTAATCTCTATACTTATCTTAGCTTAGCAGTCAATATTTGCCAAGAAAGGCTGGCTTGCTCAGGCATTTTTGACCGCAAGGGAATGTTGCGGCAGATTTTTCTATCGCAAGACCTGCTTGCAAGCTTGATTTGATAGCGTTTCTGACAGATTGTCAACTTCCTGTCAACCTACCCCATCTGCTCAGATAATGCTTCCCATTCTTCCATGAGGCTTTCTTGTTGGGCTGTCAGTTGGTCGATTTCTTTCTGGTAATCGGTCAGCTGGGCGATATCGTTTGTTTCTAGCATGGCTTGGTTGAGCTCGCTTAGGCGGTTTTCGATGTTGTCAATTTCTGCCTCGATTTGCTCGATGCGGCGGGCCAGTTTGCGTTGCTCTTTTTGGTTTTCCTTTTGGGCTTGGTAGTCCATGGCTCCGGCTGATTGGCTGGTGCTTTCTAGCTGGTCAGGCTGGGCTTCTACTTCCAGCTCTGCCTTTTTCTCTAAATAATAATCATAGTCGCCCAAGTAGAGCGTGGAGCCCGTTTCCGAGATTTCGAGGACCTTGGTGGCGACGCGGTTGATGAAATAGCGGTCGTGGCTGACAAAGAGCAGGGTGCCGTCAAAGTCGATGAGGGCATTTTCCAGGACCTCCTTGCTGTCGATGTCCAGGTGGTTGGTCGGCTCGTCGAGGATGAGGAAGTTGTTGTTTTCCATAGACAGCTTAGCGAGGAGCAGACGGGCTTTTTCCCCACCAGACAGCATAGATACGGACTTTTTGACGTCATCGCCTGAGAAGAGGAAGGCTCCAAGGCGGTTGCGAATCTCCACTTCAGGTGTGGTCGGAAAGGCTGACCAGAGCTCCTCCAAGACCGTATTGGACGGCGTCAGGGCCGACTGGGTCTGGTCGTAGTAGCCCACTTCCACATTGGCTCCTAGCTTGGCTTCCCCTTTGATAAATGGCAGAGCTCCGATGATAGATTTGAGCAGGGTTGTTTTTCCGATACCATTGGGACCGACAATGGCAATGGCATCCAGCTTCCGTTGGTCAATAGAAATGGGCTGGGAGAGAATGTCCCCGTCGTAACCCACCGCAGCATTTTCCACTGTCAAGACGATATTTCCTGAAGTCTTGTCTGACTGGAAGGTCATGTTGGCAGACTTCTGACCAGTTGTTGGCTTGTCCAGTCGCTCCATCTTTTCCAGTTTTTTCCGTCGAGCCTGAGCACGCTTGGTGGTCGAAGCACGGACGATATTTTTCTGGACAAAGTCTTCTAGTTTGGCAATTTCCTTCTGCTGCTTTTCATAGTTTTGCAATTCCGTTTGTAACTTCTGTTCTTTGAGCTCGACAAACTGAGAATAATTGCCCACATAACGATCCAAGGAATGCTTGGTCAAATCCAGTGTCAGTGTCGCCACCTTGTCCAAGAAATAGCGGTCATGGCTGACGATAATCAAGGCTCCCTTGTAATGCACGAGGTAGTTTTCCAGCCAGGCAATCGTGTCAATGTCCAGGTGGTTGGTCGGCTCATCCAGCACCAATAACTCTGGGCTTTCAAGCAACATCTTTGCCAGAGCAAGTCGAGTGTTTTGACCGCCAGAAAGTTCGGAGATTTTCATGTCCCACATGGTCTGGTCAAACTTAAAACCATTCAAAATGGCACGAATGTCCGCCTCATAGCTAAAACCACCTGCCAGACGAAATTCCTCTGACAAACTATCATAAGTTTTCATCAGCTGGTCAAGTTCATTACCAGACAGACTGCCCATTTGTTCTTCCATAGACCGCAGGCGTTTCTCCGTCATCCGCAGGTCGTCAAAGACATGGAGCATTTCATCATAGATAGTATTTTCCGACTCAAAACGGCTGTCCTGTGCCAGATAAGAGAGGGACAAATCACGCTTGGTTGAAATGTCACCGCTGGTCGCTGCTTCTTCTCCGACAAGGATTTTGAGCAGAGTAGACTTGCCTGCCCCATTTTTTCCGACAAGGGCAATCCGATCCCGCTCATCCACTTGAATATTGATATTATTAAATAAAACCTCGCCCGCAAAAGAGCGTTCAATCTTGTTTCCACTTAGAATAATCATAAAAATATTGTACCATAATTTAGGGTAACAGTGCGGATTCCTTTTTCTGATTTCAGCAAAAAAACAGCGACTTTACAGTCACTGTCCTTCTCAAAAAATATTTAGACCAAACCGCTAAGCAATTCCCTATTCTGCCAAAGCAGATAAAGACCACCGCCGATAATAATCAGCATGATGACAAACTTAATCAAGCCCTTGACAAAGCGGATGACCAGCATCAAAATCATCGAAACAATCAGCCATCCCCAAGCGGAAGAATTGAGTAAGGTTTGCATACTCTCTAGACTTGCATCTGTCCAGGCCTTGATTGGTTCGGGGATTTTATCAAACCAGTTGCTATCTATACCAATTTGTTCCATAATTGAACGACTGGTCGATTGCAACCAAGTAAAAATTCCTGCATTGTAAATGAAAAGCAAGGCTTGCTCAGGATAACGTTTTATTGTGTTTGTAATTGTTCGAAGCATATTTTCCCTTCTCTTCTGAATATAAGGCAAGAACCGCATCAATATCTGCCTGCTGAATACCATGATTAGATCCTGCCGATTCCATAACAGAGGTCTGACTATCTTCATGATCTAGGCCAATAGCATGGCCCAATTCATGCTCAGCTGTATGGATAATTCTATCCATATCATAACCATATTGGTCGTTTAATAAATAAAAACTATTCAGACGCACCGTTACAGAGCTATAATAATTGGTTAATAAGTTAGTCGTTGAATTGGCCTCGCCTGCTGCTTGGGTATTTCCATCATTCATTTCTGTTGCAATAATATCGGCCTGACTTGGGTCACTTGTCATCACAAAAGTGAAGGTCCCTGTCGCATTCCAATTGGCAATGGCTGTTTCATAGGCAGCTACAAATGTTGGGTTCTGAGTTTCAATGTAAACAGTCGCAGTATTACTTTCCCATCGACCATGGTCGGCTGTATTAACCGTATCAGTAGTCAGGTGTTTAATGGTATTAACACCTTCTTCAATCGTCACTTCAGACTGCCCTTTAACCATCAGTTGCACTTCCTGAGCCAAGGTTTGCAACATCTGTGGCGCTGCTTCCTGTTGAAAATAGAATAACAGACCTAGACCACAAGCCAATAACACCATTGATAACCAAATCAGACCCCAAAATGTCCGCCAAATCCACCGTAGAATATTTCCAATAAGTTTCATAGACTATACCTCTTTCTAGAAATAGGTTTTAGTATAGCCATAATTTCTGAAACTTTTCTTAAAAACTAGGACAGTCTTTCTTCCAATTTGAAATCAATTGGCAACCAAGCCAATACCTTCTCAATCTGCTGATTCCAGTAGTACCACTCATGTTTACCAGGTCCGAAACTTGCCTCTATATCAAATCCCAGCTCTTTTAACTCTCCAACTGCCTTTTGATGCCCTTCAAAGAGAAAATCTTCCTCACCACACCAGGCATAAAATTTGGTATTTTTATCGGATTGTTTAGCAATTTCTAACAAATTATTTGGATTCTGTTTATCAGAAATGTCACCAAATACTCCTTGCCAATACGAAAGACTTCCCAATTCTGCTGCCGCTGGATTATCAAAATCAAAATACAATGCGCCTGAAAGCGAAGCTGCGTGTGAAAAACGATTGGTCATCATGGCAATCTTGAAGGTCCCATAACCACCCATAGACAAACCAGCGATAAAATTCTTCTCCCGCTTGTCAGACATATTTGGGAAAAATCGTTTGAGAATTTGAGGCAACTCTACTGCAATAGCATCATAATAATTCATACCGTAAGTAGTATTGGTATACCAGCCTTTATCTGTATTGACCATAACCACGATAAGATTGGTATAACGAACCAACCGTTCCACTGTAGAACGATTCAGCCAGGAATCCTGATTTCCTCCCATACCGTGCAAAAGATATAGGACAGGAATGTCGTTGTCATCAGGATTTTCCACACGATTGCGATCTGGATATAAAACCGTAACCTGTCTAGACATATCTAGAGCTTCTGAGTGGTATTCAATTTTCATTATTGCCATAAATCTTCTCCTTATGGTAAAGAGCCTGAGTTTCCTCGGCTCTTCTTATGTATATAAATCAGCTTACTTAACTTCCATAATTACCGGTAAAATAGCTGGGCGACGTTTGGTTTGGTCAAAGAGGAATTTTGCTAAATCATCGCGAACAGCACTCTTAAGCTCTGTCCAGTCAAAGCTATCCTTTGTAAAGTAATTTTCCACCGTTGTATTCACCAATTCTGATGCCTCACGCAAGATGTCCTTGCTCTTTTTCACGTAGACAAAACCACGAGTATTGACCTTGGCTTTAGAAATGATTTTTTTCTCACGGCGGTTGACAGTGATAGCCACAATAAAGATACCGTCTTCTGAGAGGATCTTACGGTCACGAAGGACGATATTTCCAACATCGCCCATGGCATTTCCGTCAATCATGACATCACCAGCAGGAACCGCTCCGCTATGGACAAAATCCCCCTCTTCAAAAGCCATGACATCCCCACGCTTAACGATGATAATGTTTTCTGGATACATACCAATTTCAAGCGCAGCCTTAGCGTGAGCATCCAATTGACGATACTCCCCTTGAACTGGGAAAAGATATTTAGGCTTCATGATGTTGAGCATGAGCTGCAAATCACGCGCATTCCCATGCCCAGATACGCGAAGATTCTTTGTGATAGATTTTACGGTACCACCAGCCTTGTAAATCAAGTTCTCCACACGAGCAACAACCGCTTCTTTTGAAATACTTGGAGTGGTAACAATATAAACTAGATCACCTTCTTTGATTTCAACATAGCGATGTCTACCGATAGACATTTTACGCAATCCATTTAACGGCTCGCCCATACGACCAGTTTCTAAAATAATTAATTCATGGTCTTCATACTTGTTCATATCCTTTGGTTTTACCAACAGGCGTTCGCTGACCAAACGAAGTTTTTTCAATTGAATCGCTGTTCGGACAATGTTTTCCACATCATGTCCTGTCAATACGACACGACGACCAGTTGCTTCTGCTGCATCAAAAATCTGTTGAATCCGTACAATATTGCTGGCAACTGCTGCCACAATAACACGCCCATCACAGTCAGCAATCGTATTGAGAATTTCCTCCCCAGCCTCATGCATGCTCGCTACTTGAACATTGCTATCTGCGTTAGCTGAGTCTGACAAGAGGGCCAACACACCTTCGTTACCGATTTCAGCCAATCGCCCAAAATCCGTACGATAAAACTTATCTGCCGCCTGGTCAAACTTAAAGTCACCTGTGTAGACAATATTTCCTTCATCCGTCTTAACGACAATTCCTAAACTCTCTGGAATAGAGTGGGTCGTCTGAAAGAAAGATACCACTGAATCCCCGAAATCAATTTCAGTGTCTGCATTGATAACATGGAAATCATTAAATTTCTTAGTAGCATTATTCCCCTTGACAAGTAGCTTAGCCAGTTCGATAGTCAAGTGCGAACCAAATACTGGCACTTTCACTTTCTCCAAGAGATAAGGAAGCGCTCCGATAGCATCTGCATGCCCGTGAGATAAAAAGACCCCTGCTACACGGTGCTTATTTTCTTCCAAATAATCGAAATTAGGGACGACTACATCCACACCTAACTGTTCATTCTCAGGATACTTTGCCCCTGCATCCAAAACAAAAATATGTTCATTCACTTCGGCAATGTACAGGTTTTTTCCATTTTCCCGCACACCCCCAAGAGCCATAATTTTAATTGTACTCATCTTTACTCCTTTTGGACATCCCACAGGTGTCCATTTTATTTTTCTTACCAACGGTCCTTGGGAATTCCAAGTCGAATTACAGTCTGCTATGTCGGAGCTCTATTTGCAAAAGACACACTTTGGTTCAACATTATATTCAACCATCAAAGCAACTTTTAAATAGAAATTCCTAAATAGCTATCGCTTCTATTATACATTTTTTCAAGAAAATTTACAAAAAACTCCGCTGAAAATCAACGAAGTTCTACATATACATTAGTAACCATGTCCCTTATGTTCCCACTTACCACCAACATTCCGCACTAAAATCCATTTCCAATCCGTATGGGTACTATTAGGCTCTAAGGTGGGCTCTGCCCCCTCAGCTGCTACCTTAAAAGACGAAGTTAGGATAATGGCTTCCTCTGCACCATAGTGCTCCGCCCACTCATCAAATTCCTTTTCATTATCACCACTATAACCGATAGTCAGCAATTTACAACTTTTAAAATGGTGATCAAAGTAATCTTCAACTACAAGAATAGCCGCCTCAATCTCTTTTTCCGTATACAATTCTGATTGTTCCATCGGTTCAATCTCTGCCTGATAAGCTGCTCCTGTCCGACATCCTACCAAAAAGAGACAACACAACAGACTACAAATAGCTAAACATTTTCTCATCTTTGTTACCCCAAGTCAACAATCGTTGCTGAAAAACCAATCTCTTCGACAAAACGTAAAATATCCTCTGTCTTTACAAAAATTGTTTTCGTATTAACATTGGGGTGGAAGGTTAGAATGGGTTCAGAAAGGATTTCCTTATCAAAATAGACTTGAATATCCTTATCAACATTTTGTAACAAGCCAAAAACAGATACCACACCCGCAGGCAAGTGCATTTTTTCCATCAAGCTTTCACTTGAGGCCATGCGAATACGATTGGCTCCTACCAAATCACGAAACTGGTCCATATCCAGCTGCTTCTGGTCATCCATGATCAATAAATAAAATGCAGTCTTTTTCTTATTAGTCAGAAACATGGACTTGGTCCGTACTCCTTCTACCCCTTCAATGTAACGGTCTGCTTCCTCAGTTGTCAGAGCTGGTGGATGCTCTACAATGGTGTAGTCCATTCCCAAGTCAGCTAAGCTTTCAAGAACCAATTTATCCATGACAGCACCTCTTGATATATTTAGTATATTATACTGCTTTTAAACTAAAAATTCAAAGGATAAGAAAAGCCTGGATTTCTCCAGACTTTAGTCAAACAACTTATAATAATCTTCCAGTTTCATCTTGGATTTTTCCTCTGCCGTTTGGTCTTGAATAATCTGACCATTTTTCATGACAATCAAGCGATTGCCGTGACGGAGAGCATCTTCCATTTGATGAGTGACCATAAGAGCCGTCATTCCCTTGGTCGCAATCAATTCGTCTGTTAGTTGCATCAGGGATTGACTAGTCTTAGGGTCAAGGGCTGCGGTATGCTCATCCAAGAGCAGGAGTTCAGGTTGCTTCAAGCTGGCCATCAACAAACTCAATGCCTGGCGTTGGCCACCCGATAAAAGACCCGCTGGCGTATCCAAATGTTTTTCCAGACCATTTCCCACTCTCGGCAGAAGCTGGGCAAATTCTTCGGTCTGCTGGGCCAATCTGCGTGGCACCAAGCACCGTCCCTCGCCGCGATACTTAGCGATAAGTAGATTCTCTGCCACCGTCATCCGCGGAGCAGTTCCCATTTTCGGATCTTGAAAGACACGAGCCAGATACTTGGCACGCTTTTCTGCAGGCCAGTTGGTCACATCTTCACCAAGAATATGGACCGAACCACTAGTCAAAGGCAAGGTGCCAGCAATGACATTAAAGAGGGTTGACTTCCCAGCCCCATTTCCACCCAAAATGGTAATAAAATCACCCTGATAGATGGTCAGATTGACATTGTCCAAAATCACACGTTCTTCATCAAAACCGTTTGTCACCACCTTGGTGGTATTTTTTAATTCAACAATTGCTCTCATCGTGACAGACTGGCTCCTTTCAGAAGTTTATTTTTCAACTCAGGAACCATGAGGCAGACCGCCAGAATCATGGCCGAGAAGATACGGAGGTAGCTGGTATTGATACCGAGGGAAATGACCACCAAAATCAAGAACTGATAGAAAATCGCTCCGACAACAATGGCCAAGAATCGTTCTAACATGGTCAGGTTTCCATACAAGACCTCACCAATAATCAGACTAGCCATACCGACTACAATGACACCGATACCACGCGACACATCCGCATAGCCTTCTTGTTGTGCAATCAAGGCACCTGCAAGAGCAATAATCCCATTTGAAAGAATAAGACCTAGCAACTCCATTCGACTTGTATTGATACCAAAACTGCGTGCCATATCTGGATTATCCCCTGTTGCAATAAAGGCCTGTCCAAGGCGAGTATAGAGGAAGAACATCAAGGCACCAATCACCACCACTAGGCTACCTAGACCTAGCAAGAGACCATTAATTTGCTCAGAAAAAGGAAGGAAATCTTGTAAACGTTTGGTATTCAGTAAACCTAGATTTGCCCTACCCATGATAAATAGAATGACAGAGTGACAGGAAGACATGACCAAGATACCAGCCAGGAGAGTGGGAATTTTCCCCTTGGTATAAAGCAAGCCTGTGACAAAGCCCGCCAAACAGCCAACAAGAACTGCTGCTAGAGTAGCCAAGATAGGATGAACTCCTTGCGTCAATAAGGTAACAGCAACCGCTCCTCCAAGCGGGAAAGAGCCCTCTGTCGTCATATCAGGAAAATTCAGAATCCGAAAGGTAACGAATATTCCCAAACCTAGTACAGCCCATAAAAGAGCCTGTGAAACTGTTGATACAATCATATTTTTCCTTTTCTCTTATCTCTTATTCGATAACCTTGCTTGCTTTACTAATCACATCATCTGACAAGGTAATTCCTAATTCTTTAGCAACTTTTTGGTTGACTACAATGGTACCCTCGTTAAAGATTTGCACAGGTGTGTCCGCTGGATTCGCACCGTCAAGAATTTTTGCAGCCATCTTACCAGTTGCCACACCCAAGTCATATTGGCTAAGGGTAACAGATGCGATACCTCCACCTTCTACCATGTCTTCTACGCTGGTGAAAATCGGAGTTTTGGTTTTATTTGCCACAGATACGACAGTTGAAAATGCTGAGGCAACTGTGTTGTCTACTGGTGTAAAGAGAACATCTGCTTTACTACTTGCGACCTCTACTGTCGCTGCAATTTCATTACTAGAAGCAACTGCATATTCAAGAACAGTATAGCCAGCCTCTTCTGCTGCTACCTTAAATTCCGCTACTTGAATTTTTGAATTGTCCTCATTTGAAGAATAGAGGACACCGATAGTTTTAGCGTCTGGTGTAATTTCTTTAATGAGAGAAACTGCATCTGCTACTGGTGTTTGGTCAGATACTCCTGTGATATTTCCACCAGGATTTTTCAAATCCGTCACCAGGTTGGCTCCGACTGGATCTGTCACAGCTCCCATGATAATGGGTAATTCTGTGGTTGCATTGGCAAGACCTTGTGCAGCAGGTGTTGCGATACCAATCAATAATTCATTGCCATTGTCCACCAATTTTTTACTCATGGTTTGAACTTGGGATTGATCACCCTCAGCATTCATAAAATCAATTTCTAAATTATCCGTTGTGGTATAACCACCTTCTTTAAGGCCTGCCTTGATTCCCTTATAAATCTCATCTAATGAATCATGTGTCACAAATTGCAGAACTCCAATTTTAACTTTTTCTGTGCTATTAGATGAATTGTTCTGTTCTTTTTGCGTCAAAAACAGGGCAGCAACTACCATAACAGTGAGGGCAACAATTGTAGCAAGTAAATTTTTATTTTTCAACATATTCATTCTCCTTTAAAAATACACAATATTCAATCTCTATATCATCAATATTTTATCCCACCATCGCCATCGTTTCATCTTGATTACCTCATTTTGTTAATAATTGTCAAAGTAGATTGCTTTTAGATTAGGAACGGAGGTGCAGACATAACTCAATGCTTCCTCGTTTTCAAGCATTGACTTCAAACAGTCCACTGGACTGTTTGAATCATCCAAGCCGAACGTGACGCAATATAAAAGTAATCTACGAAGACAATGGAAAAGCCCCCGCATATTGAAAAACAATACGCGAGGGCGTCAATGACACGGTGCCACCTCACTTATGGGAATTGTATAGAATCCTCCCATATCTCATCTCCTCTAACAAGGAGTTGCACTGTAAGGTGTGCGGACCGAACTATCATTGTTTTAAGTTCATTTGCGTGACTGTTTCGGCTGAAACCTTCGTTAGCTCTCCTTGCTATACCGCTAGTATAAGCTGCGTCGACCTGCCTCGTACTCAGCCAAAACAGTCTACGTAAAGTATGCTATGCCAAACAATCATTGTGGATTTAGGGTATTTTAGGACTAGGCAGTCGGGTGAAGGCAGTACTGGTGGTACGGCGAGACCGACTAACGACGTCATAAAATAGACATAAATGCACATCAGCCCATTTCATAAAACTCCGCCACCTGTTCCCAGTACCACAGGCTCCCTGAAGACTTCTGCTTTACTACTTCTTCTGATTACAGACGATTATACGGCATCCATCAATCTTTGTCAATACTTTTGATTAAATTTTCTGAAAACTTTTTATGTCAGTAGGGACTACCAGTCTCATCAAAAAACATCAAAATATGATATACTAGACTGAGTTATAGCTATTAGAAAGAGGAAAACCATGTCTTTTGACGGATTTTTTTTACATCACATGACGGCTGAGTTACAGGCCAATTTAGAAGGTGGGCGGATTCAGAAAATTAACCAGCCCTTTGAGCAGGAGATTGTCCTTAACATCCGCAGCAACCGTCAGAGCCATAAGTTGCTCCTGTCCGCCCATTCGGTCTTCGGGCGGGTCCAGTTGACCCAGTCGGACTTTACCAATCCCAAGGTGCCCAATACCTTTATCATGATTCTGCGGAAATACTTACAGGGAGCCATTATCGAAGACATTCGTCAGTTGGACAATGACCGTATCTTAGAATTTTCGGTGTCCAACAAGGACGAGATTGGCGACGATATTCAAGCTACCTTGGTTGTGGAGATCATGGGCAAGCACAGCAACATCATCTTGGTAGATAAGTCTGAACAGAAGATTATCGAGGCTATCAAGCACGTTGGTTTCTCGCAAAATTCCTACCGGACCATTTTGCCTGGTTCCACCTACATTCGTCCACCGGAGACGCATTCTCTTAATCCTTATACTGTGTCTGATGAGAAATTGTTTGAAATCTTATCGACTCAGGAACTGAGTCCAAAAAATCTCCAACAACTTTTTCAAGGTTTGGGTCGGGATACGGCTTCTGAACTGGCCAGTCACTTGCAGTCAGACCGCCTGAAGAACTTCCGTGCCTTTTTTGAACAGGCAACACAGCCTAGCCTGACAGACAAGTCCTATGCTGCTCTGCCATTTGCCAATAGCCCTGAAAACCAGCCATACTTTGAGAGCCTGAGCAGTCTGCTGGACTTCTACTATCAGGACAAGGCGGAGCGGGATCGGGTGGCCCAGCAGGCCAATGAGCTGATCAAGCGGGTGGCCAGTGAGCTGGAGAAGAATCGCAAGAAGTTGGTCAAGCAGGAGCAGGAATTGGCAGATACGGAGACGGCGGAGTTGGTTCGGCAAAAGGGCGAGCTCCTGACCACCTATCTGCATCAGGTACCCAATGACCAGCCGAGTGTGCGGTTAGACAACTACTATACGGGCGAGGAGTTGGAGATTGAGTTGGATGTGGCTTTGACGCCTAGCCAAAATGCCCAACGTTACTTCAAGAAGTACCAGAAACTCAAGGAGGCGGTCAAGCACCTGACCAACTTGATTGAGGAAACCAAGGCGACCATTGTCTATCTGGAGTCCGTTGACACCATGCTGGGACAAGCTAGTCTTGCTGAGATTGATGAGATCCGTGAAGAGCTGATTGAAACAGGCTACCTCAAACGTCGCCACCGTGAGAAAATCCATAAGCGTCAGAAACCTGAGCGATACTTGGCGACGGACGGGAAGACCATTATTCTGGTCGGGAAAAATAACCTGCAAAATGATGAGCTGACCTTCAAAATGGCCAAAAAAGGCGAACTCTGGTTCCATGCCAAAGACATTCCAGGCAGCCACGTGGTCATCACAGACAACTTGGACCCAAGCGACGAAGTCAAGACAGATGCGGCCGAGCTGGCTGCCTACTTCTCCAAGGCCAGACATTCTAATCTGGTCCAAGTCGATATGATTGAGGCCAAGAAACTCCACAAACCAACAGGTGGCAAGCCAGGTTTTGTGACCTACCGCGGTCAGAAGACCCTCCGTGTCACCCCAACAGAAGACAAAATAAAATCCATGAAAATCTAGTTCATGGATTTTTCATTCATGGATTTTTCTGTATTGAAACCTATTCCGCCTTATCAATATCTTCTCTGACTTCCTTGGCATTGAACTTAGCGAAAAGATACTGGCGGTCTTGGACTGGAAAGCGTTGATCTAGCTGATCGACTGGTCCCACTTCCACCATTCCTTCTGAGATAACATAGTCCATGACATGACCACCGAAAGTCAAATCATCCGAAATAAAATGCAAATGATAGCCGGCCACACTGACACCATGGAAAATCTCTGGCGTCCAAATACCAACAATGGTACCTGAAATATTCTCAGCGGTATACTCAGGCTGGCGACTTGCCACCTCTGCAAAACGAACATCCGAAGCCGATTTGGGAATCATGCGGACATGCATCCGAGCAAACGTCCCTTTTATTTTGATGGAACGAAAGAGGTTTTCACCATCATAATAGGACTCAATCCGCTGATGTAATTCCTCATGAGTCATTTCAAAGCGTTGTTTGAAAATGACTTCTGCCTCATGGAAAATGACCGCCGCATAAGGAACCTTCATATCAGCAGGAACTTCAACCACTTCTGGTTTTTCCCCTGCTCCCTTGGCCTGATAGGCCTTTCCATCTAAAACAATCAGCTCGCCGTCAATGGAATCCAGGGTTCCCAAACCCAGATCACCATGTTCCAACAATTCGCCAACCGTCAAGGAGCCGCCATACAGTCCAGCCATCAAGGCACCGAGTGTATTGTATTGAAATAATCGATTTACTTGCATAACCTACTCTTCATTCAAAAATTCTTGCATGGCTAAATCGTCTGGCACCAATTGGATATAACGACTAGCTTGCTCTTTTGCCTCATCCAAGCGACCAAGTTGACGTAAAACCGCTACGTAATCAGCCAAAAATTCAGGATTCTCAGCCAATTCTCCGGCCAATTCATCGTAAAGCTCAATAGCTTCATCATCTCTTTCTAGAGCTTGATAGGCCTTGGCCACATTCCAGCGAGCTAGAACGTTATCTACCTCTTCATCAAATAAAGCCACAACCTCTTCAAATCGCTCCTGTTCAAGATACAGATTGGACAAGCGTAGAGCTAGTTCGTTACTATCATCTGCCACCTCTTTTGCCCGTAGAAGATAATCTTCTGCCCCCGCCTCGTCATGCAGTTCATAGGCATACTGAGAAGCCTGGAGCAAGAGATTGGCATCAAAGTCATTTTTAGCCAAGCCTTTTTGTGTCATAACCAAAGCTTCATCAATCTTATGCTCGGCATGAAGCGACTGAGCATAGGCATATTCATAGCCCTCAAAATCAGGATTGATGGTATCCAGTTGCTTGAAGTAGAGATTGGCTTTTTGGTATTCTTCTCGTTCAAATAGCAGAGCTGCTAACTCAAAAACTGTCTGATCATCGTATTCCAGCTCAACAGCTTTTTCCAAAAATTCAATGGCTGCTTCAAATTTCCCTAAACTTGCATAGGCAATACCAATTCGCTGATAGGTAGAAACTCCCGTTAATTCGTAGATTTCACGATTATCCAGCTGGGCATAATAGGAAATAGCCTCATTAAAAAGCTCCAGTTCCATATCCAATTCTGCCAGACCAAAGAGGATGATGGGTTCATCTGATAAGTGACTTGCTTCTAACAATTTTTCACGCGCCACATCCGACAAGCCTTCTGCCTGATACAGGTCCGCCTTGACCAATAAGGCTTCCACATAGACAGGACTGTCTTCCGAAATTTCCTCCAAATATCCGAAAGCTTCTTCAACCAAGCCATCTTCAAATGCTATTTGGGCAAGATTGATCAGTACTTCGGGAAATTCTTCTTTGACCTGTTCATAGATTTGTCTAGCCTGTGGGAAAAAACCAATGCTTTCCATATAGGCAGCCAAGGACAAAAGCGTTTCGCTATCATCTTGCTCCAGGGCACGCTTGAAATACTTATCTGCCTTGTCTAAATCCTGTTGGTCCAAACAAACCAACATTTTTTCACTATTGTTCATTCACAACCTCATTTTCTTCATCTTCATACAAACTACTGTGTGCCTTGTACCACTCAAATGCCGCTTTCACTAAAACCTTAATAGAGGCATATATTGGAATTCCCAGAAGAACTCCCAGGACACCGTACATCTGACCAGCTGTCAATAATACAAATAAAATGGTAATCGGATGAATACTTAGGGAGCTTCCGATAATCAATGGTGTCACAAAACGACCTTCTATAGTCTGCTCAATCATAAAGACTACTAAAACCTTTATCAGCATGATTGGACCAGCAATCAATCCTAAAATAACAGCTGGAATCATGGCCAAGAAAGAACCCAAATACGGAATTAGATTGAGGAAACCAGCCATCACCCCCAAGGTTATTGGATAGCTAAGACCAATGATTGAGAACATCACTGAGAACATCAGGGCAACAATAATCGCAACGGTCACCTGACCACGAACATAGTTTGATAATTGCCCATTCACATCTGATAGTACTGTTCCAATCGGTTCTCTCCACTTGGTTGGTAGATATTGGGTGATGTGTTTATTCAAATACTGACCATCCCGTAACAGATAAAAGAGAATAAAAGGCATAATCAAAATAGCAACAATAATCTGCGAAGCGGTTGAAATCAAATTACTTGCCCAATTCACAGCACTTGAAGAAAACTTCTGAGCATAGGCAACGACCTGATCATTGACCTTATTTAACATCTCCAGAGCTGTTGGTCTAAATTGTTCAAAGCGCTGATCCTGTAGGAGCCCAGTTACCTGTCCTTCGATTTTCTGGATATTCGAAGGAAGATTTTGCGCAAAAGATGTCACTTGCTCTTGAATACTCGGAATTGCCACCGCCAGTCCCCAGATAATGAGAAGACTGATTAAAACAAAGAGAATAGAAATACCAACTGTACGAGAAATTTTATGCTTTTCCATCCAGTCAACCATCGGATTTAATAGGTAATACAAAAGACCTGTTAAAATCATCGGTAACAATACAATTTCTAAAAAGCTTCCTATTGGTCTGAATAAAAAACTAATTTTACTAAAAATAAATATGGTCAAAAAAGTCAGCAAGGTTACTAATAAAAATGTCACTGCTTGGCTATTCAAAAACAAGCGGAAAAACCAAGTCAGACTAAATTTTTGATGCTTATCCTCCATCTAATACACTCCTAGTCTTTTTTTCTATTGTAACATGGAGAAAGGATTTTTGTAAAAATCAACTACAGAATTTATACGACTTTCTCAGAAAAACATGGTATAATTTTATCAATCATTTCCAAAAAGGAGAATCCTATGACTATCTATTTCGGTACCTACACAAAACGTGAATCAAAAGGAATTTATAAAGCAAATTTTGACTCTGAAACAGGACAACTTAGCAATCTAGAATTGGTCACTGAAGAACCTAACCCTACCTACCTTGCCTTTGATAAGGCCGGACATCTATACTCCGTCGGCACTGAAAATGGTCTAGGAGGTATCGCTGCCTTTAATGCTGACTATACTCTACTCAACCATGTTGTATCAGAGGGCGCACCACTTTGCTATGTCGCTGTAGATGAAGCAAGAGATTTAGTTTATGGCTCCAATTTCCACAAAGGGCAACTACTTGTTTATAAACGTTTGGCGGATGGTTCACTAGAATTAGCTGATGTCGCTCAACACGAAGGATCTGGGCCGCACGAAAACCAAGCTTCCGCCCATGTTCACTTTTCTGATTTGACGCCCGATAAATTTTTAGTAACCTGTGATTTAGGATGTGATCAAGTGGTAACCTATAAGGTATCTGACCAAGGAAAAGTAGAGAAAATCGCAACCTATCAGGCTGCACCAGGAAGTGGTCCACGTCACATTGTCTTCCATCCTGTCGCAAAAATCGCCTATCTCATCTGTGAACTCAATTCAACTATTGAGGTGCTTATCTATGACGGCTGGGGACAATTTGAACACCTACAAACTGTCTCTACTCTCCCAGAAGACCATACTGGTTTCAACGGTACTGCCGCTATTCGCATCACAAAGGATGGTAAATTTATTTATGGATCCAACCGAGGAAACGACTCTATCGCAGTCTACAAAACGCTTGCTGATGCCAGCTTAGAATTAGTTGAAATCGTCCCAACAAATGGAAAAACTCCTCGCGATTTCACGCTTAGTCCTGATGAAAAGCATTTGATTGTTGTCCATCAAGATTCTGACAATGCAACTGTATTCGAAAGAGATGCCGAAAATGGCTGTTTGACTGAGCTCTCACACGATTTCTATGTTCCTGAAGCAGTTTGCGTTACATTTTTATAAGTCGTTTCAGTTGTGAAATCCGTACAGTTTTGGTTTAATAGTCTCATAGGAGGTGATTTCAACATGAATCCAGTAGATCTTTTTAACCAAGTAAAAGAATTGATTGCAAACAAAGACTTTGATGGTGCAAAACAATTTATCGAAGAAAACAAGGACCAATTCGGTGAATACTTGGAACAAGCAAAAGGCTTGTTATCAGGTTCTGAAGGTGTTAACGGTCTTTTAGATAAAGTTAAAGGCTTGTTCTAATACATGTAAAAACTAGGCTGAGGAGGTTCAGTCTAGTTTTTTTGTTTGTTCAAAAATATTTGTTATCTCTTGCAATGAAGGAATTACCAAATCACTCTTCAATTTTTCATTTTCACTGGTATACTTTCCAAAACCTGTCAGTATCCATACAGTCCACATTCCCAAAGATTTAGCAGGCAGAATATCATTATCATACCTATCCCCGACATAGACAACTCTATCTGCAGGGATGTTTGCTTTTTGCAAGGCAAGTGTGAAAATAGTTGTATCTGGTTTAGATAGCCCAACCTCTTCAGAGAGGATGAGGAGTTGAAAATAAGACTCAATTCCCCACTCTTTAAGCAGTTCTCTAATACTACTAGACTGATTGGCAATAATCCCCAATCGATAGTTTTGTGATAACTTCTCTAGAGCATCTATTGTTTCAGGATACAGGCTCACACCCTCATTTGTCCACAAAGGACGTGGCTCGGTCGGTGCAAAATATTGCCAGGTCGCACGAATAGGGTCCAGCGACTTATGAGCATACTCCACCATTTTCTTTTTATAAGAATCTGATGAAACCTCTATATCCAGAGACTCTAACTTCTTCACACACTTGTCTATATAATAACCATAAGCAGCCTCTTCATCTAAAAGCGTTGAACCCAAATCAAAAAATATCCACTCTATCATCCCACTCTCCATCTCTTTTCAAAATGAGAATACTTAAGTTGATCTGCCTTTTTAGAATATCATTTTATCAATATCAAGACAAAGAAAACTCCCTAGAGAGTTTTGCTGTCCCTCACTTTGTTAGTCCGAAAATAAATTAGCACACTGTACGACGAAAAAACAAGTCTGGAGCTTTCCAGACTTGTTCTTATTATAACCCTTGCTATTCTAGCTCAGGGATAAATTAGTACAGTGTACATAGAAAAACAAGTCCGAAAATCTTCGGACTTGTTCTTACTATAACCCTCACTATACTAGCTCGGGGATAAAACAGTCTCCCAGACATTGAAAAACAAGTCTGGAACTTTCCAGACTTGTTCTTATTATAACCCTCGCTATTCTAGCTCGGGGATAAATTAGTACACTGTACTAATTTATTTTTTCAAGTTGTAGAATGAGTTCAAGCCTTTGTAGACTGCAACTTCACCAAGTTGATCTTCGATACGAAGCAATTGGTTGTATTTAGCGATACGGTCTGTACGTGACAATGAACCAGTCTTGATTTGGCCAGCGTTAGTTGCAACTGCGATGTCAGCGATTGTTGAATCTTCAGTTTCACCTGAACGGTGTGATACAACGGCAGTGTAGCCAGCTTCTTTAGCCATTTCGATAGCTTCAAATGTTTCAGTAAGAGTACCGATTTGGTTAACTTTGATAAGGATTGAGTTAGCAGCACCTTCTTTGATACCACGTGCAAGGTAGTCAGTGTTTGTTACGAAGAAGTCGTCACCAACCAATTGAACGCGTTTGCCAAGACGCTCAGTAAGAGCTTTCCAGCCATCCCAGTCGTTTTCATCCATACCATCTTCGATAGTGATGATTGGGTATTTGTTAACCAATTCTTCAAGGTAGTCGATTTGTTCTGCAGATGTACGAACAGCAGCGCCTTCACCTTCGAATTTAGTGTAGTCGTAAACTTTACGCTCTTTGTCGTAGAATTCAGATGACGCACAGTCGAAACCGATCATAATGCCGTTTTCGCCAGCTTCGTAACCAGCAGCTTCGATAGCTTCGATGATTGTTTCAACACCGTCTTCAGTTCCTTCGAACTTAGGAGCGAAACCACCTTCGTCACCAACAGCTGTTACCAAACCACGAGCTTTCAAGATTTTCTTCAAAGCGTGGAATACTTCAGCACCCCAACGAAGACCTTCTTTGAATGAAGGAGCGCCAACTGGCAAGATCATGAATTCTTGGAAAGCGATTGGAGCATCTGAGTGAGAACCACCGTTGATGATGTTCATCATTGGAGTTGGCAATACTTTAGTGTTGAATCCACCAAGGTAAGTGTAAAGTGGCACTTCAAGGTAGTCAGCAGCAGCACGCGCAACAGCGATAGAAACACCGAGGATTGCGTTTGCACCCAATTTACCTTTGTTAGGAGTACCGTCAAGAGCGATCATAGCGCGGTCGATAGCTTGTTGATCACGAACGTCAAAACCGATGATAGCGTCAGCAATCACGTTGTTCACGTTGTCAACAGCTTTTTGAGTACCAAGACCAAGGTAACGAGATTTGTCACCGTCGCGAAGCTCAACTGCTTCGTGCTCACCAGTAGAAGCTCCTGAAGGAACCATACCACGTCCGAAAGCACCTGATTCAGTATAAACTTCAACTTCAAGTGTAGGGTTACCGCGTGAGTCAAGGACTTCGCGAGCGTAAACATCAGTAATAATTGACATTATATTACTCTCCTTTGAGTTTAAAATTGTTACATAGCTATCATACCCTAAAAGAAGGGATTTTTCAAGAAAAAACAGGTTATTTTACTGAAAGAAATAATGTAAACGCCTTCCTTTTCAAAGTTAACTGAGTATGTTATACTGAAACCATGAATGATTTAAATACTACCATACTACAGAAAGCCTCTGGCGAAACACGATTGAATCCAGATGAACAACGTCTATACATGGGAACCTATCGCGAACGGGTTGTCCTGCTCGTTTCCTTTGACGATTTGAGTAGTGAAGTCGTCGGAAATAAGTTCGATACAATTTGCCAAAAACTAGCAAGTAGCTACTCTCCTCTATTCCTCAAACTCTCGCCAGCCCTGTCTGACAAGCAACAAATTTCACTACTAAAAATTGCTCAGAACTTCGGCATTACTACCGCTATCATCGATGAAAAAATAGGACAGTCTCCCTACGCACTTGTCTTTCACACAAATCACGCTGTGGATAATGAAGAAGTTAGCTTAGAATCTATATTTCCAAATCTTATCTCAAAACCAGAAGAAAAAAAGGAAGATGCAAAACCTTCCTTCTGGAAAAAATTATTTGGTTAGACTTATTTATCAATAAAGCAGTATAAATATTAAAGCAAAAATAATACAGGTTAGACAAAGGATTCCCAGCAATCTGCCTCTTTCATTTTTTTCATTGAAAAAGAACATTGCTCCATTTGCCTTTATTACATTCGTTTCCATTCCTCTTTCTTTTTTGGAAAGTCTCATAACAGATACTAGCTTTGCAAGACAAATAACAATAAATAAGATAATAGCCACATATTTCACTAATTCCATCTTTGTTGACCTCCTAACTGAAGAATTCTTGCCACCTGTTCTGCCGTGCGGACCAGGTTTTTTTCTGCTTTTTGAAGCGTGTCCTCCAAACTTTCAACGCTTGCAATGATCGGAAAAGCGGCGCAGATATTTTCAAAAGGAAACTCGGGAAGATCGTCTTTGAGGCTACCACAAATTGCAATGATGGGAATCCCAGTCGGCGTACGTCTAGCTACTCCTATCGGAGTCTTCCCTGATAAGCTTTGGGCATCCATCCGCCCTTCTCCGACTACAACCAGATCCGCTTTGGCAACGCGATGATCAAAATCCAACTGGTCCAAGACAAAGTCGATGCCTTTTTGAATGCGAGCACCAGCAAATTGGACTAAACCTGCTGCCATACCTCCTCCAGCACCCGCTCCTGCTAAATCGAGTAGCATTGGATTAACTAATTTATAAAAGGACTCCATTTTCTTGTCTACTAGTTCAAATTCAGCAGAGGCAAGACCTTTCTGACCTGCAAAAACAAATGTGGCTCCCGCTGGTCCACAAAGCGGATTCTCCACATCCGTTACCAAATCAATCCTGACCTGAGATAAATCTACCAACATATCCTCTGTGGAAAAGCTGACAATCTCCCCGATATGAGCTCCAATTGCCTCTACTTCGTTTCCCTCTCGATTATAAAATTTCACTCCTAAACCTGCCGCCATTCCGATACCACCATCATGGCTGGCAGAGCCACCTACTCCTATAAATATGCGTTTAACACCATTTTGAGCGAGCTCTACAATCAGCTCCCCAACCCCTTGTGTCTTAATAAAGAGAGGACTCCTTTTTCCATGCGGGATACTTGCAAGCCCTACAATCTCAGCCATTTCAAAAACCGCAAGATCATCTTTAACCGCATAGGAAACCTTAATTTTATCTCCAAATGGACCTGTCACCCAAGTCTGGGTTACATCCAAGGATAAGGCCTGCATTAGACTCTCAACTGTCCCTTCGCCACCATCTCCTAGGGGAATTAAGTCATACCCTGCTTGTGGATAAACCTTAGAAAATCCTTTTTTAATCGCTTCAGCAACCTTTATAGCTGAAAGAGACTCTTTAAATGAATCTGGAGCAATGAGAATATGCATGATACTAACCTCCTTTATATTGTTAGTATATCACGCTACTATTCAGCTTTCAATAAATCTTTTCTGTTTTTCATCGTCTGTGTTATACTGAAAGAAAGGAGATAAGTATGTATCAAACTATATTATTTGACTTAGATGGAACTCTTACTGATTCTGGACAAGGAATCTTAAACTCCGTCGCCTACGCACTAGAAAAAATGGGAATTGAAGAACCAGATACAGCCAATTTAAACCGATTCATCGGCCCGCCACTCTATGAATCTTTTTCACGATTCTACCAACTCAGCCCTGAAGATACACAAAGTGCAGTTGACGCTTTCCGTGTCTATTTTAAAGAAAAAGGAATGTTTGAAAATCAACTCTATCCTGGAATCATCCCTCTGCTTGAAGAATTGAGAACAGCTGGAAAAACACTAGTAATTGCTACCTCAAAGCCAGAAATATTTGCCAAACAGATCCTAGAACATTTTGGTATTGCTCACTACTTTGATGTCATTGCCGGTGCTAGTCTGGATAGTAGTCGCATCAGTAAGGCGGACGTCATCGGCTATGCTATAAATCAATTAGAAGCATTTCCAAACCATGCTGTGATGATTGGAGATAGGGAACATGATATTGAAGGAGCACGCAAACACCAACTTCCCGCTATCGGTGTTCTTTACGGCTATGGGAACAAACAGGAATTTGAAAAGGCTGGGGCCACCATGATAGTCGAAACCGTCCAAGATTTGAAAAGGATTTTACTGACAACAGAATAAAGAGGCTGGGCAAAAAGACCAACCTCGCTTCTCAGGGTTCGTGTCAACATCTCAGCGCAGTGGTTGATTGGCAGATTTGTTCGTGTTTTACACTCCAAATCTGACCTAATCAACTGTGCGGGGGCGGGAAGACGAACTCTTTTTTTGACTAGTCGAGTTCTTTCCCGCTCCCATTATTTACTATCTAAAATCTCTATTAGTTTATAGAGATTTTTTTCATTTATTTGGTAGGGCGCCTGTTCTTGGACAATCGGTTTAGCACAGAAAGCTACTCCAATTCCTGCTCGTTGAATCATTGGTAGATCATTTGCTCCATCCCCCATGGCAATCGTTTGAGATAGACTCAGCCCATTTTCTGTCGCCCATTCTTCTAAACATGCTTTTTTAGTATCTTTCGTTACAATTTCACCCAATACTTGTCCCGTCAATACTCCATCTACTGCTTCTAATCGATTAGCCCGAACATAGTCTAACTCTAACTGTGCAGCTAGTCGATCGACTGTTTCATGAAATCCGCCTGAAACTACTGCTACCTTATAGCCTCGCATTTTTAATTCTGAGACTAATTCTGCTGCTCCAGGCGTAAAGTGGATTTTTTTGATAATTCGATCAAACACAGAAACAGGCAGTCCCTTTAACAACGCCACACGTTCACGTAAGGCTTCTTCAAAATCCAATTCCCCACGCATAGCACGTTCGGTAATTGCTGCAACTTGCGCTCCTAAACCGGCCTCTTCTCCAAGTAGATCTATTCCTTCTTCCAAAATTAATGTTGAATCAACATCCATAACTAATAATCCAGTTGTCATTTCCGATATTCCTTTCAAAGTATAAAAATAAAAAGCCAAATGGCTTTTTATCTAGTAGCGAATAGCTTCACGTGTTTTTTCGTATGAACGTACAAAACGCTCTGTTACACCAGGTTCAACTGTTTCCAAAGCAAATGAAATTTCTTCAAATGCTGCTTGGTAATCAAAATCCTTTTCAAAAATTGATAATGAACGGTTAAATGCTTTTTGCACACTTTCATCGAATGAACGATAACGGTTAGAATATTGTAGCAACTGCTCTGTTAAAGTCGCATTTTGCACAATCAAATACGCTAACTCTTCCAATTGATTCATATCATACGTTGCATTTTCCAACAAACGGTTAACAACTTCGATATTGATTCGTTTATAGTCTAACTCGGCAATCAAGGCTTCCACATGATCGCTCGTTCTAAAGAAGTTTGTTAAAAATTCAGCTGGAATTCCTGGAAGGTTGCGTTTTTCCATATAACGCTTAAGGGTATGCAATTTGTTGATATAAAGTGTAGCTTTCTTACGCGCTGTGCTCTCTGACAATTCTTGTGATTTAAGATAGTCAGCTAAAACAAGCTGCTCCTCTTCGATTTCTTTCAAGCTTGCCAACGAATGGTCCAAACGCTCTTCCAAAATAGAATATGCAACTTGTGGATTTTCAATGTCTTCCACACTTTCTGTAACAACAATTTCAATCGATTCCAAACGAGCTTTAAGCTGATTGATCCGTGAAAGTTTGCTATCTGCCAGCAAGTAAGTCGCATTTAGGCGTTGGCTTTCCTCATCCAAGAGCTGTGTATTTTGGACAACATGCTCCAAGAATTTTGGCAAGTTTTTACTAATCTTAACAGCTTCCTTATTCGCTTCGATTTCACGATTGAAGACTTTATACAAATGATCAATTTTTGCTTGAATTCCCTCATTTTCAGCTTCTGCAGCATCCAAATCAAAGGAAACAATCAAAGCAGTATTTTCACGAATTGAAACACGAATATTTTGGAACTGTGACTCGATGTTAGCTTCTGTGAACAAATAATTCTGCTCAACCAGTTTCCGATAACCCGACTCCAAATCTTCCAATTGCTCTGGGAAATCTTTTGTAACTCGTTCAATCAAACTTGGAATGCGATCCATGATTTGATTGAGAGCAATCATATGCTCTTCAGTCTTATCAAGAATTTCAGAAGCTTCAATCGGGTCACCTGAGGAATTGAGCATCACAAATTCAGAAAACTCAACTTCAATATTTTTCAATTGTTTCTCAAGTTCTGGTAGTGTCTCACCGTAGCTATCTGGATTTTCACGAACAGCTTCCTGTAAACTATCGAACAAGTTTAACGCATGTTTTACGCGACCAGAGTTTTTCTCTTCTTGCTCCTTCAACTCCATCAAACCATGACGGATAGAGGCGATGTCTTCTTCAATTAAATCAATTTGGCTTTCGATACTGTCGATAGCATTCTTTGCACTCACAAAGCGAAAGGCATTGTTATAACCTTCTGCCTCAAAGATATGATTTTCAATGTCGGCAAATGAATTGAGCGACAAATCAACCCATTTTTGATTCCATTCACGGAATGACACCTGACTTTGACCAATCAAATGAAGTGCTTTGACAGCTTCGACTTCTTCATTAACTGGAAGGTTAAATAGCTCTTCCTTACGTTCTTCCAATGCAACCAAAAGGTTGTCATTTCGTTTACGAACAATCAGGCAAGCTACATAGGCAATGATTAAAATAATAACAATCGAAACGATTAAGATGATTGTTCCTGTAGGCATGTAAATCTCCTTAGCTCATAGTAATTACTAGAAAATATCGCTTAATTATACCATAAATCTCTAGTATATGCACTTGTTTTTTTAGTTTTTAGACATCCAATGTTGAATAAACAGCATTTTCCTCGATAAACTCTCGACGAGGTTCAACCTTATCCCCCATTAGCATGTCAAAAATCTTATCGGCTTCTGCCGCATCATCAACTGAAACGCGTGCCATGAGACGATTTTCAGGATTCATCGTAGTTTCCCACAACTGATGATCATCCATTTCTCCCAAACCTTTGTAACGTTGAATCGTTGGCTTGGACCGTCCCGTACTATGTCTTTCTAAGGCATCTTGCAATTCTTGCTCTTGATTAACCCCAGGTTGAATATATTCTTTTATCTCACTTCCAACCTTGATACCGTAAATAGGTGGTTGAGCGATATATACGTATCCCGCTTCTACAACAGGACGCATGTAGCGGTAAAATAATGTCAGAAGGAGTGTCCGAATATGGGCACCATCGACATCGGCATCTGTCATAATGACTAATTTTTGATAACGTGCCTTGCTAACGTCGAAATCCGCACCAAAGCCAGTTCCCATAGCTGTAAATAGACTACGGATTTCTTCGTTGGCCAAAATCTTGTCCATGCTGGCTTTTTCTACGTTCAAAATCTTACCACGAATCGGTAAAATAGCCTGAAATTCACGGTCGCGACCGGATTTAGCTGAACCACCGGCTGAGTCCCCCTCAACGATGAAAAGCTCTGTCTTCGTTGCATCATTTGAGGAACAGTCCGCTAACTTACCTGGGAGGTTTGAGATTTCAAGACCCGATTTCTTACGAGTTACCTCACGCGCACGCTTAGCAGCAATACGAGCCTTGCTTGCCAAGATCCCTTTTTCAACAATCCGTCTAGCAATCTGTGGATTTTCCAAAAGAAATTCTGCAAAGGCATCAGAGAAAAGGCGGTTGGTAATTTTGACCACTTCACTATTGCCAAGTTTTGTCTTAGTTTGTCCCTCAAATTGAGGCCCTGGGTGCTTAACAGAAATGACCGCTGTCAAACCTTCACGCACATCTTCACCAGTCAAATTATCCTCATTTTCTTTGAGAATTTTATTTTTCTTGGCGTAGTCGTTGATAACACGTGTCAGAGCTGTACGGAATCCTTGCTCATGAGTCCCACCTTCATGCGTGTGAATATTGTTGGCAAAACTAACTACGTTTTCATGATAACTCGTCGTATATTGCATGGCAACCTCAACGGTAATATCATCCATTTCACCTTCTGTATAGATAGGGGTCTCAAAAATGACATCCTTGTTCTCATTAAGATACTCAACGTAGGAAGCAATACCACCTTCGTAGTGATATTCCTTTGTTTGCTCTACTCCCTCACGTTTGTCCGTAATAGAGAGATTTAAACCACGATTTAGGAAGGCCAATTCTTGAATCCGCTTATTTAATTTTGCAAAGTCGAACTCAGTCGTCTCAGTAAAAATTTCTGGGTCAGGTGTAAAATGTACAGTTGTACCAGAACGGTCTGTTTCTCCAACAACCTCCAAATCTGCAACGACTTCACCTCGTTTATACTCTTGGAAATAGACCTGACCATTTTTGTAGACATGGACGTCTAGCTGAGTAGATAGGGCGTTTACGACTGATGAACCTACGCCGTGCAATCCACCTGAGACCTTATAACCGCCTCCGCCAAATTTACCACCTGCATGGAGCACTGTAAAGACAGTTTCTACCGCTGGACGACCAGTTTTTTCCTGAATATCTACCGGAATACCACGTCCATTATCAATAACCGTGATGGAGTTATCTGGCTCAATATAAACTTCAATTTTATCCGCAAAACCAGCCAGCGCCTCATCGATTGAGTTGTCGACAATTTCCCAAACCAAGTGATGGAGACCTTCTTTAGATGTTGAGCCGATATACATCCCTGGACGCATTCGAACAGCTTCAAGACCTTCCAAGACTTGAATCTGACTGGCATCATATTCTTGAGCCTTCTCTTGTAAATCTTTGATTTCTTCTGTCATTTCTTTTCCTTATTTTCTATTTGTTGCTCCTTAAAAATAGAAAAGCCAATCCATCTGGATAAAAGCGAGACATATTTTTAGAGCAAAAATCATTCTAACGAATACCCTTTATTATACCATATTTTCTAATATTTTGATAGAAAAAAGAAGAGGAAACATTAGCTCCATCTTCTTCATTACTTTAACTATGATAAACCATTGTTTGAGCTAGGCTTTCCCCATCTCCACCAAATAAATCAACCAATTTATAGGCGAAATCCAAACTTGTTCCAGCGCCTCGGCTAGTGATAATTGGACCATCAACGACCACATCCTCTTCCAGATGGATACCTGACGGAATGTCTTTTTCTTTCCCTGGGAAACATGTATAGTGACGACTATCTAACAAACCAGCCTTATCCAGAACAATTGGTGCCGCACAAATTGCTGCTACTGATTTTCCTGATGCAACCGCTCTTTGCAATTCCGTAATCAGTGACTCTGAATCTCTAAGGTGGACAGAACCTGGCATTCCTCCTGGTAACACAATCAGATCAAAGGAAGACAGGTCTCCATCAAAGACTTGGTCAGTTTGAACACGAATACCGTGCGATCCCTCCACTTCATGACTATCTAAACCAACAATCTGACAGTCAAAATGAGCTCGACGAAATACATCTACAGGGGCCAATGCTTCGATTTCTTCAAAACCATCGGCTAAAACAACCGCAACTCTTGTCATATAAACCAACTTTCTAACGTTTTATCGTAATTTTTCTATAGCGACGTGATCGATTTATTTCCTTCTCATCAGCTAGTCGTGACTGATACCCCATTGACAGCACTAGACCGACACCAATCAGATTTGAAACCATGGACGAACCACCTTGGGAGATAAACGGCAAAGGAATACCTGTCAAAGGTAACAAACCAGTTGCAGCGCCAACATTTTCAAACACATGGAACAAGAGCATCATGATATAGCCAGTTGATATGTAAGTGTAGTATCGATTGTTTGACTTCAACGTTACCCGCAGCATTCGATAAATGAGCAACAAGTATAGTCCAATCAATACCGTCCCTCCAATAAAGCCAAAGTCCTCGCCAATCACCGTAAAAATCATATCACTTTCTCGAACAGGGATAAGAAGATTTGTTTTATTGAAACCTAGTCCTTTTAAGCCACCACTTCCGATAGCTATCAAACTTTGAGCTTGCTGGTAGGTCGTTGATTGGGCATTTTTAAAGGGATCAAGCCAGGCTGCAATACGATTGATTTTATAAGTATCCATCCCCAAATTGTGGAGGAATGTTGTTCCACCAGGAGAAATAAAAATCAGCATAAATCCACCAACCAAAACGATCCCCGTTAAGGCAGTCGGTAATAGAATTTTCCAAGAAACTCCTGATAATAGAAGCATTCCGCTAAAGATTGCTACAAATACTAAGGAAGTTCCTAAATCTTTCTGTAAGGCCAACAAAATCAGGACAGGGATAGTAAACAGTGTCATATAACCAATCAACATAAAATCCTCACGAATTTTTCGATTTGGATAATATTTATGAAAGGTGACAATCACCCTTGACAACATAATGATGTAGGCTATTTTCATAAATTCGGATGGTTGGAAAAGAGTCATTCCACCAATCGTTACCCAGTTTTTTGCTCCCGTTGACGCTACTAAGTCTGGACTGTAGAAAAACAAAGGCAATACCATAAGTCCAAGCCCAAGCACGTACAAGTAAGGTGTGATTTGCCACAGAAACTTAGTGGAAAAGAACATGACCAAAAAAGCTGCCACTGTTCCAATTCCTATCCAAGCAATTTGTTGACCAACCATCTGTACAACATTATCCGGATAATCTTGACTAACCGCAATGTAGAGAGAAATAATCCCCACAACTAATAAAAAAAAGACCGGTAAAATAAGTGAGTAGTCTACTCGACTATCAATTGTGCCCCTATTTTTCATCAATTTCCTCATACTTTCACTTCAAATTCTTACTCGTTCCATTATAGCAAAAATCATCTCTCATTGAAACTAAAAATCTAGTTACATCTGAGGGGATACGATTTATACTCAACGAAAATCAAAAGTAGCCTAGGAAACGAAGGCGAAGATAGAACTCTGTTACTTTCTTATTTCAAGGTAACAGGCTGAAAACCTCCACTGGAGCTTTTCACTCATCAAGGCAAGTTGACAACGGATAATTTTGATTTTCGAAGAGTATTACTAGTGCACAAATCATAAAATACGTATATCTTCATACCTTCGAACAGGCTGAAATATAATGCTTTACCTTCACACACCCCTTAAGTTTGCTCAATTCACGAGTATGTAAACCAATGGCAATCATTTTGGCAATCACGCACCAAAAAAGCCCTCTCCAATTTCTAGAGGCAAAGAAAAAATGGCTGAAAAATTTGCCCAATTTTTGGGAATGTAACGCCCAGCCGTTACCATTTCCGTTACTTTTTCAAAAAGAAAACCATTCCCATAGCTCGGGAATGGCTTAAAATCAACGTTTCTAACGCTTCTATAACGCTGATTATTTGAGACCGTATTTTTTGTTGAAGCGATCCACACGTCCATCTGCTTGAGTGAACTTTTGACGTCCAGTATAGAATGGGTGTGAGTCTGATGAAATTTCCACACGGATCAATGGGTAAGTTTCACCTTCGAATTCAACTGTTTCGTTTGATTTCTTAGTTGAACCGCTAAGGAACTTGTAGCCAGTAGTTGTGTCCATGAAGACAACAGTGCGATATTCTGGATGGATATCTTTTTTCATTTTAAAATTCCTTTCTGCCATGGACTCTTTCCGAGCCATAGATTATAACCATTTAAGTTTACCAAAAGTTTGTTCTTATGGCAAGTCTTTTTACCTATTTTTTTAATATTTTTTCAAGTTATAGTACGGAAGCACCTGAAGCAAGGTCAGAAGTTACTCTGGCGCCAAATCCCCCTCTTGAAGGACTGCCCAAGCTGTCAGAAATCCTTTCTTTACCAGCAAGAACTTTCTCAGAAAGCCCTGAGGTCACTAGAATCCTGCCATCCAGCCCAATCAGAACCGCCTCGATACCATCAGTTTCTTCTACCATCTTATAAATCCGAGTTATTTCCTGACCAAACAGTCGAGTCGTCCAAATCTCACCATCAACAGATTGTTTGGACACAATGGTCAAACTAGCCAGTTGCGACTCGATTGGATATCCGGTCTCGGAACTCAAAATATGATGATAGGTCTTTCCATTCACGGTAAGGGTTCTTTCGTAAATACCAGAGGTGACTACCGATTCTTCTCCTATTTTGAGGACGAGGGCATTTTCACCACGTGGTTTCTGAGGATCCTGTATACCAATTCGCCAATAGCCATCGGCATTGTGAGGAGCTTGACCAAAGGTCAGGACGTTGCCACCCAGGTTAATCAGTCCAGCCTCCACACCTATTCTTTTAAGGAAGTCGACAATCTTATCTGCCACATATCCTTTAGCAAGAGCACCCAAGTCGATCGCCATGCCTTCTTTTTTCAAATAGACTGTCTGCTCCTCATCATCTAATTCAATGTCCCTTGGATTGATGAGTTGGAGTTTTTCACTGATCATTTCTTGGGTTGGAAGTTTGGCATCACTAAATCCAATCCGCCAGCTTTGCACAAGGGGACCAATGGTTATATTCAAAAAAGATCCCTGAGCCAGACTGTGTTCTTTGCCCAACTTAATCAATTCATACAGGTCATCAGCAACAGGCACCGCCTGAACACCTGCATTGAGGTTGACCTCCATCAATTCAGAAGTCAAGTCATTGGCAGAAAACCGATCCTTGTAGAGATAGAGAAGCTCTTCTACCTGATCCAAAATCGGTTCTGCCTGGGGATGCCAGATTTTTGTTTCAATGACAGTGCCCATTAAACGAAGGGAGCGACTACTTGCTTGCATTCCTCACTACCTCTTGGATTTCTTGGTATATTTGCTCATTTTCGGAGAGTGAATAAGAGTTAGCACCACTTGCTAGTGGGTGGCCACCGCCATCGTGGCGTTTGGCAATCTCGTTTATTGGAATATACTTACTACGTAGTCGTACGCGATAGTTTCCGTCAGTTTGTTCCACAAAAATCCCCCAAGATTGAACGATTCCAATCCGTCCTGGTGCACCTACGATAAAGGAAGTGTCCGCATCGGTCACGCCATATTTTTCGAGAATATCCTGTGTCAAAACGACACGTGCCGCACCATGTTCATCCACTTCCAAGTTGTCGTAGACGTAACCTGTCAACTTGGCAATCTTGAAATCAATGGTGTCCATCTGACGAGACATCCTTGCAAAGTCAAAATCTTCTTGGCGGAGACGAGCGACAATCTCAAAGGTGCGCGAGCTGGTTGCTGGATAGAGAAAGCGGCCTGTATCGCCCACAATTCCTGCATAGAGTAGACGAGCAATCTCTCCATCTAGTTCCAGTTGGCTCTGGATGGCCAGTTCCGTAATCATTTCACTGCATGAGCTGGCTTCCGTATTGACCCAGAGCAGGTCGCCATAAGGCTCTTCGTTGGGGTGATGATCGATTTTAATCAAGAAATCTCCTTGAACATAGCGGTCGTCATCCACACGCGCCGTATTGGCAGTGTCTGTCACGATAACCAAGGCTCCTTGATAGTCTTGGTCTGCAACTATGTCCATTCCTGCCATCCAAGCAAGATTTGGTTCCTCAAAACCGGTTACCTTGATGGTTTTTTCAGGAAAATTCTTCTGCAAGAGTTTCTGCAAGCCAACTTGACTACCAATGGCATCCGGATCTGGTCGTTTATGTCGATGAATAATAATTGTGTCGTATTCGTGAATTTTTTCAATAATTTTACTGTAAATTGTCATAGCAACTCCTTTTCATCATTTTAGCATAAACTTCCCCTTTTGAAAATGATGGGAGTGTGGTATAATGGAATTACTATGTAATTTGGAGGAAATTATGGCACTAGCAAAAATAGTTTACGCTAGTATGACTGGTAACACAGAAGAAATCGCTGACATCGTCGCCAGTAAGCTAGAAGAGTTAGGTTTGGAAGTACAGGTTCACGAATGTACGACTATTGAAACCGAAGAAATCTTGGATGCGGACCTCATCGTGGTAGCCAGCTACACCTATTCTTACGGTGGAGACGGTGAGCTTCCAGATGAAATTGTTGATTTCTATGCTGACCTAGCTGACTTAGATTTGACTGGTAAGGTCTACGGTGTTTGTGGTTCTGGCGATACCTTCTATGATGACTTCTGTAGTGCAGTAGATGACTTTGATGTCATGTTGGGTTCACGTGGTGCAACTAAGGGTGCCGAAAATGTTAAGGTAGACCTTGCCGCTGAAGATGAGGATATTGTTAACCTTGAGCAATTCGCGACAGACCTTGTTGCAAAATTAGATACAATGAATTAACTGACAAACAGACTGGCTTATCAATAGGTCTAGTCTGTTTTCTTTTAGCCTTTTATTAAGATTGTACACCTATTGTTTGCAATCTTTATTTTTTTGATATATAATTAACTGGTTAAGTTTTTTTAAAAAAAGGAGAATTTTATGGCTAAAAAATCAAAAATGGCACGCTATCAGAGACAGTTGGAATTAATCGAACGTTATGCGGATTTGCGAAAAAGTCTCAAAGAAAAAGGTGACTATCAAGCACTTCGAAAATTGCCTCGCGACTCAAATCCAAATCGACTGAAATACCGCGACAGGACCGATGGCCGTCCGCATGCTTATATGCGAAAATTCGGTGTGAGTCGGATTACCTTCCGTGAATTAGCCCATCTTGGTCAACTTCCTGGGGTTAAAAAAGCAAGTTGGTAACTTCCTCAAACAAGGCTAGTATTCTGCCTTGTTTTTTGCTATACTAAAAAACAACTGAAACAATATACGGAGGTTTATAAGATGAATTTGGATTGCATCCGCGAACAGATTAACACGATTGATAGCCAATTGGTTGAACTACTTGAAAAACGAATGGAGTTGGTCGACCAAGTCACAGCCTACAAACAAGCAACAGGTAAGCCTGTTTTGGATACCAGCCGAGAAAATGCTGTCCTTGAAAGAGTTGGAAAATTAGTTCAAAAGGATGATTACCGCTCTGCCATTCAAGCAACCTTTAGCGATATTATGACCCAATCAAGAGCCTATCAATCTTCCAAGCTAGCGAATCATGAGGAATAAGATGAAACAAGCCATCCAACTCCTTTTCTTTTCCAGCTTAATTGGAGTCGGTGCAGGAATAATCACCACACTTTTTGGGAAAATTCTACTAGGAGTTGGAGACCTACGGTCTGAATATTTTACTTTTCTAATCCCCTTTCTGCCACTTGCAGGGTTGTTGATTGTTTTCATTTATCAAAAATGGGGGAGGGAAGTCCATGCAGGCATGAGCTTAGTCTTCAAAGCTGGACAAGGTGAGAATGTGCAAATTTCTCCAGTTCTCATTCCGCTCATCATCTCTACAACTTGGCTCAGTCATCTTTTTGGTGCTTCCGTTGGTCGTGAGGGGGTAGCTGTCCAACTTGGTGCCAGTCTCTCGCATTGGTTACAAAAACATGGTTTCACACACTTGCCCAAAGACATGATAACAAAGATTGGTATGGCCGCAGGTTTTGCTGGGTTATTTCAAACACCATTGGCTGCTAGTTTCTTTGCCATTGAGGTATTAGTCGTTGGCCAATATTCTTGGACTAGTCTCCCCTATTGTCTAGTTGCCGCTTTCACGGCTTCTACTACTTCCCACTTACTGGGATTGGAGAAATTTTCGCATGCCATCGCTACTACCTCATTCCATTTTACAGATAGTTTTAAATGGCTTCTGATTGCCATCTGCTTTGGAGTTGTCGGTAATTTATTTGCTTGGTTTCTGGCGCAAGCAAAAAGCATCGCAACTCGATGGCTTCCAAATCCTTACATTAAAATAGCTATCATGGGAGTTGGATTGACCATTCTACTATTTTTCTTCCATCAAGGTCGTTATACTGGTCTAGGAACCAATTTGATTGATGCCAGTTTAGCTGGAGAACAGGTGTTTGCTTACGATTGGCTACTAAAACTCCTACTAACCTGTCTTTGTTTGGCTGCAGGTTTTCAAGGGGGCGAAGTCACTCCACTCTTTGCGATTGGAGCAAGTTCTGGGGTTGTTTTAGCAGGATTACTAGGTCTACCAACTGAACTTGTTGCAGCCCTTGGGTATTGTGCCGTATTTGGAACAGCCACCAATACCTTACTGGCTCCTCTCTTCATTAGTTATGAAGTATTCGGCGCTAATATCCTGCCCTATGCCATTCCTGTCCTTGCCCTTGCTTATCTTATAAACAGAAAACAGACCATTTATGGGGTGCAGGTGCGATGAACTATTGGATTCATAGTTTGCCCCTTTCTTGCCCCTCGCTCACATTTTAGAAAAAACAAAACCCTTGAAAACATTGATATTTCAAGGGTTTTTACAATTTTAAATATCTCCCCTGCAGGAATCGAACCTGCAACTAATTCTTAGGAGGAATTTGTTATATCCATTTAACTAAGGGAAGTCTGCTTCTCTATTGTACCCCAGAAGAGAGCAGATTGCAAGAGCAAGGTTATATAAGTTTTTTTCAAATTTTTACAAAAAGCAGAACCGACTCTAAGATGAAAGACAATTGTTTTTATGTATTCCTCTCATGATAGTCTCTAAAAGAAGCGCTCCTAGAACATACTTCGAAAGTTTGTCACCTTTATGCTTGATTCCTATTCCCCTTCCTTACGTCTCATTGAGACAGCCATTCCGAGTGAGACTAAGCCACCCAAGCTAATAAGAAGTGAGCCTAGGGCTTCTTGACCGGTATTTGGAAGTATTTGATTTCCTGATGCTTTTTCAGCTTTCTGATTTGAAATAGGAGCTACATTTCCAGATGGTGCCGGTTGCTCGTTTGCTTTCTGATTTGCTACACTATCGCCACCGTCGCTTGCTTTTTCAGGTGTTTTCGTATCGGTAGTTGTCCCAGCAGTATCTCCTTTTTCTTCTGCTTTTGGTTCTTCTACATATTCCTCGACAAATGCTTTTCTACCTGTAATAGTGGCACTAATGGTTTGACCTGCTTTTTCTAAGTCAGTCAAATACTCCACAAATACTTCTGTATCTGGATTGATAGCACCAATCAGCTTAGCTTCTTTGAAAATCGAGAAACCATCCCCACCACCAAATAGGAAGTCGTTGATGACAAGTGTATAGGTTTCTGTCGGAACAATCTCTGTTCCATCTTCTTTGAAGGCTTTAACAACCTTGTAAGGATTTTCTTCCGTTGGATTATCTGCTTTCGTGTAGATATATTTGATTCCAGACATTTGAAGGAAATATTTTTCGCCTTCATCGTATTGTTGATTTAAGGCTGTATAAACCTGTTCACCTGTCATTTGAACGACTTGTAGGATATTCCCAAATGGTTGAACAGCTTGTGCTGCTCCCCAAGTAACTGTTCCATCCTCTTGGACCTTCAAATCTGCCCGAATCCCGCCATTGTTGGTCATTGCAAAGTCAACATCATAACCTGATTTCTTAGCAATAGCTAATTGAGCAGATGTTACTAAATTTCCCACAGCACTTTCTTTAAATTCATTTACCTCGCGAGAAATATCTGTCGCTTGACTAGCCGTACCAATTTTTTGCTCTGTTACTTTTTTAACAATGGTATTTGTTTCGTCTACAATCGCCTGAATTTCTGGACTTGGTGTTTTCTGCCCTGGTGCCACTGCAATAATTTTCGCAGTCGGAACATCTTTAAAGTCGGCAATATCTGTATCATAAACAGCCCTAACATCTGCATAAGCCTTACCTTGTGAGGTAGCTTGAACAATCAAGGTTTTGCCTGTTGTACCATTTGTATAGACATGGTTGTGACCGGCAAACACAAGGTCAACTGAGTGTTCAGGATAGATTTCATTTAGCTTAGCAATCATATCTGCAGCTTCACCAGCAGCCACACCATCCTTGCTTGTAGCTGGGACGTGAGCCAGTACAACTATCGCATTTACACCTTTTTCAGCTAACTCACGCGCATATTTAGCAATCGTTTCTGCCTCATTCAAAAAAGTGTACTGCTCATAGTTTTTCTTCAAAACAAGATTAGGAATTTCTGTCGTAACTACACCAATAAAGCCAATATTTGCTTCTTTATCATTTACAGGAATAGTCTTAATAGCATATGGTTTCCAGCCATACGGAATTTCACCCGTCTCTTTGTCAATAACGTTAGCGATAACAATCTCCTGTTTGGCAGCTTCATGAGTATAATTATCCACAATCTCATTAAACTGACCTTCTTTTGGAGCTTCACCAGTCATGATACGGTTATACTCATCAAGTCCCTCATCAAATTCATGGTTCCCCAAAGTACCGTATTCAACATCCATTTTGTTAAAGACTTTTACAGTTGGTTCATCTTGTAAAAGTCCAGAATTCGATGGACTTGCACCAACCATATCTCCGGCTTGAACACGGATAGACTCTGCAGGTGTTTCTGTTTCTGCTGCTGTTTCTTCAAATTCTGCTTGCGAATCATCCATGTAAGCATCAAGCAAGGCGGCAGTTCCCGCATTCCGAACTGTTTCCCCCTCTAATCGCGCTGTCCCTGTCGTATCAAGCGCACCATGGAAATCATTAACTCCCATAATTTGGACAGCTAATTCATCTGCTAAAACAGCCTGTGTTGTAATGACACTAAAACCAGCTACAAGAGCTAGTACACTGCTTTTCAACCGAATATTCTTTTTCATAAGCAAATCAATGCTCCTTCTATTTTTTGTCATATTGACATATCTATAATAATCCTTTTCTTACGGCTTTTCAACATTAAATCAGTCATTTATAACAAAAAATTATAAAAACATTCGTTTATTCTTACTTTTACATCATTTTTCTGAAAATATCTTGTTATTTTTATCCATAATACGAAAAATCACCCCTCTTTCCTTACACAATTCTCTCCAAAGTACTCTTCGCAACTAAAAAATCTCTTCCAAACGGAAGAGAACTGTTCTTATTTAGCTGCCTTATAAAGTTCGTTAACCTTGTCCCAGTTGATTACTTCAAAGAAGGCTTTGATGTAGTTTGGACGGACATTACGGTAGTTAAGGTAATAAGCATGCTCCCAAACATCCAATGCCAAGATTGGTTTCAAACCTTGCATGATTGGTGTGTCTTGGTTAGCAGTTGAGATAACTTCCAACTTGCCTTCTTTATTAACAACCAAGAAAGCCCAACCTGAACCGAAACGAGTTGTTGCTGCTGCAGTGAAGGCTTCTTTGAAAGCATCAAATGAACCAAAAGTTGCATCAATGTCTGCTGCCAATTCTGCTGAAATTTCTGTTTTTTCAGGTGAAAGCAATTCCCAGAAAAGAGCATGGTTCAAATGACCACCACCGTTGTTGATCAAAGCTTGGCGGATATCAGCTGGAATTTGCTCCACATCTGACAAAAGAGCTACCAAGTCTTCGCCAATTTCAGGGTGTTTTTCAAGGGCAGCATTAGCATTTGCAACATAAGTCGCATGGTGCTTATCGTGGTGAAGGGTCATTGTTTCTGCATCAATATGTGGTTCCAAGGCATCGTATGCGTATGGAAGGTCTGGTAAAATAATTGCCATTTTCGTTTTCTCCTATACTAAGTGATAGTTCTATTCTACTCCAATGTGAGAGCCTTTTCAATTTATTTGTCTGAAACTACGGTTGACCCTCGGTCTAAAAATACTCTTTTTACTATGTGGTCGCAATTTTTAATAATGCCAAATCAAATAAATAATCCTTATCAAATTGACCTGTTTTAATTTGAAAATCTGTATCGATTAGGAGCTTGACGACTTTTTTCAAAAATCCAATGGACAGATGGCGTGAATCACGCAAAGCATACTTTACTTGGTATGGATTCACCTTACGCCCCATAATAGTTGATAACTCAGCTACTATCTGCTGTTCCCCTCGGCCTTGCTCTAGTAGTATTTGCACCTGTAGATAGGTTCGAAATTGGGTTAACATGATGGCAATCAACTTAACCTCTTCCTCCCCTTGCAACCGCAAGTCACGAACTAAGTTGCGAGCCTCGTCTACCTTGGATTGTAGAATTAACTGTGTTAAATCAAAGATATTATCTTGTAGTGTTTTGGGGATAGCCGCATCAATATCTGAAATTTCAATCGTCTCTTTTCCCTTATAAGATTGAAGAAAGGCCAGGTTCTTACTGATTTCTGAAAAATCAAAATTGGACTTTTCTAAAAGATATTGAAAAACCTCTCCTCCCATCTGCAATCCAAGATGCAGTATCTCTTTCTGGAAATGATTTTTCAAATCCAGCTCCTTCAGGGGATTGGCTTCTAATACTAGTCCATCTCGTTTGAGGAGTTTGACCAGACGACGCTTACTGTCCAACTTACCCGGTGCTAGAATGACCAAACGTGTTGTTTCGACAGGATTTTCCAAATAGGCCTCAAACTGTTTGAGTTCATCATCCGTCAAATGTCGTTTTTTATCCGTCGTCAAGTCTGCAAAATAATCAAGAATCACTACTTTTTCATCTGAAAAGAAGGGAAGAGAAACTAAGTCCAAGTCTACCTGATGATAATCAGCCTCCGACATATCAAAATAGGCAAAACCTAAATCTGCCGCATCAAAATCAAGCTTCCTCAGAAGTAAGTCTTTCGCTATTTGGTATTGTCCGATGTCTTCACCGCATAAAACGGTCAGAAGCTCTAATTTCTCTTTTTTTAATTTTTCAATCTGTTCAATAACTAACATGTATACCTCTAATTCTTAATAAATTATACCATGTTGAAATAAAAATAGAAAACAAACTCATTAATAAAAATAGATTAGTCATACTCAATTAAAATCAAAACCAAACCGTTTTCAATGGTCGGGGAATCATTTCGAAGTTGGAGCTAAAACGAACAGTTCGTTTCGACATGTGCGAATAGAACTTTTGTTTTCAGCTAGCAAGGTTTGTTTTTGATTTTTGAAAAGTATCAATTCTTCTATCAATTATAAAAAAGGGCAGAAACTAATACATTTAGCTTCTGCCTTCAAAATTAGGATAGAACTCGATTTGTAGTATTTAAGAGAATGAATACTCAGTCGAAACTGGGATTCATTGCTACTATTTCTCATCTCCTCTATAAAGAGAATGATGAGATTTCTTACCATGCTTCAAAAAGACCAGATTAAAGAGTGCAAGCATTAAGCCAACCAGGACAAGATCATTCTTGTCTCCTGTTTCAGGTAGCTGCCTATTAGACAATTTTTTCTGTTCAACAGCACTCACAGGGACTGCCATTTCTTTTGCGGCTGGCTTTGGACTATTTTCTCCTGTCCCTTTCTCTGAAACCACAAAAGTTCCTTTAGCTACTTCTAGCGGGGGAAGAACGCCGATTGGCAATTCATGGGTAACTCCTTCACCCTTGCCTGTTTCTAACGGGGGAAGAACGCCGACTGGCAGTTCATGTTTGACGCCCTTGCCATTTTCTACAAAGAGAATATGAAGAGGAACAGCGACTTCTTCTTGACTACGATCATCATAAACCACTCGAACGGTAATAGAATAATCACCGCTGGAATGTGGTAGTGAGCCTATAACTTCAAAATCAACTTGACCGGCTGCGGGCGGAAGACTGATTTGCTTCAAGATTTCAGCCGTGGTTGCTTCACTAGTGCTAGTTGGAAGAGCTTGGGCTGTTCCTGTAACCTGAGCTTGATAGAGATCGGATTTTGGAAGAACACCGACTGGCAATTCATGAGTGACTCCTTTTCCATTTTCTGTTTTCTGGACAATCACTTGAACAAATACCTGCTCCTGACTGCCGTCATCAAATCGAACAAGGACTGGAATAGTATGTTCACCAAGGGTTGTGGGAAGAGGATTTACAAGACTCCTTTCAACAGGACCTGCCTGGGCATCAACCTGAACCTTGGCCAAAATAGCAGTTCCCACCGCAGTCAAATCGTCATCTGTTTCATAGACATACTTATCTCCGACAGTAACCGAATAAACATCTGCTTTCCATGGGGTAACCTGAATTGGAATAGCCACCTCATGAGTGTCCTTACGGAGTTGCAGACTAGTAACTTGTGGGGTCAGGGTAACAGGCACCACTTCCACACCGTACTCCTTGAATTGGTCTGGAGTGATGGTTTTGGATAGACCTTGATTGTCCACTAGCTTCACTTGAAGACCTGCCAATTCCACTGTTTCAGCTGGACGATAGTCTGTCTTAGTCGGTGGGGTCACCAATTCAAGACCTGTAACCGCAGTTTTATCGAATACTTTAACTGGTAGGGAAGGGGTGATTAATTCCAATGGAATCTCAATTGTCTGAGATATTTGCAGGTTGTTCAATTGAGTCTGGTCAAAACTTGATGCAATTTCATAATGTCCTTGGGCTGGTTGAGGCAAACGTGCTGCCAAATCTGTCACAGAGGAACCTACTTGCAAGGTCAAGTTTTCTTCTTTGACTACTGTTTCACCTTCTTTGAAACGAAGGTTGATTTGGAGGTTCTGTGGTGTCTGAGTCGGCTCTGTTAAACGATAGGAAATTCCCTCATTGCTCAAGCTAAAACGGTCCGATTGGTTTTCCAAGGCAATTCGAATAGTATCTGCAAAGCCACCTTCAGCAGTCACGAATACCTTATCAACATGAGGACTTAGATTATGCTCAAATCCTCTAACAAGTACTTCAACAGTACCTTCAATGCTACCTGTTACTGCTAGGCTAGCTGTAGCTGGGACAATGACTTTTCCTTGACCAGATAGATTTCCCAGAGTTACTGGATCATTGGCAATGATCAACTGCGTGCCAGTTGCAAGTTCTACACCTGTTGAAATCTCAGATACCTGACTGGCTAAACTAACATCTGCCTTATTGACCAATTCTAAAGTTTGGATATTTTGTACATTCAATCCGTGAATGCGTGCAGTGTCAATCGTAACCTTATTATCCAAACTACCATTACCGTCAATTGATTTCAAACTACTAGATTTTGAAATAACAGACACTGGTCCCTCAACAAGCTCCCCATTAACACCTGACAGTTTAATACCTTGATCGGCATTGACAAAATCCGACAGGATTGAAATTGTCACAGGAATGCTGCTTGCTGAATCTGCATTTCCTGCGTAGATTGTGTTAAATCGTGTATCTGAACTTCCGTTGGTAATAGTAATTTGCCCATGGCTTCCTGCTGGATCGCCCGTACGAGAGCCGGCAACCAGGCTTGGACGGAGATTGCTTTGAGCTTGACTTATGGTTGTAGAAACTCTATCAAAGGTCAAATGGTAACCATTGGCATAGAGCGTTGCTTGTTGACTGGCATCTACAATCATATTCAGCGTCATGTTGGCAAAGGTTACATCATTACCCAATTCTACATTTGGACCTCGGAAGGTGAGGCGATGCCCTTGACCATCAATTGTGACCGCCTTATTGATAAGGAAAGGCGTTTCTTGACGATGTTGAACATCACTTACCAATTTGATGGTATCACCATCCCTAGCTTGAGAAAGTGCATAAGTCAAGCTATGATATGGATTACCTTCTGTTCCTTGACCGTCTCTGGATTGCTCATCTCCCTGAGTGACATACAGGTCACGCGCCTGAACTTCTTGATAAATACTTGAACGGAAGTCATCTGTATCCTTCAAATAAGCCTGGAAGATGCTCTTTTTCAATTCTTGAACAGCTGAAACTCTGGTTGACAAGGCTACCTTGTTGGTTGCATTAAGTTTCATCTGTTGCAAATCTTTGGCAATGGCTGCATCCATCAAACTCTGAATAGCAGCGAAATCGCTGGCTACACTAGTGGATTTTAGTTCGGTAACCTTGGCGATGCGACGGTCAAACATAGCTTTCTTAAAGGTTGCTAGGTCTCCTCCATATTCTGGCATAATGGCATTCAAAGCTGCCTGATCATTGGCATGCTGGCCAGAAACATAGGCTACCATTCCTTTTTCATAACCATATTCTCCTAGAATATCATAGGCATTTCTTCTAAAGCTAATATCACCTACTGTTCCTGCATTGTTTTGCAGACCTGCATAGATAGGCTCAAAGAGAGGAATGGTGTAGTAAGAATTGGTTCGAGCTATTCCTGTGGTATTGAGACCATCAAACTTGTAGCGACCGGAAATCAATTGATTATCTACAAAATCATGGACAGATTGCAAACCTGCTGCTAAATCTCTGGAAATCGGTTGAGATTGATCTGTCTGACCACCATTGGCACTTGCGACAAGGCTCAGCTGATTAAGTAGGACCGCCCTGTCTTCAGGTATCTGACCCAAGATAGACTGAGCTTCTGCGTAGTCTAAAGTGTACAAGACGTCCAAGATACCCTGCATATAGGTCTTGAGGTCATCACTTGTTTGGAAACGGTCTGGACTAGCATTTTGTGTCCGATTGTCTCCCATGCGAAAGGCGGTATTGATAATAAAGCTCGGGTCTTGATAGGGTGTTTTGGCAACATCCATAGACTCAAACATTCCTCTGGCAAAAACTTCTTGTAACTGGCCAGCTCGTCTATCATAGCCATTTAACCAAACGTTCTTATCAAACATATGGGTCAATTCATGGGTATAGACAGACTGACCTGCCTCAGACAGGGATTTTTTCAAGAAGAGGTTAATAGAAGTCTTTCCATTGGCCTGACCATCAGCTTGTAAAAAGTTGGCATAAAGGTTGAGCGGTCTGATAAATTTCTCGACCCCTTCTAAAACACTTGAACCATATTTTGGTGAATAAAGTTCTTGAACGCGCTGAGTAGCTGTCCCTAGTTTCTGCGGACTATCAATCACAATAATGGTTTCATGATTGGCTAGAATATCCTTGTTCTGACTGATACGATGCCAGAATTTCAAAAAGCTTTCCTGGTCATCAGCATAGGATTGTAAGTTAGCTTTAAATGTTGCCAAGCCGGTCTGGTCACCTGGTCGAACATAGGATTCCGTCAAACCGTAGTTGACTGTGTTTGAAGTGCTAATGGCATATATGAGATCACTAGGTAGGGTCAGGAGAGGAATGAGGTGGTTATTTAGACGTGCATTGCTCTTTAATTTCTGATAGAGTGAAGAATCGCCGTAAGGAGATTGGGACTCTGCCAGATGAGCCTTACTGGTCTCCTTAAACCATTGCTCCCCTGTTTTACTTGGCTCAAAAAGGCTAACTCCCTTCTCCACAAAGGAGAAAATATCAGCTTGATTTGTAATTGGAGCTAGTTTGGTTTGGTAAGTAGTCGCTGACTGTCCCAAGGTCAAATCACGATAGGTCAGGGTATTCAAGATAGTAAGAGTTCCAAGAGGACTCCCGCCACCACCAAAAACCTGAGGGTGATACAAGATTAAATCTTGGGCCTGATGTTGACCAAATTCAAAGGAATATTGACGATCCAGATAGGAAAGACCTGCTAAAATCTTCTCCTTATTACGACGGATATCCTCTACATTGACTTGGCTTGATTTCTCAAAAATACCCGTCAGACTCGTTTCAATCTTAGCCTTTACTCGCTCAAAACTCTCCCTCATATCCAGCATATCCATATAAGCTGTCTGCTTGAGAGACTGCAGCTGGTCGGCTGACAGAGCATTTCCCCCATTTTCCTTCCGAATGGCCGTCTCTAGAGCATTTTTTTCAAGAAAACTTTCTTGATGGCCCAAGTAAGGATAGAGTGAGTCATAGGTCACAGCCGCAAAATCATTTTTCAGCGAAGCAACCTGCTGCGCAACTGCCTCTCTGGTCTGGCTTGTCGTCGGCTGAGTCGTCGCAGGGACTATCTGACTACTACCATCCGAATAAACCACTTGAAACTGCTGAACTGTTTTTCCATTGACGGAGGTCATAAGCTCCCCTTGGTCATCTAGTGGCAATTTAGCAACTTCATTGGCAGCTACACTACGAGCCATGGATACTGAACGAAGTACGGGTTGGACTACTTCTTTTGCTAGCTGGTCAGTCGGAGCAGATTCTACTGCTGATGTTTCTGCTAGCTGAGCTGTTGTAGCTGGCTCTACTGCTGATTGGCTTGGGTTTACAACAACTGTTTGAGGACTTTCTGTCGCTATACTAGGTTCACTGACTTTCGCTTCCGACAGGGGTTGAACTGAGTTTGCCTTTTCTTGATCGAGTGTTGTTGATTGATTTTCTTGGGTAACTGGGGTCTGTGAGACGATTGAATCAGTTTGTGTAGACTGAGCTACTGGAGACAAAGTCTCTGCGGGAACTGTTGCTAATAACTCCGTCCCCACTATTTCCGCAGTTTGATGAACTGTTTCATTAGTAATTTGCACTTGACTTGGCTCATCTGTTACTGACTGACTAGTTTGTTGACTACTAGTAGGCACTTGACTTACCTCTTGCGCAGCCGCAACCTGCCCTCCAAGGACGCTAAAGCTAATGGCCAGAGCAACTGACACGACACCGATGGAAAACTTACGTATACCAAAATGGTGCTTCTTTTGTAAAAAATTTAAATTCATTAAAATATAGTCTCCTTTTGAGCCAAATAAAAACTCTACTACAATTATATAAGTAAGAAGAGTGAAATGCAAAGAAAACGCTAGCAATCTCACCAAAGCAAGAAAATTTCCTAACAATAGTTGTTAGGAAACTAAACAAACTATAATTATATAGCTTACTACCAAAATCTACTCCCTCACCGTTTCAATCGTCCACTCCTTCCAACCTCGGAAACGAATGGCTCCTTGCTGGTCGGTGCGATAGACTTGGATATTTCGACTGTCAAAGCGGTCCAAGGTTTCTTGGTGAGGGTGCTTGTAGCGGTTGTTTTCTCCAGCAGATACCAGGGCAATCTTGGCTCCGATATGGTCTAGAAATTCAGGATAGGAAGAACCTTTGGAGCCGTGGTGACCAGCTTTGAGGACATCAACAGGTAGCTGCGGATAGGTTTTAATCAAGTCTAACTCCCCCTGCTCCAAGTCACCTGTGAAGAGAAAATTGGTTTCCAGCAAACGACCGTAAAGGACAACAGAGTCATTATTGCCACCGTCACCTGTCCCGTCTGGATAGAGAACTTCCAGATAGGAGTCAAAAATCGGCAAGCGGTCGCCCACCCCCACCACATCAACAGGGACATTGATTTCTTTCAAGGTGGCTACAAAGTCAGGCACCGTCAGGCTTCCTGGCGACACGTAAATCCGACCAATCTGGACCCGCTTCGCCACTTCCAACACATCGCCCACATGGTCAGCGTCGGTATGGGTCAGGACCAAACTATCAATCCTGTCCACGCCCCGACTATGCAGATAAGGGATCAAGGTTCGCTCTGCATTTGCCTGCGAAGACCGCTCCTGCCAAGCTTCCTTGGCTGCAAAATCGACCCGACCACCCACATCAATCAGGACCGTCCGCCCCCGTATATCCCGCAAAAAGATGCTGTCCCCCTGCCCGATGTCCACCACCGTCACCTCGTTTTCCAGCGGGTGTTTGGTCATAAAAAATAGCAGAGCGAGGACCAGGCTCAGTCCTTGGAGCCAGTTTTTCTTCCTGTGGAAATCGTAGAGCAAGAAGAGGCTGACCAGCAAGAGCAAGAGAACCAGTCCAGACGGCTTGCCCAGTATCCAAGGCCGAAAGCCCAAATCAGCCACCCAGACAATGATTTTCTCCATAAAGACGAAAAATCCGTTGACCCAAGTCATCTTGACCAGAGGTGACAGGAGAAAAATAACTGACAAACCTGGCAAGAGCAGAACATCAAAGATAAAGGAAAAGACAAATGTCAGGAGAATAGACAAGGGCTGGAAGGCATAGAAATAAGTCATGAGCACCGGCAAAATCCCTAGCGAAATACTGAGACTCTCCACCGCAGCCTTTTTGACCTGCCCCACATCCTCAAAATCAAAGACCGTCAGCAAGAAAGCATAGGTAAAAGTCAGCACTCCACCTGCTGTCAGTGGAAATCGGGGCAGCACCAGCAGGCAGACAAAGACCGTCACCGCAAAGTTATCCAGCTTCCGCAAGCCCATATTGCCCAGAATTTTTTGGACCAAGGACCGCACTACTGACACCGAAAAGCCTGTCAAACCAGCATAGACAAGGGAAAAGGGAATCTGCAATTTATTCACCGTTTCCTTGGTCAAGCCCAACCGCAGCAAAATCCAACGAAACTTGTCGATGAAAAAGCCCACCTGCATACCAGACAGGGCAAAGAGATGAATGATACCCAGACTGGAATAGAGGTCGCTCATCTGGTCAAACTCACTATCCAGCTCCCCAAACAAGAGCCCTGTCATGTAGTGGCTCATGGGAGCCGGAAAATTGGTTTTGATATAGACCAAGGCCTGCCTACGCCAGCTTGATAGCCAGTCAAAAATGTTCCAAGACTGGACAGGAACAATCTTCTTAATCGCCGTTAGCTTGATAGTCCGATAGATGCCCTGTGTTTTCAAGTAGGCCTGATAGTCAAAGCCATTGAAATTCCGCTGACCAGCTGGCAGGCTGACCTCTGCTTCCACTTCTATCTGGACCAGACCTGTCAGCTTTTGAAAATAGGCCTGCTCCTCTTGACTGGCTAACTTGTAGAAAACCTGATAGGTTTGTCCATCAGCCCGACCCCGAAAAGACAGGCTGTCCCCATTGATGTCTATGGTATCTGGAATGACCTGCACAGTCGTCACTTGCTCTGGTGCTGACTGGGCTGCCCGCTCCCATTGGACCTTCTGGCATCCGAAAAAGAGACCGCACAGGGCTAGAAGCGGCAGCGTTTTGAGGAAAACTGCCTTACCTTGCCGAAACCCAAAGACAGCTAGTAACAGACTCAACAGGCCCATTGTCAAAAAGGAAAAAGAGTGGACGGCAAAGTGGGCCGCCACCGCCAAAACTGCCAGGTGAATGGGTTGGCAGGGGAGCTTACTCAACCGTGACATAAGGTCGGATGCTTTCCATTGTCTTGTCGCCGATGCCCGACACATTGTTGAGGTCGTCCACCGACTTGAAGCCACCATTGGCCTCACGATAGGCGATAATGTCTGTCGCTCGCTTGGCACCGATGCCCGAAATGGTCTGCAGGTCGGCCTCGGTCGCCGTATTGAGATTGACTAGACTGGTATTTTTTTCTTCTTGGGACATAGCAGAGCTGGCAGTCGTGCTGGTCACAACCGAGATATTTTCGTCCTTACTAGCCACATAGACCACCGCTTCGTCGCTGAGCTTCTGAGCCAGATTGATAGACTTGGGGTCTGCCTGACTGGTCAAGCCGCCAGCTGCCTCAACTGCATCATTAACACGCGCATCAGCTTCTAAAGTGTAGAGTCCTGGCTTTGCTACCGCTCCTTTGACATCAACGACCAGCTGGCTAGGCTCCTCACTTACTTCTGTACTGGTTTCCTCGACCAACTCAGAGCTATTAGAAGTTTGCTCGGTCTGTGGAAAGTCTGTCAGTCCTGTCTGATCAGACTTGGCAGGTTGACTGAAAATTAAGAATGTCGTCAGAAGCAAACCTGCAGCTGCTGGTAGAGCAATCTGCCACTTGTATTCTTTAAACATTTCTATATAAGTTTTGATTGTATCCATAAATTACCTCCACCTATATAGTTCGCAAAAGATAGAAAAAAACCCGCAAGTTGCGAGTTTCATTTACTTATTTTTTATCCAACTGAGTACTTGGTTGCCAGAAGAAGCTGGCGACATAGCTAAAGGCATAGGTCAATCCCAAGATGAGAGCAACCAGCAAAAGAACTGGGATACGATAGATATAAGTCAAGATATTTGGCTTTTTCTTGGTTTGGAAGGATGCCGCATGGTCATCTAAGCGTTTGAACTCAGCCTCGATTCGGCTAGTTACTTCTGCTGTACCTGCATCATCCATACGCTTGATGTCCGAAACATCGATAGGATTTCCAAAAGCCACATCGATTCGCTCACCAGCTAAGAGCCCCTTGATAGTCATAGGACCCACATAGGTAGCTGGCATGAGTTTGACCTTGGCTGACTTGGCAATGACCGCCACACCACCTTTGAGCTCAGATGAATGACGACTTCCTGAAGGAAACATGACCAGCGAACGGTCACTTTTTTTCAACATGTTAACTGGATACTTGATGGCTGCCATACCAGGATTTTCACGGTCAATCGGAAAGGCTCCACATTTTGAAATCCACCAGCCAAAACCACGGTCCTTGAAGAGTTCTTTTTTAGCCATAAAGATGAACTGCTTAGGAGCAGCTGCGTAGCCAAGAAAGACTGGATCCCAGAAGGTTTTGTGCGGAGCGATAAGAATATAATTTTCCTCCTGTGGCAAAATCTTCTCTCTATCATGATAGTGAATATTGCCATTGATGGCCCACAACAAGAATGTTAATAGTGTTCGTAGATAAGAATAAAACATAAACTTCTCCTTTTTCAATCCCTCCTATTATAGCACAAATTTGCTTCAGAACGAAATGTCATATACATTCAAATTTACAATCAAAAAGCCTGTATTTATAGTCTTTTAGTTTACTTTTAGTACTCGCTCCAACTATCTGGGAGATAGTTGGAGGTTGGAAATAAAGCGAACAAAGTTCGCATCAACAGCCGCAGGCATAACTCAATGCTTTCTTGTTTCTAGGCATTGACTTGAAACAGTCCCCCAGACTGTTTCAATCAGGCAAGGCGAGTTCAAACACTCCAGTGGAGTGTTTGAAGTTGGAAATAAGGAAACAAAGTTTCTTCATTCGTCGAAGTCATAAAAGAAAAACTAAATGACGATACAAGGTCCCGACTTGTAAAAACCACTAGATAGGTTTACAATAGAAGCATGATTAAAATTGAACGTGTAGTAGACATCTTAAAAGCGGATGACAACTTCCGCCATATCAAACAGAATAACCAGACTGGCAGCACTTGGACAGATGTCCAGTTTGATGCTCTCAGCTATGACAGCCGGACTGTTAGCCCAACGACCCTCTTTTTCGCTAAGGGTTTGGCTTTTAAGAAAGAATTTCTTGAAAAAGCTATCGAGGCTGGGCTGGCTTATTACGTGTCTGAAATCGACTATGAGGTCGGCATTCCTGCTATCATCGTCCATGACATCAAGCAGGCTATGAGTCTGATTGCCATGGAATTTCATGGTTATCCCCAGAAACAGCTCAAACTCCTGGCTTTCACCGGCACCAAAGGTAAGACAACGGCGGCTTATTTTGCTTTTAACATCCTTAAACAGAGCAAGAAACCTGCCATGCTTTCGACCATGAACACCACGCTGGACGGCAAGACTTTCCTCAAGTCCACCTTGACCACGCCTGAGAGCCTGGACCTCTTTGCCATGATGGCGGAGGCAGTCAAAAACGGCATGACTCACTTGATTATGGAGGTGTCCAGCCAGGCTTACTTGGTTAAGCGGGTTTACAGGCTGACCTTTGACGTCGGCGTCTTCCTAAACATTAGCCCCGACCACATCGGCCCCATTGAACACCCGACTTTTGAGGACTATTTTTACCATAAGCGGCTTTTGATTGACAATAGCAGAGCGGTTGTTGTCAATGCTGGAATGGATCATTTTGAGGTAGTAAAAGACCAAGTCAGCTCCAAAGACCATGACTTTTATGGGCCGACTTCTGAAAACCAGATTAGTCAGTCAGCAGGTTTTGATTTCACAGCGACTGGCAAATTGGCTGGCCACTACGACATCCAGCTGATCGGTGGCTTCAATCAAGAAAATGCTATCGCAGCTGGACTGGCCTGTCTTCGCTTGGGAGCAAGTCTAGAAGATATTCACATAGGGATTGCCCAAACCAATGTCCCTGGTCGCATGGAAGTCCTGACCCAGCAAAACGGTGCCAAGGTCTTCGTGGACTACGCCCATAACGGCGATAGTGTCAAGAAGCTGATTGATGTTGTCTTAGAGCACCAGACAGGCAAGGTCATCCTAATCCTTGGGGCTCCTGGCAACAAGGGAGAAAGTCGCCGCAAAGACTTCGGTCTCCTGCTCAATGACTATCCGCAGGTTGATGTTATCCTGACAGCTGATGACCCCAACCGTGAAGATCCAGCTGCTATCGCTGAACAAATCCGTGCCCACATGACCCGTCCAAGCGACTTTATCTTGGACCGGGAAGAAGCTATTCGCACAGCCATGAGCCTGACAAACTCTCCTAAGGATGCTGTCATCATCGCAGGCAAGGGGGCTGACGCCTACCAGATTGTCAATGGCGAAAAGGCCGCCTATGACGGTGATTTGGAAGTAGCAAAACAATATTTGTAACATAGGGTCCTTGTTCACAGACAAGGACTTTTTTATAACGATTCTCATTAAATTAAAATTTTCAGAAAACTCTTTGTTTTGGTAAATTTTTTTGATATAATACTGGTCGGAACAAATTATTAATGAATCATATTCTGGAAAGGAGGAGTTTGTGTCTTCTATTCAAGCGGAAAATATCCAAGTCTCTTACGACAATCGGATTATTATTGATGAATTATCAACAAGTATTCCAAAAGGAAATATAACGACGATCATTGGTGCCAATGGCTGTGGAAAATCGACCTTACTTAAGGTGTTGACAAGGATTATCCCTGTTCAAGAAGGGGCTATCTATTTAGATGGACAAGCCATTTCACAACTGCCAACCAAGGAAGTCGCAAAAAAATTGGCCCTGCTCCCTCAGGTCTTAGAAGCGACAGAAGGGATTTCCGTCTATGAACTAGTCTCCTATGGTCGCTTTCCGCATCAAAATGGGCTGGGGCATCTCACTGATCAGGATAGAGAGAAAATCAACTGGGCCTTGGAGGTCACTCAGACCGCTCCCTACGCTAGGTTCCCAGTTGATGATTTATCAGGTGGTCAGAGGCAACGTGTGTGGATTGCGATGGCACTTGCCCAAGATACGGATACCATTTTCTTAGATGAACCAACAACCTATCTTGATCTCAATCATCAATTGGAAGTCTTAGAACTTTTAAAAGAACTGAATCAAAGTCGACAGAAAACCATTGTGATGGTCCTTCACGATGTCAATTTATCAGCTCGATTTTCAGATTATATGATTGCCATGAAAGAGGGAGATATTCGCTACCATGGGTCTGTGTCCAATATGATGACAACTGAGATACTGAGGGACATTTTTAGCATTGAACCTCAATTGATGCAGGTTGCTGGTCAAGATTACCCTATTTTGCTAACTTACGATTTAAAAAAATAATAAGGAGAAAAAATGAAAAAGTTTTTAGCTATTTTTAGTTTATTTGTTGGGCTGGTTTTCTTAACAGCTTGTTCTACCTCTTCCTCTTCAACAGAGGTAGAATTGTCTAGCATGCCAAAGATTGAAGGAATTACTTACCACGGTGACATTCCAAAAAATCCTAAAAAAGTTGTCAACTTTGCTTACTCTTACACAGGCTATCTCTTACAATTAGGAATTGATGTATCTAGCTATAGTCTAGATTTAGAAAAAAATAGCCCTGCATTTGGAGACAAACTAAAGGATGTTCCTCAATTGACAACGGCAGATACAGAAGCAATTACCGCACAAAAACCAGATGTCATTCTAGTATTTGCTGGTGATGATAACTTAGAAACACTGAAAGAAATTGCTCCAGTTATTGAAATCACTTATGGAAAGAGTGACTACCTGAAAATGCTGACAGATGTTGGTCAGATTTTTGGAAAAGAAAAGGAAGCACAAGCCTGGTTAGATCAATGGGATAAGAAAGTTGCTACTGCGAAAGAGGAATTGAAAGGATTGATTGATACAAGTTCAACATTTACTGTCATGGACTTCTTCGATAAAAACATCTTCCTTTACGGTAACAACTTTGGTCGTGGTGGAGAATTAGTCTATCGCGCTCTCGGTTTTGCTGCTCCTGCAAAGGTTCAAGAAGACATTATCAATAAAGAAGGCTGGTTTGGGGTATCTCAGGAAGCTCTTCCAGAATACGTTGGCGACTATGTGCTTGTTAACGTCAATGATAAAACAAAAGAAGCTGCTGCATCTCTCAAAGAAAGTGATATTTGGAAAAATCTACCTGCTGTAAAGAATGGTCACGTCATCGAGGTAGACTACAACCTCTTCTACTTCTCCGACCCGATGTCTTTAGATTTACAAATTGACGCCTTTGTCTCAGCAATTCAAAAACTTCAGTAAAAGGACTGGATATATGAACAAACTAGTGAGTTCTCATTATCCCAAAACAAAGCCAAAGAATATTTGGCTTGTTTTTTTCATCATCTGTCTTTCTTTCATAGCTGGAGGCTATCTTAGTTTACGCTTTGGAGCTATTTCTTATAGCCACCAACAACTGATAGAAACCCTAAAGCATCCACTGACAGATTCTTCCGCTCAGGATGTTATCATCGATTTGCGTTTGCCTAGAATGGTAGCCGCCATCTTGGTGGGAGCTGCCATGGCTCAAGCTGGGGCAATGATGCAAGGAATTACACGCAATCCGATTGCCGATCCTGGCTTATTAGGAATCAATGCTGGCGCAGGACTTGCTCTCATTGTTGCCTATGCTCTATTCGGTGGTTTGCACTACAGTCAAATTTTATTAATATGTTTACTGGGCTCCTGTCTGGCAGCCGGTCTAGTCTTTGGTCTAGCTTATCAGGTACAAAAAGGCTACAATCAACTACGTTTAATTTTATCTGGTGCCATGGTAGCAAGTCTATTTTCTGCTATTGGTCAGGCTATTACTATCTACTTTGATTTATCAACTGCAGTGATTGGCTGGCAAGCAGGGGGATTGGTACAGGTAAACTGGAAGATGCTGGCCATCATCGCTCCTCTTATCATCATTGGCCTCATCCTTGCTCAACTCTTTTCACATCAGCTGACCATCCTGAGTCTCAACGAAACCATTGCTAAAAATCTAGGGCAACGAACCTTGCTGATGACCTTGATCTTGTTGGGAATTGTCCTTCTACTCTCAGCTTCTGCGGTAGCTCTTGTGGGCTCACTTTCTTTTGTCGGGCTCATTATTCCTCACTTTATCCGCATGTTTACAGGGAAAAATTACAAGCTACTCTTGCCATTAACTGCCTTTGCAGGGGCTAGTTTCCTCATCTGGGTAGATTTGGTTTGCCGTTCTATCAATCCACCTGTTGAAACTCCCATTAGCGCAGTCATCAGTATCATTGGTCTCCCTTGCTTCCTATGGTTGATTAGAAAGGAGAAACACTTTTGATAAGACATCACAACTCTCTAAAAATATTCACATTCCTACTAATCCTTTTATTTGTCATTTTCCTACTTTCCTTATCTATCGGCTATAGCAATTCATCCTTTTCGGATCTCATTGACATCATGAGTGGTCGTGCCAGTTCATCGACTCTACTTATCATTGGGCGAATTCGCTTACCTAGAATAATCGCCTCCATTATCGGAGGGGCTTCTCTGGCTTTGGCGGGTTTGTTGCTACAAACTTTGACCCGCAATCCTCTGGCAGATTCTGGAATATTAGGAATCAACGCAGGAGCTGGTCTTGTTGTGGCACTATTTGTCGGTCTCTCTTCAAAAATCAGCCCTGTCTTATTGAGTCTCATGCCTCTATTTGCTATGATGGGTGGTGGATTAACCATTTTTCTAGTTTACTGGATTGCACGTAAGAAGCTGTACGGCATCCATCCTGCACGCTTAATTATCACGGGAGTTGGAATTTCGAGCATACTATCTGGTATCATGGTTAGCATCATCAGCCAATTAGATGACTTTAAGATGGAATACATTGTCCAGTGGCTCAGTGGTCGAGTAAATGGTGGAGATTGGAAAACTATCGCAATCTATACTCCTCTTCTTCTCTTGGTATGGCTGGCTACTTTTAGTCGAAGTCGCTCACTCAATATTATGAATCTAAACGACCAGACAGCCATGGCTTTGGGACTCCACTTACAGCGTGAAAGACGGATTACCTTGGTATTGGCTACCGCCCTAGCCTCTCTTAGTGTCATTTTAGTTGGTAATATCACCTTCGTTGGTCTCATTGCTGGTCACATTGTGCGCAAATGGTTAGGAAATGACCATCGTGTCATCATTCCAGCGACTATGATAATAGGAAGCTTCATTCTACTTCTAGCGGATACCATAGGACGAGTACTACTTGTCGGAACAGGCATCCCAACCGGCATCATCGTCTCCCTTATCGGTGCTCCCTATTTTCTGTGGTTACTAAAACAAGAAGGCTAGATGACTCCAGCCTTCTTGTTATTTTTCTAGGTAACGTTCAATATCCTCTTTCAGTTTTAATGGACTAGTCGTTGGTAAATAGCGTTTGACCACACGCCCTTGTCTATCCACCAAAAACTTGGTAAAATTCCACTCGATTCGACCTCCTAATAAGGTCGATTTTTCTTTCTTAAGATAGCGATATAGCGGACTAGCTCCTGCACCGTTTACTTCAATTTTTGCAAATCGTGGGAAACTTGTTCCATAAGTTAAACTACATGTCTGATTGATTTCTTCATCAGAACCAGGTGCCTGATTTAAAAATTGATTGCAAGGAAAATCGAGCACGACAAAACCTTTGTCTTTATAGCAACCATATAACTCCTGTAGTTCCTTGTATTGAGGTGCCAACCCACAACCTGGCGCCGTATTGACAATCAAAAGCACCTGTCCTTGATAATCAGCCATGGACTGATCTGTTCCATCTTGTTTTTGTACTGTAAAATCATAAATGCTCATTATATATCCTCCTCTAGTCAAAATAAGTGAATAAATGTTCCAATTCATTTGGAGTGAGTTGTCTGTATGCACCTCGTTCCAAATCCCCCAGCTCAAAACCACCAAAGGAGATCCGCTTGAGATAAGTGACCTTGACACCATAGGCTAAAAACATCTTTTTGACCTGATGAAACTTGCCTTCTGCCAGCTTGATGGTCGCTCTGCTATGGTCCAAAGAAGCCTCCAAAACAGTCAAATCTGCGGGCTGGCAACGGGTGCCGTCCAAAAAGGTAACGCCTGATGCAAAGAAAGTCGGGGCATCCGGACCCAAGGGGCCGTTGACTTCCACATAGTAGACCTTGTCCACATGGTGGCTGGGATGGAGCATACGGTAACCGAGTGGACCGTTGTTGGTGATGAGAACCAGGCCTTCGGTATCCCTGTCTAGACGACCGACGGGGTAGAGACCTTCCCTACTGTCTTGCGAAGAAATCAAGTCGATGACTGTCTGATGCTCCTGGTCTGTCACAGCAGAAACGACTCCTGCTGGTTTGTTGAGTAAATAGTAGACCGAGCCTTTTAGCTCGATTTTTCGCCCTGCCACCTGAATCTCTTGGAGTTCAGGATCGACGATTTGACTGAGACTTTGAGCTGCTTGTCCGTTAATCTTGATTTGCTGGGCTTTGAAAAGTTTTTTAACTTGCTTGCGCGAGCCAACTTTGGCTTTCTCTAAACATTTGTCCAATCTCATATCTCTATTCTAGCATAAAACCTAGGCCTTGACTTTGATTGAAAAAAGACTATAATACTAATTAGTGATATGTATACAAATGAAATCCAGTTTGCTTGGATTTCCTACTTTTTATAATAAAGGAGAACTTTATGGGACTTTTACAAGATGGTAAATGGGTGGATCAATGGTATGACACCAAGTCAACAGGCGGCAAGTTTGTCCGTACTGTCACGCAATTTCGCAACTGGATTACACCCGATGGACAAGCAGGACCGACAGGTGAGGGTGGTTTTAAGGCTGAATCAGGACGTTACCATCTCTACATTTCTTTGGCCTGTCCTTGGGCTAGTCGGACCTTAATCATGCGAAAATTGAAGGGTCTGGAAGACCATATTTCCCTGTCAATCGTTCATCCGCTCATGTTGGAAAATGGTTGGACTTTCGCGGACGGACCTGGTGTTATCAAGGATTCTCTCTTTAACAGCGACTATCTTTATCAAGTTTACTTGAAAGCAGACCCAAATTACACTGGCCGTGTGACCGTCCCTGTCCTTTGGGATAAAGAAACAAATACCATCGTCAGCAATGAATCTGCTGAAATCATGCGCATGTTTAACACTGCTTTTAATGATATTACTGGAAATTACGATGACTACTATCCAGCAAACCTGCAAGCCGAGATTGATGCCATGAATGACTTTGTCTATCCAAACATCAACAATGGCGTCTACAAGGCAGGTTTTTCAACCAGTCAGGCAGTCTATGAAAAAGAGGTCAAGAACCTTTTTGCCGCCTTGGATAAATTGGAAAAGCATTTGGCAGACAAGGACTATCTGGTGGGCAATCAATTAACGGAAGCAGACCTTCGTCTCTTTACTACATTAGTGCGGTTTGATCCAGTTTACTTTGGGCATTTTAAGTGCAATATCAAGGCCTTGGTTGATTATCCAAACCTATGGAACTATACCAAACGTCTTTACAATCATGCTGGTATTGCAGAAACGGTGGACTTCGACCATATCAAACAACACTACTACGGTAGCCATAAGACCATTAACCCAACAGGTATTGTCCCAGTCGGCCCTGACTTGGACTGGACACTTGAAAACTAAAGACACATATGTTATAATCATTGTGCTTAAAAGTTCAGGAAACTAAGCATAAGTAAAACACCCATGGTGGCAGCCATGGGTGTTTTTTGTGCTTGCTCAAGGCACGCAGGCTAAGTGACGATCATTTAGTTTACTTTTAGTACGAGGCAACGAGCTGAAGGCTGTACTAAGGTACGGCAAAGCGAGTTCAAACAATCCAGTGGAGTGTTTGAAGTTGGAAATACGGGAACGAAGTTTCCTCTTTCGTCGAAGTAATAAAAGGAAAAATAAATGATTGATTGTCGCTGTTGTTTTGCCACTTACAAATTAGTCACTCCGCAATAAGTTCTGCAACTACGCTGACTAACAACGGTAGCAAAACAAGTTTCAGGAAACTATCTAGCATAAGTTCTCACCTCCCAACTTGCGCTGTTTAGTGATTGTGACTTAGATATTATATCATAAAATGAACAAATCCTGCTATTATAAACAAGTTTTTTTATCCACTAATGAAACAACAATTAAATAGCTCCTATAGATATTTTCCACGATTTTCAGAACATCAGTTCCAAAAATAACTGGTTTGCTCCCTCACAATTTCTGTGGTATAATATTTCAGATTTTCAGAAAGAGGAGATTAACATGTCTGACATTAAGGCAAAACGTGTATCCAACTATGAATTGTTTTATGATTTGGTCTTTGTCCTTGCTACTTCTTCACTGACGGGCTTGTTACATGGAGATCATATCGGCTTCAAGGAAATTGTGACCTTTATCACTGCTAATTTGATTATCATGACCTTGTGGATGAATGAAACTATCTATCTCAATAAATATGGCGAACGAGATTTTCTGGATATTTTCACCATTATTCCATCCATGTACCTGATTGGTAACATGTCCCTCAATTTCAGCAATGATTTTGAAGCGACGGCTCTGCCATTTAATGCCTTCTTGACCCTGTCTTATATCCTCATCTTCCTGCAATACTATCTGAGAGGAAGACGGATTGGCTTTAATGAGGACATTAAGGCAACCTTGCAGATGTTAGCCTCTTATATTGCTATCTTTGCTGGTGCAACCATTTTAGTCGTTTTCAAGCTCTGGACCAACGATGAGAGAATGTTGATTGTCTATATCATTCCCTTCTTGATTTCCTTTTTCTTTCAAAAGAGAATAAGTCATGACCCCATCAACTTTCCTCACATGGTGGAACGTTGCCAGCTGATTACCATTATCACCTTCGGTGAAACCGTCATCGCCATCATCAAAAATTATCCGCTACTAGACTTGGCTCTGGAAGGAATTTTGCTTTTCTTCGCGATGGCAACCCTCTTCATCTTCTATATTTCCCAAACCTATCTGTCCATCGACCATCACCGCAAGGCAGATGTGAGCGTTTTGCTCTATGCCCACTTGGTGATTGTCCTTGGTTTGAATTTCTTCACCGTGGCAATGGAGCTATTCCCTAGCCATCACAATGATCTGGCCTTGCCCATGCTGATTGTAGGAAACTTACTTTTCTACGGAGGCATCCTTTCGACTTCCTTCTATAATCAACAAATTCACCAAGTTGGTAGAAAAGGACTGTTCATCTACGGTCTGATTTTAGTGATTGGAAATGTTGTCTTACTGCTAGCTGGACATGCAAACCTACTCATCTTTATTATCCTCAACCTGCTCTCGCATGCCATGGTCGCCTATCATGTCATTCGTTTCCGAAAAGCTCGTCAGAGTTTGATTGGGGAAGAGGTATAAAAATAAACCACAACAGACCGCTCTAACGGCTTAAAACTGTTGTGGTTTTTAACTCTTATTTTGTCAATTTACTTGCTGCGGCTTGGTCGAGGATAAGAACGACATCGTCATGGTTTTGGAGGACGCTTGCTGGGACATCTTCTGTCACAGGACCTTCCACAGTCGCCTTAATGGCGTCAGCTTTTTCCTGACCATAAGCCATGAGGACAATGGTCTTGGCTGCCATAATGTTGGCGATGCCCATGGAAATAGCCTGCTTGGGCACTTCCTCTGGATCCGCAAAGAAGCGTGCATTGGCTTCGATGGTTGATGGCGCCAATTCAACCAGATGGGTCTGACCATCAAATGGAGCACCTGGTTCGTTGAAACCGATATGGCCGTTGCGACCGATACCCAAAATTTGGAAATCAACTGGATGTTCAGCCAGAATTTTATTGTAACGTTCTGTTTCAGCAACTACATCTGTCGCCAAACCATTCGGTAAATAAGATTTCTTAAACGGTTTGTCATTGAAAAGATTTTCCTTCATAAAATGGATATAGGATTGGTCGCTCTCCTCACCTAAACCAACATACTCATCCAAGTTTACAGATGTCACATCCGAAAAGTCTAAATCCGACTCACGAATCAATCTGTAAAATTCTAACGGACTGGAGCCTGTTGCCAAACCTAATACCTTGGCACCTTCGTTCAATTTTTCTCTCAAAATATCTAATGCTACAGTTGCTCCTTCAACTTGATTGTTTACTACATGAATTTTCATAGCGCACCTCTTTGGTCTATACCATTTCTTATTTTTCTTTATTATATGGTATAGACCAATTTTTGTCAAGAATTTATACTTATAAAGTATTACATCAACACGAATAATTTTAATTCTCTTCCCATCCATCAAGACTTAAGTGTCTAACTATGATATAATACATTTATGACAGATGTGCTTTTTTACTTATTTTTTATTGGTATTCTGTTCTGCCTTACTGGCTATTTTATTTCTAAATCAAAGGTCCTAAAGTTTATTTTCTACCTGATTGGTAGTTTATTGGTGGCTTTGCCATTTGCCCTATTGATTTATTTTACCTATATTTTATTTTAGTCTAAGGAGTGAATATGAATACTGCAGATTTTGATTTTGATTTACCCGAAGAGCTTATCGCTCAAGTACCCCTTGAAAAGCGCGACAGCTCTAAACTATTGATCCTCGACCGCGAAAAACGGAGCATGGTTGACAGTCACTTTGACCATATCATCGACCAGCTGAATCCCGGTGATGCTCTGGTCATGAACAATACACGTGTTCTGCCTGCCCGTCTCTATGGCTACAAGCCTGAAACTATGGGACATGTTGAGCTTTTGCTTTTGAAAAATACCCAAGGTGATCAGTGGGAAGTGCTTGCCAAACCAGCAAAACGCCTGAAAGTCGGTACCACAGTTGCCTTTGGTGACGGACGATTAACTGCTACTATCGTAGAAGAATTAGAACACGGTGGAAGAATTGTTGAATTCTCCTATGAAGGTATCTTCCTTGAAGTCTTGGAAAGCCTAGGCGAAATGCCACTTCCACCTTACATTCATGAAAAATTAGAAGACCGTGAACGCTATCAAACAGTTTATGCCAAGGAAAACGGTTCTGCCGCAGCTCCAACTGCTGGACTACATTTCACCCAAGAGTTACTCGAAAAAATCGAAGCTAAAGGAGTGAAACTAGTCTATCTGACTCTTCACGTTGGGCTTGGGACCTTCCGACCAGTCTCTGTTGATAACGTTGATGAGCATGAAATGCACTCGGAATTCTATAACCTATCAGCAGAAGCTGCTCAAACACTCAATCAGGTCAAAGATAGCGGTGGTCGTATCGTTGCAGTCGGCACGACATCCATCCGCACCCTCGAAACCATCGGTAATAAATTTGATGGCCGTTTGGAAGCTGATTCTGGTTGGACAAATATCTTCATCAAACCTGGCTACACCTTCCGAATTGTTGATGCCTTCTCAACCAATTTCCACCTGCCAAAATCTACTTTGGTTATGCTAGTTTCTGCCTTTGCAGGTAGAGAATTTACGTTAGATGCCTATAAACATGCTGTTGAAGAACGCTACCGCTTCTTTAGTTTTGGGGATGCAATGTTCATTCAATAGGCTGTTATCACCAAATTATTCTGAATTCTGATTTTATTGGAGGGCCCTATGAACAAGATTGAAAGCCGCCATCAGCTGATCCTGTCTCTAATCATGGAGAAGAAAATACATACCCAGCAGGAATTGCAAGAATTACTAGAGGTCAACGGAGTCTCCGTTACCCAATCTACCCTCTCTCGTGACATTAAGATGCTCAATCTTGTCAAAGTCAACGAAGATGATTCTTCTCACTATGTCATCAACCCCATTGCTCCTACTCGCTGGGAAAAACGACTGCGACTCTATATGGAAGATGCTTTGGTCATGCTAAAACCTATCCAGCATCAAGTGGTCCTCAAGACCCTACCTGGATTAGCTAACTCATTCGGTTCTATTTTGGATGCCATGGAGATTCCTCAAATTGTAGCAACCGTCTGCGGTGACGACGTCTGTCTCATCATTTGTGAAGATGTCGAGGGGGCACAAGCTTGCTTCGAGCACTTGAAACAGTTTACTCCACCATTTTTCTTTAGTAAATTATAAGGCCGGGCTCAAGCCCAGGACCACTACTCAGAGTTCGTGTCAACATCTCAGCGCAGTGGTTGATTGGCAGATTTGTTCGTGTTTTACACTCCAAATCTGGCCATTACGACTGTTGCGAACAAAGTTCGCTTTATCTCCAACCTCAAACTGTCTCCCAGACAGTTTGAGCTGTGCGGGGGTGGGAGTGAAACAGTCTGGGAATAGACTGTTTCAGCTCAACAACTTAAAACGAAAAATTGTTGACGAACTCTTTTCTACCATTTGTCAAGCCTTTCAAGGTATTTGATGAACAATATTTTGAATTCAGTAGTCAAAATAAGGAAATTATTTTATTTTGGACTAAAGTTTAGTGTAAAAAGTGTATACAAAAGCAACACCTTATGTTGAAAT